>JAKAPE010000325.1 GCA_021811945.1 Pseudomonadota bacterium | reverse complement strand
CCGAAGACTCGCCCGCCGCGAAGCAGCGACAAACTCGCCGACCGAAAACCACGCCATCGCTGACGAAACTTCTCCCCCCGCCCCAATCGGCGACTTACAAAGGAGAGTGTGAGATATCCGGGCTAGCACTTCGACTGCCGTATCGTACTCGGCATCGCACGCGAATGGCTGATCGTTCACATCACACCAGTACACGCGGAACGGCTTCGCCGGCTTGCCCTCGATAGTTAGACGCCTGTAATTCTCGCTCATGCCCGCTCTCCGATCTATCGTTAGTCACGCCGAAGCGAAACCACGACTGATCCAGCGAAAAATCGAAATTACGACCCAAACGATTAGCCAGCCGACGATGACAGTCGCGAAGTCAACGCCGAGGAGTATCGGAATTCCGCGATATAGTTGCTCATCGCGATCTAAGAATACCTTCTCAGCATCTGATCCGCATTTCTCGCGCGTCATCGAATTATCAAATGCTTTTAGAGCCCGATCTCCCTGCTTCGTGATGTGTTGTAATGCTTCGTTATCAGCATCCAATATCGCGTCGCACATTCGAAGCCGAAGGCCGTAAAGGCCGGCATTATGGTTCACGCTGGCAATCCAAAGAAACCCGCCAAAGCCCACAAACCAGATCACTGAAAGAACTATTCCAATCCGCCGCCACCCGCTGCACTTCATTCTGCCCTCCCACGGACGGAAGCCTCATGTTCGCATTTTGTTCCCAGCATGTCGAGTCCTCTCCTTGCAGCGTAGTGGCGCCGATGCGCTCAACCGATCGGTGTGATAAACGTAATCCCATGCCCAAAACGCTCGCATATTCGCTCTCCATCGAATTCCACCCGGACGAAGGCGGATATCTTGCCTCCTTTCCGGCGCTGCCCGGATGCCATAGCTGGGGCGCGAGCTACGAAGAGGCCGTCAAGAACGCCGAGGAGGCGTTGCTCGGCTACCTTGAGGCGCTGCGGAAGAACGGCGAGGCGATCAATAACCACGGCAATAGATGTTTACCGTCATCCTGAGGCGCGAGCGAAGCGAGCCTCGAAGGATGCGGCCCGAACGCCTCGGCCGTATCCTTCGAGGGCCGCTTCGCGGCCGCCTCAGGATGACGGAATTACATGAGTTGCTCCCAAGCGCTGGCCGTGTGAGATCAGGCGACTCGCCGGCGACGGCCTGTCACTTCATCTCCGTCTTCGCCCCGTGATCCTCCGCCAAGATCATCCGCATTGCAGATCGGGCCGCGACGTGGTCATCATGTGTGCATGAGTCCCAAGCGCACCGAGCCGCCGCGCCTGCCGCTCGGCGAAGAGGTTTTGCGCCCGACCTTCCGCCGCGAGCGCTTGGCGCTCAAGCGCGGCATATGGCCGGTGGCCGGCTGCGACGAGGCCGGGCGCGGCCCGCTCGCCGGCCCGGTCGTCGCTGCGGCCGTGATCCTCGATCCCGACGACGTGCCGCGCGGCCTCGACGACTCCAAAAAGCTGACGCCGGCGCGGCGCGAGGTGCTCTACGAGCGCATCTGCGCGCGAGCGCAGGTGGCGGTGGCGATGGCGCCGCCGGCGCGCGTCGATCGCGATAATATCTTGCGTGCATCGCTGTGGGCGCTGGCGCGCGCCGTCCGTGCATTGCCGACAAAACCCCGGCTCGTCTTTGTCGACGGCCGCGATCGCATCGACGTCGGCTGCGACTGCGAAGCGGTTATCGGCGGTGACGGACTCATTGCCTCGATTGCAGCCGCCTCGATCGTCGCCAAGGTAACGCGCGACCGGCTCATGGCCCGCCTTGGCGCCGCGCATCCCGGCTACGGCTTCGAGCGCCACATGGGCTACAGCGTGCCCGAGCATTTTGCCGCTCTCGACCGGCTTGGGCCGACGATCCATCACCGCCGCTCGTTCGCGCCGGTCGCCGGGGCGCTCGACGCATTGGGCGCCGAAGCCGATGATCTCGTTGCCGACATACTGCCGCTCTAATCTCATCCAAGATGCTCTACGTCCCGCTTTACGTCGAAGCCTTGCGCGCACGCCCGCGGCTCGTTTTCTGGCTGGCGACTTTGGCGCAGGCGGCACTCTGGCTTGCCGTGCCGTTGATTTTCTATTCCGCGCCGCCCGGTGGCCTGCCGCAGGTTCTCGCCATCGGGCACGAATTTCCGCTGCGCGGCGATTTCGGGCCGCCGCTTGCTTATTGGCTGGCCGAGATCGCGTTTCGCACCGCCGGCATGGTCGGCGTTTACGCACTGGCACAGATTTGCGTGATCACGATCTATTGGTGCGTGTTCGCCCTCGGCCGCACCATCATGGGCGCCACGCACGCCGCGATGGCGGTGCTTTTGATGGTCGGTATTTCCGTCTTCACGGTGCCGAGCCCCGATTTTGGCCCGCCGCTGGTCGCCGCCGCGCTCTGGGCCGTCGCGCTGCTGCATTATTGGCGCGCCGTCGCTGAGAAGCGGCGGCTTTCGTGGTACGTCCTCGGCGGCGCCGTAGCGCTCATCCTTCTCACGACCAGTGCCGCCCTCCTCCTTCTCGGTCTGTTGGTTCTGTTCACGGTCCTGACGACACGCGGGCGGACGGCGCTCGCCACGGTTGACCCACGGATCGTGGCTGGCGGCCTGGTGTTCTTTCTGTCTTTCCATCTGTATTGGCTCGAAGGCGCCGGCGATAAACTTGGTCCGATCTTCGAGCGGCTGCGCGATGCCAGCATGGCCGCCGAGAACACTGTCGCTTGGCTGCGGCTCCTCAGCGCCGTTCTGATCGTGCATGCGGGCCTCGCCATCCTTGTTGCAGTGGCAAGCGGCTGGCCGCGATTCTCGGGTTCGGCCGCGGTGATCGCCCGTGCGCCGGCCGATCCATTTGCGGTGACTTATGTCAAGGTGTTTGCCGCAGCCCCGGCCCTGCTGGCGACGATCATCGCTGTGCTCGTCGACGAACGGCTGCCGGTCGGCGGCCTGACGCCGCTGCTCACGTTGTCAGGCCTCGCCGCGATCGCCGCCGCCGGCGATCGCATAGCACTCCATTATCAACGCATTCTTGGCTTCGCTTGGGCCGGCCTGTTGTTGGTGCCGGTCCTCTTCGTTCCGGTCGTGATCGTCCTCCTGCCGTGGACCAGCGTCACCGATCTCGAAGTGGCGCGGCCGGCAGCGGCCATCGGCCGTTTTTTTGGCGAAAGCTTCGTGCGCCGCACCGGACGCCCGCTTGCCATCGTCAGCGGCGATGGACGCCTCGCCGCGCTGGTGGCGCTTGCGGCACCGAGCCGGCCGAGCATTTATTTCGCCACCGATCCCGAACGCTCACCCTGGGTCACGGCGCGAGACATTTACGCGAAAGGCGCGGTCATCGTCTGGCCGGCCACGGAGACTAATCCAGATCCACCGCCCGCCATCAAAGCGCGTTTCCCCGATCTCGTCGCCGAAGTGCCCGAAACCTTCGAACGGCCCGCAGGCGGCTGGCTGCCGCCGCTGCGGGTCGGGTGGGGAATGATCCGGCCGGCAAGCAAAGCTCGCTGAGCCGTGCCGGAGGCGCGCGCCAAAACGGTTCTCGGTCAGTTGAATCGCCACTGTCATTGCGCGTGTGGCGCGGTCGTTGAACCATGCTCAGGTGGCCGCGGGCCGCTCATCCTCTTCCCGCGGAGCGCCACTGACGCTTGCAACATATTCCGGATCAAGTTCAAGCCACATCGCGTTCAAGATCGCGAAGGCGCAGGCGAGGCCGAGACCGAGAACCCAGGCGAAATACCACATGAATTCTCTCCCGATTAATATGCCTGCCGGTTGATTTCGAATATCTGCGGCGTCACCTTGCCGCGCAAGACGCGGTAGACCCAGGCCGTGTAGGCGAGAACTATCGGCAGGAAAACGATGACGGCGACCAGCATGACGAACAAGGTCAACTGGCTGGACGACGCATCCCACGCGGTGAGGCTCGCGCCGGGCTCGGACGAGGACGGCAGGATGAAGGGAAACATCGCCAGACCGGGCGTCGCGATGATCCCGATGAGGCCGAGAGCGCTTGCGAGAAACGCGGCGAGCGGCCGGCGCGCCAAGAGCAACAGCGCCGTCAGCAAGGGTCCGAACAAGCCGAGGGCCGGCGCGACGCCGGTCCACGGTTCGGCATGGTAATTGTCGAACCAGGCGCCGACCGACATCTCCACTGTTTTGTGCAGCGGATTGGAAGGCCCCGCGTGGTCCATCGGCTGCGCGAGCGCGTAGCCTTTGATGCCGGCGTAGATCCACACGCCGGCGACGGCAAAGAGAATGAGCGTCAGCAGGCTGGCACCGATGCCGGCGTAACGGGCGCGCCCGGCGATGACGTCCAGCGTCTTCATATGGACATAAGCGGCTCCGTGCGCGGCCAGCATCGCGACACTGACGAGGCCGCAAAGCACGGTAAAGGGATCGAACAGACCGAAGAAGGTTCCGGTGTATACGCCGCGCAAATCGGCGTCGAAATGAAATGGGACACCCTGCAGCAGATTGCCGAAGGCCACCCCGAAGACCAGCGCCGGCACCAGGCCGCCGAGGAAGAGCCCCCAA
>JAKAPE010000049.1 GCA_021811945.1 Pseudomonadota bacterium | reverse complement strand
GGCCGCCGAGCACTCCACCAACAAACTCGCGGCGTGACGCCGGGACGCTCCTGGCCAATGTCAAGCACTCAGAGACGTGGGGCCAGAGGACCGCTTACGCCGAAGGCGCCGCGCTCCTGCTTGTTGCCGAGCACGCTCTGCAGCGAGGTGACCTCCTTGGCCAGCGCGGCGATGTTGTTTTGCGCGCTGTCGATGACCGCAAGCCGCTCGTTGAGCTTTTGCAGGTTTTCGACGGTGTGCTGCTTGGTTTTTTCGAGCGAATCGCCGAGCCGCTGCGAGACCGAATCGAGGCGCTCGTTCATCGTATGCGCAAGCTGCGATTGCCCCTTGGCCAGCATCCCGATCATGCCCTCGAGGCGCGCCGCGACCTCGGCGTGGGCGCGCGTCAGGTCGGCCATCGCGCCATCCGGCTGTGCTTGCCGGCGCGCCTGCCGGAGCAGATAGGCCAGCGCGGCGAGCGCCGCGGCGGCGACGATGACGGCGGCGGCGGCGATGATCGGCAGGCTCGCACCCATGCGCCGCTTCTACGCGATTCGCCGCCGGGTGGGCAGGCTCTTACCGAACCACCGCGGGTAGCAAGCGTGGTCGGGGTTTAGTGAAGCGTTATACCAGGGCTGAGCCGGGCACGCGAATTATTTGCTCGACACGCTCGAAATGGGCGACTGCAGCCCGCGCACCGCTCGTCTTCGTCAGCAGATCAAAGGCCCGATCGTCGTCGCAAACTGGCATCAGGGCTGGGTCGCTGTAATTACGCGCATTGGGATCACGCCGGATCGACCGCATCATGCGGACCAGCCTTACGAGCTCACCGATCGCAATCACTTGCTTGCGAAATGTCTCCATAACGAATTGTGGCCAGAACACCCAGAGACTGACGGGTGGGAGACCAGGCCGTCGTTCCGACCGACGCTTCATTCGCACGATGCCATCCTGCAAAGGATGCACTTTCTCGACACGTACCGCTATCGCGAATCTGACGAGCAATTTGACAAGACTACCAAGCGAGACGCCAGTTGCGGCTGCCCGGCGCAACAGTGTCGCTGCATGTTCAGGGGTATAGTAGAGCGACCAGGCCTCGCGATAGGTCGCTTCCCATTCCTGTTTGCTCATTTGCGGGTGCTCGGTGCAGGCATGTTCGAGGTCATATTTGTTCAGGTCGGCATCCATTACGACGCCCGTTTTCCAGAGGCGCTGATGATCCTCGGAGCCGGGTAGTGGAGTAAGATGGAAAAATTCGAGAATGTCGAGCGGCAGTTCCTTTTGGATAATCTTGATGTCGCGCCTGATGCTGTCTGGCGTATCGGCAGGGAAGCCGAGTATGTACCCCGCAATGGTGATGATCCCCTGCTTCTTCCAAGATAGCAACATTTTGCGGTATTCGATGATCTTATTTTGACGCTTATTGGCAGACGCAAGGTTGTCGGGATTGATATTCTCCAATCCGATGAAAACGCGTGTCACGCCAGCACGTTTTGCCTTTTCGATGAAATTGGGGATCTTGTGACAGAGCGTATCTACCTGGACCATCAGGCCGAGCCGAATACCATCATGTTCGCGTAGGAAGATCAGGCGATCGAAAATAGCTTCCCAACCCTTGTTGCGCGCGAAATTATCATCCGTAATGAAAAATCGTTTGACGCCATGCGACCAATTCAACCGCACGAGACGCTCGACATCGTCCGCTGAACGGTGGCGCGACTTGCGTCCCTGCACGTTAATTATGGTGCAGAACGAACACTGATAAGGACAGCCGCGTCCGGCGTCAAAACTAGAGTTCTTTCCGATAGTACGTCGAACGTTGGCAACGGGCAGAAATGGCACTGATGCTCCTTCCAATCGTGGCAGATCGCTCATGAAGTTGTAAATTGGCTGCAGGCGGTGTTCGGCAGCATCGCGCAGCACGAGGTCGAGCCGGCCCTCGGCCTCGCCTGCGAACATCGCAATGCCGAGTTCGCGGCAGACATCGAGGCCAACGGCACGTCCGTCAAGCATCGCCAGGCAGCCGGATACGTGAAACCCGCCGATCGCCACGTGGATTCCCGCGGATCGCAACGGCCGCGCCAAGTCGAGCGCCCGAGGGTATTGGTTCGATTGCACGCCAACCAAAGCGACCAGACCAAAATTGTCGTTACGACGGAACCGCGCGATGATCGCTGGGATATTCACCCGCGTAACCATCTCGTCGATCGGTTCAATGTCTATTGTAACATTCGGTCCGAGCACATTTCGCGCCGCGCAATCCAACGCCAGCCCATACAGCGTGGCCAGCGAATTTGAGGGGATCATTGCCCGCCACCAGCGGACGACATAGCCGTCGTCGTCGTAATGCGAGGGCTTGATCAGAACGAACTGAAACCTTCGGTGCGTCGTGCCTGGTGTTTGCGACACTTAGCCCCCCAAACTCACGTATGCCAGGCGCCAATGCTCCTTATGATTAAGCGTTGGCTGCAACGGCACTGGATGGAATCCACCAGCGATGAAACCGTCGCGCCGCATAGGGTGCGGCCGCTGCGCCCGAGCCGTGAGCGGCCAGGCCACAAGCCCACCGAGTATCGCGATGAAATCCCGTTGCCTCATCTTTGGCCCCCGGCTGAGGGTTACAGGGTAGCAGACGCAGCAGCTTTTGTGCAGCATGGCAAAGTCGGATTGGCGATGATGACATTGGGTCATTCCCGACGTTTGCGCCAGTTGCCGGTCCGTCCGTTTAACCCGCGAAAGCGGCCTTGTTAACCCGCGAAAGCGGCCTTGGCGGCTTGGCTGCGCCGGCGCCGGGTCGAGCGGGCGGGAATCCGTTTCCGCAAACATGCTTATACCAGCGGCAATAAACACCACCCTATTTTCCGTCACTCTGAGGTGGCCGCGAAGCGGCCCTCGAAGGCGCCACGGCCCCAGCGCTCGGGCCGCATCCTTCGAGGCTCGCCATAGCGCGTCGAAGACGCGCGTAAACGCGCTTATGGGCGCGCGCCTCAGGATGACGGCGAACAGGTGATGAGTCATTTCTAATTGCGGCCGGTATTATTCCTACATGCCGCTTGTTTCCACATGCCGCTTGGATTGCCGGGCCTTCGCCCGCCGAAGATCGCTCGGCACCTCACGCCGTTGCAGGCTGCGGCCCGCAGGCGGGTCATGCCCGGCAATGACCGTCACGGATGTTGCCTTATCGGAGACATTATCTCTTGACATCTGGCTCCATTTCCGTTACACACGTCCCGAATCTCGCTCGATGAAGGACGCCTTTCGCGAAGGTATTCCGGAAAGCGGAGCGAGTGCGGTGCCCGCGGGCGGGAGGATACGGCCCGCTCCCGGGCGGCTTGGGCATCATCCTGCCGGCACTATGACCGGCGCGCGAGGTGCTTCGCTGGACGGGGACAGGTTCTTTTGTTTTTTCCGGCGCGGGTAACGCCCGTGGAGAAGCGCGCGGTCTTCGCCCCGGTTGGCGGTCCATAGGACCGCGCGCTCCGGCCGAGTCCCCGGAAGCATGGCCTGACGCTGAGCCTCGGGCGACGAAAGTCCCCTTGGCGAGAGCCGCGGTGGAACGCCGGAAGGCGGGCGCGCTTTGCAAGGCGCGCGCCGCATTGCGAGATGCGGAGGTTGGTGAACTGCGCCTTTCGGCGTTCCGCTTCCTTTTGCTTCCGGCGGCGAGGGAAAGGAAAAGAAAGCCCCGAAAATCGGCGTTTTTTGCCGGCGTAACTTTTTAGAACTCGGACGCGCGAACAAAAAACGCGCCGCGGGAGGGAATTTCTTTTCACCTCTCCCCGCGTGCGGGGAGAGGGAGCGTAAGACGCGCAGCGTGATGCTTTAAGCGGAGACGACGGGATAACCATGCTTCGGCCGCCGCGCAAAGCAAAGCTCACTGCCGCGCGCTATGCGGCGCGGTTCGTGGCAGAGGCGGCGCGCCAGCAGCGGCGCTATTGCGACGCCTTCGCGCTCTGGCGCACTTGTCGTCTCAAGCGCTGCCGCAGGGAAGGCGCCTGCCGCGGCGATCCGAACGACTGTCTCAGGCGTGCGATCGATGTCGTGCCCCGCGCCGCGCAGTGGCAGGCGCGCCAGGACATTCTGGCGGCGACGCCGGAAAATATCGGCGCACCCGAACGCGCGGCGCGGCAGTGCCTGCCGCGCGATTTTTATGGCGGGACTCCGTCATTGCGAAGAGCCGATCCTGGCCTCAATCCCGGGCGATGATCTCGCACGCGCCCCGGTGCACGGCAGGCATTTCCGCCGGCGCATCGACGCGGCGGCGGTGAAGCAGCGCGGGGCGGCGGCGGGCGACGGCCGTGCGGCGCCGACGGCGCCGAGCCGGAGGTTCGATGCGCAGCGCGCCGAGCCGTGCAAAGGGCTCGCTCAAACTGCCGTCGGGCTCGGCGACGAGAAGCGGCAGGCCGAGCACGCGGCCCCAGGACTGCCACTCGGCAAGCACGTCATCGCTCTCAGGTGCACAGAAGAGCGGCAGCGACAAGGCGGGGTCACCGTGCTCGAGCACGACCGAGATAGCGCTTGGCCACGCGCCTGGTTTTCCGGCAACGCGGATGGCGACGCCGCGGAAGGCGCTGACCGGCACGTTGAGCGCCATCCGGATGCCGCGCAAAGACCGCCGCAGCACCACGCGCTCGCGGTAGAGATCGACGATCCGCAGGCAACCGTCGGCGGCCTCGTCGGCAGCGGCAAAACGCACAGGCAAAGAGAAGGGGTCGAGCCGCAACGGCGCGCCCGTCGCGCCGACGCGATGGGGTGCCCCGGGGATCCGCAGCGCCTCGGCGCCAAAGGACACCCCGATGCGGCTCGACCCGGCAGCGGTCCTGCCGGCTTCCATTCGACGCCCCGAAGCTTTTTTGCGGAGGACGATCCTGCCAAAAGACTACGCCCGGCTGTTCGGATCGTGCTCCGTCGGGCCGTTTGCGCCCGGTTGCCGCCAAATTGCCAGAGGCCGGTCGCAATCGGCTTAAGATCCCTGGTTAAGAGGCGGTATTGACATCGCAAAAGCCTTCCATGATTGATGGCTGGTTGCTGCGGCCTGCGCAATTTGCCCTTACATTCTGCTGTAGACCTGCGCCGGTCGAGGTTGAATCGCGCCGCACAAGCCACATCTTGGCCGTATCTTCGCCCGTGCTCTCACCTGAACTCACCGTCACAGAGTAAAATGCCGACACTTCTCGACCAATCCGACCTCGTCGATCTCGCCGAAAATCTCGTCGGCGCCGCGCGCCGCGCCGGCGCCGATCAGGCCGATGCGCTGGCCGTACGTTCGGTATCGCTCTCCGTCGATGTGCGCGACGGCGCCGTCGAGGAAACCCAGCGCTCGGAAGGCGACGATCTCGGCCTGCGCGTTCTCCTTGGCCGCCGGCAGGCGGTTGTTTCGACCAACGATCTCAAGGGCGATGGTTTTGATGCGCTTGCCGAGCGCGCGGTCGCCATGGCCCGCGCGGCACCCGAGGACCCGTTTGCCGGGCTTGCCGATCCGACGTTGCTGGCGCACAGTTTTCCGGCCCTCGATCTTGTCGATCCCGACATGCCCGGCGTCGATCTATTGGAACAGCGTGCGCGCGCCGCGGAGGCGGCGGCGCTGGCGGTCGGCGGCGTCACCAAATCGGGCGGCGCCTCGGCTTCCGCCGGCATCGGCGGCATGGTTCTGGTGACGAGCCATGGGTTTCACGGCGCGACAATCGCGTCGCACCACAGCACCGCCATGACGGCGATCGCCGGCGAAGGCACCGGCATGGAGCGCGATTACGATTTCTCCTCGACGCTTCATGCCGCCGATCTCGAAAGCGCCGAGACGGTCGGCCGCAACGCCGGCGAACGCGCGGTCAAGCGCCTCAACCCGCGCAAGGTGGCGACACGGCGCGTGCCGGTCGTGTTCGATGCCCGCGTCTCCGGCGCGCTGGTCGGTCACCTCGCCAGCGCCGCCAACGGCGGCGCGATCGCGCGCAAGACCAGCTTTCTCCGCCAAAAACTCGGCGAGCGAATCTTCGCTTCCGGCATCGATATCATTGACGATCCGCTGCGGCCGCGCGGGCTGCGTTCGCGGCCGTTCGATGCCGAGGGCGTCGCCGGCAGGAGGCGCAAGCTGGTCGAGGACGGCGTGCTGAAATCCTGGCTGCTCGACTGCGCGACCGCGCGCGAGCTCGGCTTTGAGACCACCGGCCATGCGCGGCGCGGCGTGTCGTCGACGCCCTCACCTGGCCCGACCAATCTCTATCTCGCCCCCGGCGGCAAAAGCACGAATGAGCTGATCGCCGATATCGAGGACGGCTTTTTCGTCGTCGATTTGATCGGCATGGGCGTGAACTTGGTGACGGGCGACTACAGCCGGGGCGCCGCCGGATTCTGGATCGAGCGAGGCGAATGCACCTATCCGGTGAGCGAAGTCACCATCGCCGGCCATCTCTTCGATATTTTCGCCGGGCTCACCGCGGCGAACGACCTCGTCTTCCGCTACGGCACCAATGCGCCGACCGTCCGCGTCGAAGGCCTGACCGTTGCCGGCCATTGAGGCCGTCGACCCCGCGCAAGCAGCCGCGCGGCTTGGCGATTGCGTGCGCGAGGCTGGCGCGCTGGCGCTCAAGATGTTTCGCCGGCCTCTCGACCACTGGACCAAGCAAGGCGGGTCACCGGTTTCCGAGGCGGATTTCATCGTCGACCGGCTGCTGCGCGAAAGGCTGACGGGCAGCGAAGAGGGCTTCGGCTGGCTCTCCGAAGAGAGCGTGGACGATCCGGCCCGACTTGCCGCGCGTTATGTGTGGATCGTCGATCCGATCGACGGCACTCGCGCCTATATCGCCGGCCTGCCGGATTGGGTCGTCTCTGCGGCCCTGGTCGAGAACGGGCGACCCATCGCGGCCTGCCTCTACGCGCCGGTCGCGGACGATTTTTTCCTGGCGGCCGCGGGCCACGGCGCAACCGCTAACGGCGCCGCGATTGCGGCCACTACGGGCTCTTCGCTGGCGCGGACCCGCGTCGCCGGTCCGAAGAGCTTTCTCGATCGGTTCGCCGCGATCGCTCCGCCTTTTGCAGCCATGCCGCGGCTGCCGTCGCTCGCCTTGCGGCTTGCCCGCGTGGCGCAAGGCGTCTTCGATGTCGCCTTCGCCGGCGGCAAGAGCCATGACTGGGACCTTGCCGCGGCCGATCTTTTGGTGCACGAAGCTGGCGGCGCGATGACGACCTTCGCGGGCGGACGTATCACCTACAACCGTCCGCTGCCGCAGCACGGGGCGCTCGTCGCGGCGGGGCGGGACCGGCATGCGACGCTCATCGAGCTTTTGCGACGGCGGCAGATTGCGTCCTTGTAAGGATGCAGAGAAAGAGCACCGGATTGAGCGCGCGCAACAACAAGGCCATGGCGGACGTCGCACCTAAAAAACGTAAACTCAAGCACCTGCTTCATCTCGTATTCGGCGGCGAACTGAAAAATCTGGCGAGCAGTGAATTCAAAGACCTCAGCAAGCTCGACATCGTCGGCGTTTTTCCCAACTATGCCAGCGCCTATGCGGCGTGGAAGGCGAAGGCGCAGGGCACCGTCGACAACGCCGAGATGCGTTACTTCATCGTTCATCTGCACCGGCTGCTCGATCCCGAGAGCCAGCGGCCGCCGCGCTGAGAAGATTTCGCCGGCCGTGCGCTGCGCCCGGCGGCGTCGCGGAGGCTGAGCGTGCGCGATCGTCTGCCGCTTGCGCTGCGCGTCTACCGTCTCGCCTGTCTGGCGGCAGCGCCGCTGGTGCCTCGGTTGCTGGCGTGGCGGCTTGAGCGCGGCAAAGAAAGTCCGTCGCGGCTCGCGGAGCGCTCCGGGGAAGCGAGCCGGCCGCGTCCGGCCGGTCCCTTGATCTGGGTGCACGGGGCAAGCGTCGGCGAAATGCTCGCGGTCGTGCCGCTGATCGAGCGCATCCGCGCGCAGAATTTTGCCGTGCTCGTCACCTCCGGCACGGTCACCTCGGCGACGCTTGCCGACCAGCGGCTACCGGCCGGCGCCTTGCACCAGTTCGTTCCACTCGATGCGCCGCGCTTCGTCGACCGCTTTCTCGATCATTGGCGGCCGGGTCTCGCCTTGTTCGTCGAATCCGACCTGTGGCCCAATCTGGTTCTGGCGAGCGCGCGCCGCGACATTCCAATGATCCTGGTCAACGGCCGCCTGTCGGAGCGCTCGTTTCGCCGCTGGCGCCTGTTTGCGGGTGCGATCGCAGCGCTGCTCGCACGCTTCGATCTGTGCTTGACCCAGTCGGGCGCTGACGCGGCGCGCTATGCCGAGCTCGGCGCGCCACGGGTGAGCAGCGTCGGCAACCTCAAGCTCGACGTGCCCGCCCCGCCGGTCGACGGGCCGATCTTCGACGAACTGAAATCGCTGATCGCCGCCCGTGTGGTCATCGCCGCGGCCTCGACCCACGCCGGCGAAGAGACCGCGGTGATCGCCGCGCATCAGCGGCTGCGGACAGAATATCCCTCGCTGCTGACGCTGATCGCGCCGCGCCATCCCGAGCGCGGCCCCGCCATCGCCGCGCTCGCGAAAGTTGCCGGCCTTGCCGTGGCGCTGCGCTCGCGCGGCGAACCGCCGACGCCCGGCATCGATGTCTATGTCGTCGATACGCTGGGAGAACTCGGTCTGGTCTACCGGCTCGCCCCCGTCGTGTTCATGGGCGGCTCGCTTGCGAGCCACGGCGGCCAAAATCCGGTCGAGGCGGTCAAATCAGGCGCCGCCGTCCTGCACGGTCCGCATGTGTGGAACTTCGCCGAAATCTATGCCGCGCTCGACAGCATGCGCGGCGCCAAACTCGTCGCCGACGAGGAAGCATTGGCCGCGCGCCTGCTGGCATGGCTCGCCAACCCCGCGGGACGCCGCGCCGTAGCCGATGCCGCCACCGCGACGGTCGAGAAGCTTGGCGGCGCGCTGGAGCGCACGCTCGCCGCGCTCGATCCTTATTTGATGCAGCTGCGGCTGGAACAGCAGACGTCCTCTAATTAGACGATCTCCCCCGCGAATAGAACTCCGTTCGCCTTGACATGGTCTTTAGCAGGTCGCGCGCGAGCTTCACCGAACGGGGAAGGAACGCGGGATCATCGCAAATGCCCTCATTCTGCAATGGTTGAACGAATCGAGCCGGCGAATCTTCGCCAGGGTCTCTTCCTGCAAACGTTCTTGGTAGGGTCGGGAGCTAACGAAACCTTAACTCCGAAGTTGTATTCTTCACGATCGCAGCAAACCAAATTGGGCAGCGCTCTTTGGCCAAGGGGGATCCATGCGCTTTGTGATCGCCGCCGCCGTCGCTGCTGTGCTTCTCGGCGCAGCCGCCGCGCAGGCGGAAAAACGTCTGTTCATCATCGGCAACGATGCCGGCGGCTACGGCATCGACCGTTGTCTCGCCTCGGGCGCGCCCTGCGGCGCGGCGGCGGCGAATTCCTATTGTCGGTCGCGCGCATTTGCTCATGCGCTGTCGTACCGCAAGGTCGATCGCGACGACATCACCGGTGCCATTCCTTCGACCGGCACCTGCCGCAACGCCCGTTGCGACGATATCATCGCCATCGAGTGCGCGCGCTGATCGAGGCTGGTACCCTCCGGGTGAGAGGCTCATCGCGGCTGCGCGGATTCATTTCCTCTCCACATGGCCGATCGCCCAAACATAGGCCGCGACGGCGGCAACATCGGAATTCGACAGCGGCGCGCCTCCCTTAGGCGGCATGGGGTCGGCATAGTGGCGCGGCTTCGGCACGCCATCGGCGATCGCCTGCGCGATCGATTGCAGGCTGCCGTTACCGATGCGCCAGCGGCCGTTAACCAGCGAAGGGCCCTGCGGAGAGCCTTTCGCATCGGAGCCATGGCAGCCCGCGCAAGTGCCCTCGGCGGCCTCGCCGTGGAAAATGCGATCGCCGAGGGCGACCTCTTCCTTGCTGGCGCCGGGTGGCACAGGCAGCGAGGCGATACCGGCGCGGCCGGCACCGGGATGAATGCCCTCCGGCGGACCCGGCATGCCGGAACTTTCTGCCGCGACAGCGGGAGCCGAGGCTGGCGCAGCGTTGCTCCCCTTTCCGTGAAAGGTAACGCGCCAGATGCGTCCGTGCACGTCGTCCGAAATATAGAGCGCGCCGTCCGGTCCCATGGCAAGACCCGACGGCCGGAAGGCGGCCCGGCCCGGCTCTTTCACGGCGCCGGCAAAGCCGTCGGCAAAGACCATGAAGCGGCCTGACGGCTTGCCGTCCTTGAGCGGCTGAAACACGACATCATAGCCGCCCTGGGGCTCCGGCGCGCGGTTCCACGAACCGTGGAAGGCGACGAAGGCGCCGCCACGATAGGCTCGCGGAAAGGCCTTGCCGGTGTAGATCAAAAGATCGTTCGGCGCCCAATGCGCAGGAAACGCCACAACGGGACCTTTCTTGTCGGCGCAGACGCCGACCTTCCTGCCGCCATCGCCGCCATATTCCGGTGCCAGCACGAGCTTCTTCCGCACCCGGTCGTAATAGCATTCCGGCCAGCCGTAATCGGCGCCACGTTCGAGTTCGACGATTTCCTCGGCGGGCTCGCGCGCGCCTTGGGCGCGGGTATAAAACCCCGGCCAGTTCTCCCATAACTGGTCGCGGCCATGCTGGGTCACGAACAGCCGGCCGGAGGCGTCAAACGACATGCCCTCGCCGTTGCGGATGCCGGTGGCGTAGCGCGCCGCCGGCGAGAAATGCTGGCCGGTCTTGTCGGCGTCGTAGCGCCAGATGCCGGCGCGCGTTTCCAGTTCAGTGCAGGGCTTGCGGCCGGGCGAGCCGGCAATGCGGTTTTCGACTTGGCAGGAATTGGTGGCCGAGGCGACGTCGACATAGATGTGGCCTTGCCGATCGATGACGAACGGATGCATCGGATGGTCGCCGGTGAGCGGCAGGCCGGAAACGACGGTTTCCGGCGGCCCCTTCGGCACGATGGAATTCGCCGGCAGAGCGTAGCGGATGATCGTGTCGTTCTGTTCGGCATAGAGGGCGCCGTCATAGTACGCGATGCCGGTGCCGCCGGCGGAGCCTTGCGCCGTGCCGGCGCCGAACCGTCTGATCACGTCGGCGCGGCCACTGCCGGTCGTGTCCTTGAGCGCCACCAGGAAGCCGCCGGCCGGCGGCTTCGCATAGCGGTAATAGCGGCCGCTCCAGGTATTGACGTAAAGCACCCCATCGGCACCAAACGCCATGTGGCGGGCGTGGCCGAGATTGTCGGCAAATACGGTGGCGCAGAAGCCGGGCGACAGTGTGATGCCGCCGTTGCCTCGGGGACAGGCGCCCGCTGCCGCACCATGCGGATTCGAGCGGGCAAGGGCCGCCGGCGCGGCTGCGACCAAGACCGCGAGGACGCAACAGGACGCGGCGCCGAAGTCCCTTGCGCGCCCGCAGCGCTGTCCGTTGGGGAAAGTCATTGCGTCGGCCATGGCGTGCCTCCGTACGCAAATCCGGATCGGCAGGCTTTCGTTCGGCGAACCGTGTGTCGACGAACGAAAGCAAATCTTCCTATTCGATCGAGCGGGCCCAGAACAATTTAAGACTGATGAGAAAATCTTCCACATCATTTCGCTCATCGTAACGGCACCTGAGCCTTGCTCCGCGGCTCCCCTGCACCTAATATTTGTTTCCTGGTCGAAAGCCAATGGAGGCGCCATGTTGCGCTCGCTGCGTTTCGGCGTTCTTGCCGCCGCTTTGGGGTTCGCGTCGGCGGCGCAGGCCTGCACCGGCATCCGCCTCATCGCCAAGGACGGCAGCGTGGTCGCCGCGCGCACTTTGGAGTACGGCTTCGATCTGCACTCCGACGTGCTGGTCGTGCCGGCCGGCACCGTGCTGACCGGTACGCTGCCGAACGGCGGCAAAGGCATCCGCTACCAGACCAAATACGGTTTCCTCGGCGCCAATGCCAACGGCCTCACCGCGATCGTGGACGGCATCAACGACCAAGGCCTCTATGTCGGCGCGTTCTATTTCCCCGGCTACGCCAGCTATCCCGAGGCCACCAAGAACAATGCCGCGCGCGCCATGGCGCCGCACGAATACGCCAACTGGCTGCTCGGCAATTTCGCCAATGTCGAGCAGGTCAGGGCCAACTTCAACAACGTCGCGCTGGTGCCGGTGGTGATCGACGCCATCGGTCAGCCGGCGCCGCTGCACTTCGTGGTGCACGACCGCAGCGGCAAATCGCTGGTGATCGAGCCGCTCAACAAGACGCTGAAGATCTATGACGACCCGCTCGGGGTCATCACCAATTCGCCGACCTTCGACTGGCACATGACCAATCTACGCAACTATCTCAACCTCACCGCGACCAACGTTCCTCCGCTCGGCCTCGGCGGCATCACGCTGGCGCAGCTCGGCCATGGCTCGGGACTGCACGGTTTGCCGGGCGACTTCACGCCGCCGTCGCGATTCGTGCGCGCCGTCGTCTTCACACAATCGGCGCTGCCTTCCGCGACGGCGACGCAGGCCGTCTTGCGGGCGTTCCACATCCTCAACAACTTCGACATTCCCTACGGCGCCGTGCGCGACGTGGAGAATGGCCATATGCACATCGAGTCCACCGTCTGGACCAGCGCCTCGGATCTGAAAAATCTGCGGTGGTATTTCAAAACCTATAATGATCAGTCGATCCGCCGTGTCGACCTGGCAACGGCGCTCGCGGCCGCGCATGGCCGGATCAGACTGATCAAGATGGACTCGGCCCAGCCGATCGACGACGTATCGACCCACTTCGAACGGTAAGGCGCGGCAGGCGCGTTTGCGCCGCGCAACTCTCAGGCACGCCTTGCCGGCTTTGCAGCGGCCTTTGTCTGTTCGCGGGCGTGCACGCGCTCGCCATTATTCACAACCAGCCTCAACGACGGAGCCGGCGTTCTGCCGTGGTGGCCGACTTTTCGAGCGGTATGATGTGTCCGATATCGGCCCCACAGTAGAACCGCTGAAAGCAATGCAGCAAAGGCGAGAGCGGCAGCGATAAGAATGACGGTGTTGATGATCGGCATGGCAGGCATGGCAGGCTCTCTTTTTACTTTTACAACAATGCCGCCAGCCGGCCTTGACTTGGATCAAAGATACTTGCCTCAAGCGAGTCTTTCGCGGCCGCTCTTGCCCAGGCGCGCAAGCCAACGTTTGCCGAACAGGGCGAAAACAACGGCGCCGTAAAACAATCCGCCGGCCGCCGCCAGCAGCAGCAAGTCGGCGACGTTGCGAAACCTGGGCAGCGAGGACACCAGCGCGGCGACCGCCGGCGCTGCCAGAAAGAGGATGAGCGCCAGCGCCAGGCCGGCGACCGCCAACCGGCCGAGCGACGAGCGCAGCTCGGCATCGATGCCGATGAAGCCGGCGCGCGCGGCGAGAAAGAGCACGAGGACGAAGTTGATCCAGGCTCCGATCGAGGTGGCCAGCGCCAGGCCCACCTGTGCCAGCGGCCCCATCAGCGCCACCTTGAAGACAATATTGACGGCGGTGCCGGTCAGTGCCGCCTTCATCGGTGTCGCGGTGTCGCCACGGGCGAGGAACGGAGCGACCACGCTGCGAATGAGAACGAACGGGACGAGCCCAATGGTATAGGCGACGAGCGTCATGGCCGCGGCATGGGCATTGGCGACGGTGAAGGCGCCGCGCATGAACAAGCCGCGCATGATCAGATCGGGCACCACCAGAAAGGCGGCGACGCACGGGACGGCAAGAAGCAAGGCGAATTCAATCGCCCGATTCTGCGCCGATCGGGCCCCGGCCTCGTCGCCGCCGGCGATGCGGGTGCTCATTACCGGCAGCAGCACCGTGCCCACGGCGATGCCGATCACCCCGATCGGTAATTGGTCAAGCCGGTCGGCGTAATAGAGCGCGGAAATAGCGCCCGCGGAAAGAAAGCTCGCGATGATAGTGTCGGCAAACAAAGCGAGCTGGGTGCCGGCCGAACCGATCGTCGCCGGCAGAAGCGCGTTGAAGAAGCGGCGCACATCGGCGTCGAGCCGCGGCAGCCGGAAGAAGGTGACAACGCCGGTGCGCCATGCGTCGCCTCCGACCAGTACCGCTTGCAACACCCCGGAGACGAGCACGCCCCAGGCGGCCGCGTAAGCAGCGCTCGGGAACAGATAAGCCACTGCGAGCATCGCCATCATCGACAGGTTGAGCAGGATCGGCGCCGCAGCCGCGGCGGCGAAGCGGTGGACTGCGTTGAGAATGCCGCCCCACAACGTCACCAACGTAATCAGCAGAAGATAGGGGAAGGTGATCCGCGTCAGGGACACCGCCAGCGCGAATTCGTGCGGCTCGCGGGAAAAGCCCGGCGCCAGCACGTCGATCACCAGCGGCGTGAACAGAAGCGCGAGCGCCAGCAACAGCGCCTGCGCGGCGATCAGCAGCGTGAAGATGCGGTCGCCAAAAGTACGCGCTGCCGCGGGACCGCCTTCGGTGCGGATGCGGGCATACGCCGGCACGAAGGCGGCGTTGAAGGCGCCTTCGGCGAAAATAGCGCGGAAATGATTCGGCAGCCGCAGGGCGACGAAGAAGGCGTCGGCGAGCGGTCCGGCGCCGAGGATCGCGGCCAGCATGATGTCGCGCAGAAAGCCGGAGAGGCGCGAGGCGAGTGTAAAGCCGCCGACCGTGAGAAACCGTTGGATCATGGGCACCTTATATCCTCCCCCATGAAATGGGGGAGGATTTGAGATGCATCACCCCTTCAGCGCCGCGCGCACCGCCGCGATGATGCGGTCCTGCACTGGCTCGTCGAGATAAGCGTGCATCGGCAGGCTGATGACTTCCTCCGCCAGCCATTCGCTCACCGGCAGGCCGCCCGCGGCAACCGGAAAGCGACGATACGCCGCTTGGCGGTGCAAGGGCTTGGCGTAATAGATCGCCGTGGGAATGCTCTGAACCCTAAGCGCGGCCGCCAGCGCATCGCGTCGGCCTCCAGCAAGGCGAATCGTATATTGCGCCCAGACTGAGGTCGCCCCGTCGCCGACACGCGGCACGGTCGCGACCGCTTCGAGCGCAGCGCTATAGCGCTGCGCCGCGCGATTGCGCGCCGCGATTTCTTCGGGAAAGATTTTCAGCTTCTCCAGAAGGATCGCCGCCTGAATGGTATCGAGTCGGGCGGTGAGACCGATCCGTTCGGCATCGTACTTGTCCACGCCTTGCCCGTGGACGCGCAGGCTCTTCAACCGCGCCGCCAGCACCTCGTCGTCGGTGAAGACGGCGCCGCCATCGCCGTAGCAGCCGAGCGGTTTTGCGGGAAAGAAGCTGGTCGCTGTCGCTGCCGCGAGCGCGCCCAGCCTGCGGCCCTTATAAACTGCGCCGAAAGACTGCGCCGCGTCGTCGAGTACCAAGAGGCCGTGGGCAGCGGCCACGGCGGCGATGGCGTCGTGATCGGCTGGCCGGCCGAACAGATCGACCGGGATGATCGCGCGCGGCTTGAGCCCGAGCTTTTTCGCCGTCGCCACCGCGCGCTCGCCACTTGCCGGATCGATGTTGAACGTTTCGGCATCGACATCGGCAAAGATCGGCGTTGCGCCGGCAAGTATCACCACCTCCGCCGTCGCGCAAAAGGTGAAGGCGGGACAGATCACCGCATCGCCCGGCCCGATCGCCCATGCCATGAGCACCAGGCGCAGCGCATCGGTTCCGCTTGAGCAGGCGACCGCATGCCGCGCGCCGCAGAAAGCCGCAAGCTCGGCCTCGAGGTTGCGCACCTCCGGCCCCTCAATGAATTGGCAGTGCGCCAAGACGCGCGCGACCGCCTCGTCCACCGCGCGGTCGAGCCGGCGGCGCTGGGCGGCGACATCGATGAACGGGATCGCCCTCGCGTCCAGCCGTGCGTGTTGGTTCATTGCACCGTCCACAGCGTCATTGCGAGGCGTGCAACGAAGCAATCTCTCTCCACGTCCCATCCGAAGGTGACGCTAGATTGCTTCGTTGCGCTCGGCAAGGACTGTTCAGCAAACATGCTCAGCCGGCCACGCGCCGCGGCCCCTTACGCTGCGGCACGCTCATTTGTCCGGCGCGCGCATCAAGGCAGCGGATGGCGACTTCGAGGCTGGCAACGGCTTCTTCCCCGGTCACGGCAGGCGTCGAGCCGCTGCGGACGGCTTTGACAAAGGCGAGCAGTTCCGCACGCAGCGGCTCGGAATAGCCGACCGACAAATGCCGCATCGAATAACTTCCGTCCGGCTGGAAGCCGAAGCATTCGGTGACCTGCAGCGTCAAGAGATCGCCGATCAGATATTTGTCGCGGGTGGCGACATGGATGGTCCGCGCCTTGAACGGCGTGAGCCAGTTGGTATTGATGTGCGCGAGCACCCCCGAGGCTGTGCGGAACTGCAGCAGCGCAATGTCCTCGCGCTCGGCCACCGCGCTCGACATTTGCGGTTGGATTTCCACGATCTCCGAATCGGTGAACCAGCGGATAAGGTCGATGTCGTGGACGGCGAGATCGATGACCACGCCGACGTTCGACATGCGCGGCGGAAAGGGGCCGACGCGGGTGATGGCGATCGAGAGAATATCCTGGCCCTTGATCGCCCGCTTGATCGACTCGACCGCAGGGTTGAAGCGTTCGACGTGGCCGACCATGAGGGTCACGCCGGCGCGGCGCGCCGCGGCGACGATGGCTCGACCTTCCTCCACCGTAGGCGCGACCGGCTTCTCGACCAAGAGATCGACGCCGCGGGAAATACATTCCATCGCCAGATCGTGATGCAAGTGCGTCGGCGCCGCGATAACCACGGCATCAACTCCCTGCTGCAGCAACGCCTCGATATCGTCGTAGGCCGGGCAGCGGAGCGCGCCCGTCAAAAGCTGCCGCTGCCCGGGGTCGGGATCGGCAACGCCCACCAGCTCGACGCCGGCCATCTCCGAGAGCACGCGCGCATGGTTGCTGCCCATGACGCCCACCCCCACGACCCCGAGCCGCAGCTTATCCTGCGCGCCCAACATGGCACCCTCACCCATAACCCCAACACCTCTTGACCCCAAGAATTACCCCAAGGATTCTTGCCCCGCCGTTGCGGCCGCCCGCCCTTTCCTAGCACGCCCCAAGCCGGCTGGCGACCTAACTTCGGCGGCGCCGCGAACACGTTTTGCTTCCGAGGCTTACGTTGGGGACGGCGAGCGAATCGGCTGCGCGCGCTACAAATGATCGCGCCGCGGCACTGTTTGCGCGCGCACCGGGCATTCGCCGGACGCTTGAAGGCTTGGCGCGGGAAAGGGTAGTGTGCGCCCCAGGGAACCGCAGTTTTCGATTTTCCGTTTTGCAGGTTGGATTATGCGCTTAACCCATCTTCGAGCGAGCCTGTTGCCGGCCATTGCCTTGCTTGTCGCTTTGGCCGCCGTCTTGCCCGCAATCGCGGCAAATGACAGGCCGGCCTACGGGCCGCAGTTGCAGGGTTTCGACTATCCCTGGCCGGTATCGCATTTCGCCTTCACCTCCCAAGGCGTCGCCATGGACATGGCGTATATGGACGTGAAACCGGCGGCGCCGAACGGCCGCACGGTCGTGGTGTTGCACGGGAAGTACTTCTGCGCCGCCACTTGGCAGGGAACGATCGCCGCGCTTGTCGGCGCCGGCTACAGGGTGATCGCGCCCGACCAGGTCGGCTTCTGCAAATCGACCAAGCCTGCGCATTACCAGTACAGCTTACAGCAGCTTGCCGGCAACACCCGCGCGCTGTTGGCTTCGCTGGCTATCAAGCGCAGCGTCGTCATCGGTCATTCCATGGGTGGAATGCTCGGCATGCGCTACGCTCTGATGTACCCGGAAGCCGTCGACAAGCTCGTGCTTGTCGATCCGATCGGACTTGAAGATTGGAAGGCGAAAGGCGTGCCGTGGCAAAGCGTTGACGCCTGGTACCGCCAGGAGCTGAAAACGACCGCTGATGGCCTGCGCAATTACGAGCGCGCGCCCTCTTACGCCGGACGCTGGGAGCCGAAATTCGAGCGCTGGGTGCAGATGCTGGCGGGGCTTTATCGCGGCCCCGGGCACGAGATCGTGGCCTGGAATGCAGCACTGGTCGACGACATGGTTTCCACCCAGCCCGTCGTCTACGAGTTGCAGAATATTTCCGTTCCTGTTCTGCTGATGATCGGCGACAAGGATAAGACCGCAGTGGGGAAGGACCTAGCACCGCCCGCCGTCCGCGCGACGCTGGGCAATTATCCGGTGCTCGGCAAGGAGGCGGCGGCGCGCATTCCCCATGCGCAACTCGTCGAGTTTGCGGATCTGGGCCATGCGCCGCAAATCCAGGCGCCGAATTTGTTCTACAAGGCCCTGTTCGACGGCCTGCGCCGCTGACGGCTGCGTCAAACCTGCGACAACACCCGGCCGGCGACGGCATCGAGCTTGCGCAGAAGTTCCGGATCGCGCGCTTCCGGGGCGGTGATCAGCGCATTGTCGAGGGCACGGTCGGAGCCCATCGGACACGATTCGTGCTCACGGGGAAAATCGCGGGCGAGACGCGCCACCAGGCGTCTGGCCTTTTCGGCATTGGCGTTGAGCACCTTGATGATGTCCTGCACGGTGACGGCATCGTGGTCGGGATGCCAGCAGTCGAAGTCGGTCACCATGGCGACGGTCGCGTAGCAGACCTCCGCCTCGCGGGCGAGCTTTGCTTCCGGCATGTTGGTCATCCCGATGACCGAATAGCCGAGACCCTTGTAGGTCAGGCTTTCGGCCAGCGAGGAGAATTGCGGTCCTTCGATGCAGACGTAGGTCCCGTCTCGCACCACGGCGATGCTTTCGGCCGCCGCCGCCGCAGCGAGATGAATGCGCAACCGCGGCGACACCGGATGCGCCATGGAGACATGCGCCACGCAGCCGGTGCCGAAAAACGAACTTTCGCGCTTGTGCGTGCGGTCGACGAACTGGTCGATCAGGACGAAGGCGCCCGGCGGCAGTTCCTCCCTGAACGAGCCGCAGGCCGACAGCGAGACGAGATCGGTGACGCCCACACGCTTGAGCACGTCGATATTGGCCCGGTAATTGATGTCGGAAGGCGACAGCCGATGCCCCTTGTCATGCCGGGAAAGGAATACCACCGGCAGGCCGGCAATCTCGCCCATCAGCAAGGGCGCCGACGGCTTGCCCCAAGGGCTGGCGATGGCCTTCGCGTGCGCGCGCTCGAGGCCAGGCAAGTCATACACGCCGGAGCCGCCAATGATGCCAAGGACGGATTTGGTCATAAATGCCCCTTCTTCGTTGCCCTCTTCACCCTTTGAGGGGTTGATTCAATCAGATCGGAATTCCGCTTTAGGCACGCCCCACGGAAACATAGCGGAAGTTGGCGCGCAGCATCTCGTCGGGCCGATAGACATTGCGCAGATCGACGATAACGGGCTGCGCCATCACGCTGCGCAGGCGATCGAAATCAAGGGCGCGGAACTGCTCCCATTCGGTGACGATGACGACCGCGTCGGCGCCCTCGGCGGCAGCATATGAACTGGTGCAGTAGGTCACCGAAGGGAGCGCCGGCTTCGCCTGCTCCATGCCGGCAGGATCGTAGCTGCGCACTGCGGCACCGAGGTCTTGCAGCGCCATGATCAAGGGAAACGCCGGCGAGTCGCGGGTATCGTCGGTGTTAGGCTTGAAGGTGAGGCCCAACACCGCGATGATCTTGCCGCGGACCGAGCCGCCGAGCGCGGCTGCCACTTTGCGCGCCATCGCCCGTTTGCGCTGCTCGTTGACGGCGGCAACCGTCTCAACGACGCGCAATTGGGTACCGTGATCATGCGCCGTCTTGATGAGCGCCGCCATGTCCTTGGGAAAGCACGAGCCGCCGAAGCCAGGACCGGCGTGAAGGAATTTCCCGCCTATGCGATTATCGAGACCCATGCCGAGCGCGATGTCCTGCACGTCGGCGCCGACCAGCTCGCAAAGATCGGCAATTTCGTTGATAAAGGTGATCTTGGTGGCCAGGAAGGCGTTGGAGGCGTATTTGATCAGTTCGGCCGTGCGCCGGCTGACATACATGATCGGCGCCGCGTTGAGATAGAGCGGCCGATAAATCTCGGCGAGCACGGCGCGTGCGCGGGCGTCATCGGTCCCCACCACGATGCGGTCGGGATGTTTGAAGTCCTGGATGGCGGCACCTTCGCGCAAGAATTCCGGATTGGAGACCGTTTGCAAGTCGACCCCCGGGCGCTTTTCGCGCAGAATGCGTTCGATCTCGTCGCCGGTGCCGACCGGGACCGTCGACTTGGTGACCACGACCGTACCCGGCGCCAGCAGTGGCGCGATCTCGCGCACGGCTTGATAGACGAAGCTCAGATCGGCATAGCCGTCGCCGCGACGCGACGGCGTGCCGACGGCGATGAACACGGTATCGGTGCGATCGATGCCGGTCGCCTCCACCGCAAATTCGAGCCGGCCCTGACGGACATTGTTTTCGACGAGCTCGCTCAAGCCCGGCTCGAAAATGGGGACCTCGCTGCGGTTGAGCGCCGCGACGCGGTGGGCATCCTTGTCGATGCAGCTCACCTCATGACCGAAGTCGGCGAAGCAGGCGGCGGAAACGAGCCCGACGTAGCCGGCACCGATCATGGTCACGCGCATGGGTACCTCCGCTCTTCGGACGGGAGTTTGCAGCTAAGTAGCCCGTGGGTACCGGCGGGTACCGGCCACGCCACGGCTCGCCCACATGGCAGCCGACGATCCCTAGGGTCGGCATGGCGCGACCCGCGATAGGCACCAGATATGCTAACGGCCGCATGAAGCATCGTCTCATAAAGCGCTCGCGCGCCAAATACGATCCCGTCTTCGCATAAGTTAAGACCATGGACCGCTTTCGCTTCCCAAGATAGAGCCTGTTTCCACTCAACGCGTCATGGCCGGGCTTGACCCACGGCTGTCCGGCACGGTTTGTGCTTCATGGCGCCAACTCCAGCGACAGGCGAGCCCGGGCGGCGCGACGGCGGTGTGCCGCCCGCGTTGCCGCCGGCCCAAAATCGAAC
>JAKAPE010000048.1 GCA_021811945.1 Pseudomonadota bacterium | reverse complement strand
ACGATCATCAAGCTCGCCAAGATGCGCCACTGTTTGCTGAATGACGCGCCGCCCAATACGCACGCTGCGCACCAGACACCAGTAGCGGTGAACCTTGCCGTCCTTTCTGCGAATCGTGTGGCGCAGATACATGCGCCGAATCAAATCCGACTCGCCGCTTTCTGAAAAGGCCCAAGGTTGGCACTACATGCCCAAATCAGCTCCCCGAGCCCGCTAAACCATTGATCCGACTCACACCGCTTCTTGTGAATTGGCAAAAACTGACCCTAAACTGCGCAAGTTGGGTTAGCGCCGGCCGGTGCGCACTGGCCTGTGGGTGCAGATCAAGAAGAGCGGAAAATTTCCAGCGTGGTAGATAGGACCGTCGCCCGCGCTATTGCGCACCAGGCGGGATGGGAGTGAACGGAGAATTTCATGGCGCGCTATGTCGCTATCGTGGACGGTAAGCCCGGCGCCTTCGGCGTCGTCATTCCCGATCTGCCCGGATGCACATCCGGCGGCCTCACCGTCGACGCGGCGCTGCGAAATGCGGTCGAGGCGGTCACCTTATGGGTCGAGGACGCGCGCGCCGACGGCGAGAAGATTCCAAAGCCGCGCTCGGCCGAGAAGCTGCGGTCCGATCCCGAGGTTGCCGACGCCTTCGCGTGCGGCGGCATTCTCGCCTATGTATCGCTCGTGCTCGACGCCGGGCGCCCGGTCAAGGCCAATCTGTCGCTTGATGCCGGCTTGCTCCATGCGATCTGACGAAGCCGCCGCGCGCCGCGGCCTCACGCGCTCCGCCTTTCTCGCCAGCGCCGCGCGGGAGAAGATCGAGAGCGAGGGGTGACGCGCGCGTTTATTTCGCCTTCCGCTTCGCCTCGATCTTGTCCCAGATCAGCGCGGCGATGTCGGGGCCGCCGAAATTCTTTACCGCGCGGATGCCGGTGGGCGAGGTGACGTTGATCTCGGTCAAAAAACCGCCGATCACGTCGATGCCGACGAAGAGGAGGCCGCGCGCGCGCAGCGCCGGGCCGAGCCGCTCGCAGATGTGGCGCTCGCGGTCGGAAAGCTCCGTCGCCACCGGTACGCCGCCGCGCACCATGTTGGAGCGAAGGTCGTCCGCCGCCGGAATGCGGTTGACGGCGCCGGCGAATTCACCGTCGACGAGGATGACGCGCTTGTCGCCGTCGCGTACCGCGGGCAAAAATTTCTGCACCACCCAGGGCTCGCGGAACATGTTTGCGAACAGATCATAGAGCGAGCCGAAATTGAGGTCGTCGCGCGCAAGCCGGAACACTGCTTGGCCGCCGAGGCCGTAGAGCGGCTTCATGACGATGTCGCCCACCTCGGCGCGGAAGGCCTTGATGGCGTCGAGGTCGCGGGTGACGAGCGTCGGCGGCATCAGGTCGGGGAATTCGGTGACGAAAACCTTTTCCGGGGCGTTGCGGACATGGCCCGGATCGTTGACCACCAGCGTCTTGGGGTGAATGCGATCGAGCATGTGGGTCGTGGAGATATAGGCGAGGTCGAAGGGCGGGTCCTGGCGCAATAGGAGAACGTCAAAACTTGCAAGGTCGGCCTGGCGCTTTTCGCCGAGCGTGAAATGCTCGCCGAGGATGTCGCGCACCGCAAGCGGCTGCACGGCGGCCGATACTTTGCCGTCGCGCAGCACCAGCCGGTCCGGCGTGTAATAGGAGATGGGATAGGCGCGGGCCTGTGCCTCCAGGAGCAATGCGAACGTCGAATCGCCGCGGATGTTGATCCGCTCGATCGGGTCCATTTGTACGGCGACGTTCAGGCGCATGGCTGATCGGGTGAGGAAGGCGGACGCGGGCAACCACTACGCAATTTTGCCGCTGGGCGCTACCGTGCGAGACTATTTGTGCACGATCGTCGCCCACTCGTGGCGATCACACGCCGGCATCGAACGCATTGGCGATGTGGCGCGGCAGCCGACCCGGCGAGACCAAGATCACATCGAAGCGGATGTCACGTTCGGCGTCTCCCGGATGCTGCGCGAGCCAAAGCCGGGCCGCGACCACGATCCGCCGCTTCGTACGGTCGGTCACCGCTTCCGCGGCCGCCTCCACGCGATCGCGCGCCTTCACTTCGACAAAGACGAGAGTGCGACGCCGGCGCGCGACGATGTCGATCTCGCCCACGGGCGTCTTCCAGCGCCGGGCTGCGATCCTATAGCCTTTGGCGATCAGAAAGAACGCGGCGCGGCTTTCGGCGGAGAGCCCGAAGCGGAACGCCGCCGTGCGCTCGGGGCGCGGCCGCCGGCTGCCCGGCCCGACCGGCTCAGCGCGCCGTATCACGGCCGACGTCCTGCATTTCTTTCTCCTTCGCCAGCGCCAGCGCACGCCGATAAAGCTCGCGGCGCGACACGCCGGTTTGCGCTGCCACCTCGGCCACGGCATCCTTGAGGGAGACGCGGCCGAGCGCGTGCCGCAGCAAGGCGTCGGTGTCGGCGGCGCTCGGGCGCGGCGGTGTCTGTGGCGGAGCGATGACAAGAACGATCTCGCCGCGCCGTTCGCGCGCCGCGCAGCTTTCGGCCAGACTCGGCAGGTCGCCGCGCCGGACTTCCTCATGCAGCTTGGTGAGTTCACGGCAGAGCGCCGCTTCGCGGTTGCCGAGGCCGGCCGCAAGGTCGGCCAGCGCCGCAGCGATGCGCGGTCCGGTTTCGAACAGCACGAGGGTCGCAGGGATACCGGCCAGTTCGGCGATGCGCGCGCGCCGTGCCGTCTCTTTAGCCGGCAGGAAACCGGCAAAGTAGAATTGGTCCGTCGGCAAGCCGGCGATGCTCAGTGCTGCGAGCAGCGCCGAGGGGCCTGGCAGGGCGGTCACGGGACATCCGGCCTCGCGGGCAGCGCGCACCAGCTTGAAACCGGGATCGGATATCAGCGGCGTGCCGGCATCGGAAACAAGCGCGATTGCAGCGCCTTCGGCGAGGCGGCGCAGCAGCTTCGGCCGCACCTCCTCCGCATTGTGGTCGTGATAGGCGGCGAGCGGCTTGGCAATGCCGTAACGGTCGAGGAGCTTGCGCGTCACGCGCGTATCCTCGCAGGCGATCAGGTCGGCGCCGGAGAGCGCCGCAAGCGCCCGCAGCGTAATGTCGCCGAGATTGCCGATCGGAGTGGCGACGATGTAGAGCCCGGGCGCCAGCCTTTCCGGAGGCCCTGCCGCATCAAGGCGGTAGTCGCCCCGATGCCTTCGCCATGCACGGTCTTTCGGATCCTCGGAACCGGGCACCCTGGCGGCCTTGTCGCTCATCGCCGCCACTCTAACGGTCAGAACTCATAAATGGCGCGTCCGATTTGGCCTTGCCGGTATTCGGGCGTAAGGAGCTGTCGATCGCAACGGCTACGAAAACTTGCGAAAGGAATTTCCCTGTCAAGTGCGGCGCGAAGCGCCGCCGCCTTCGGCGGTTTCACACTTGACAGGGAAATTCCTTTCGAAACAACGGTAGCCGTTGCGATCGATGGTTTTCTCTGATCGATTTTATCCTAAATCCGGCAGTTGGAGGACCTCATTGCGCGGAAGCCTTTGACTTTGTAAGTAAATAAGCCACCTTAGAGGTCTCCAAATTGGAACCGCTCCGCACTTGTTCGATTTTCCTAATTTGCCTGAAATTCCAAGAGGTTTGCGAGCACTTTTAGGGCCGCAACTCACGGATTTAGGTTTATAGGTTTTGACTCTAACGGTCGTGGTCCGCCGCGTCACGGTTATGGCAAATTCCTTATCCTTTTCGGTTGGTTAACCATTCGCCGCCAATATGACAAGATTGCCAGCGCCCTATGTGCCGCTGGCGCGTGGGGCGCGTGGGGCGCGTGGGCCGCTGAGGAGAATTGCCGTTGCCGCCGGAAGCAAAGATCGGGAAGCCGGCGGCGATGCTGTCGCGGCGCCGTTCACTTGCCGGGTTGCTGGCAGGCGTGGGGACGCTGCTCAGTGCCTGCTCCAACGTCTCGCACTATTTCTCCTCGACCCCGTCTTCGCCAACGGCGCAGACGCCGGTCGCTCCCGGGACGACGCTCGGAACCGGTACGGTCAAGGTCGGTCTCATCCTGCCCCTCTCGGCAAGCGGCAACGCCGGCTTCGCCGGCCAGGCGATGCGCAACGCCGCCGCGATGGCGCTCGCCGAGTTCAACTCCCCCAACATCCAGTTGCTGGTGAAGGATGACGCCGGCGTCCCCGCAACGGCTCGGCAAGCGGCGGAGCAGGTCATTGCGGAGGGCGCCCAATTCATACTCGGGCCGCTGTTCGCGCAATCGGTCGCCGCGGTCGGTCAGGTCGCGCGCACCGCCAATATTCCGGTCATCGCCTTCTCGACCGACACCAATGTCGCCTCGCATGGCGTCTATCTTCTGAGTTTCCTGCCGGAGTCCGACGTGGCGCGCATCGTGCAATACGCGGCCTCGACCGGGAAACGTTCCTATGCGGCGCTCATTCCCGATAATCCCTATGGGACGGTGGTGGAGGCAGCGTTCAAGCAGGACGCCGCGCGCCGCCGCGGCCGCATTATCGCCCTCGAACGCTACCCGCACGGGCAAGCGGCGATGGCGAAGCCGGTCAAGAACATCGCTCTGGCGGCGCCCCGCGCAGACGCCCTGTTCATACCCGACGGCGCCGACGCCGTCCCGGGGGTGGCGCAGATGCTGGTCGCCGACGGCGTCAATACCAGGAAGGTTCAGCTTCTTGGCACCGGCTTGTGGGACGACCCGCGTGTTTTTGGCACCCGCGCGCTCGATGGCGGCTGGTATGCGGCGCCGGATTCCGCCGGTTACCGCAATTTTGCCGCCCGCTACCGAGCCCGCTACCGGCAAGAGCCGGTGCGCACGGCGACGCTCGCCTATGACGCGGTTGCGCTCGTCGCCGCACTGGTCAAGACGCAGGGCGCCCGGCGGTTCTCGCCGGAGGTGTTGACCAATCCGTCGGGCTTTTCCGGCATCGACGGCCTGTTCCGCTTCAGGCCCGACGGCACCAACGAGCGCGGGCTCGCGGTGCTGCGGGTGACGCCGTCCGGCGGGCAGATCATCTCGCCCGCACCGAAAAGCTTTGGCGCTGCCGGTTAGATCCGGCTTGCGAGCGACGGTTTTTCCCGCACCCGGAACGGTCAGCGAAAACCTCCAAAGCGGTGCTGGGAGTTGCCTCCTATTCCCCGGCGGCTGCCGCTGCGCGGGCTTGCTCGGCCTCGGCCTTCTGCTTTGCTTCGAGGTCTTCTCCGGTCTCTTGGTCGACGGCCTTCATCGACAGACGCACCTTGCCGCGCTCGTCGAGCCCGAGAAGCTTGACTTTCACCTTGTCGCCTTCCTTGACGACGTCGGTCGTCTTCTGCACCCGGCGCGGGGCGAGCTGGCTGATATGGACGAGGCCGTCCTTGGCGCCGAAGAAGTTGACGAAGGCGCCGAAGTCCATGACCTTGACCACGGTGCCGTCATAGATGTGGCCAACCTCGGGCTCCGAAGTGATCGACCTGATCCAGTTGATGGCGGCCTTGATCGAGTCGGCCCTGGCCGAGGCGACCTTGACCGTGCCGTCATCGGAAATGTCGATCTTGGCGCCGGTCTTCTCGACGATCTCGCGGATAACCTTGCCGCCCGAGCCGATCACTTCGCGGATCTTGTCGACCGGGATTGAGAACACCTCGATGCGTGGGGCGTGCTCGCCGAGTTCGGCACGGTGCTGATAGATCGCCTTGGCCATCTCGCCGAGAATATGCATGCGGCCCTCCCTCGCCTGGGCGAGCGCGACGCGCATAATCTCCTCGGTGATGCCGGCGATCTTGATGTCCATCTGCAGCGACGTGACGCCGCGCTCGGTACCGGCGACCTTGAAGTCCATATCGCCGAGATGGTCCTCGTCGCCCAGGATGTCGGAAAGGACGGCGAAGCGCTCTGCCTCCTTGATCAGCCCCATGGCAATGCCTGCCGTCGGCCGCTTGAGCGGCACGCCGGCATCCATCAAGGCGAGCGAGGTGCCGCACACGGTCGCCATCGAGGACGAGCCGTTCGACTCCAGGATTTCGGAGACGACGCGGACCGTGTAGGGAAACTCGTGATGTCCCGGCAGCACGGGGTGAATCGCCCGCCAGGCCAGCTTGCCGTGGCCGACCTCGCGCCGGCCCGGGCTGCCAAGACGGCCGGTTTCTCCGACCGAGAACGGCGGGAAATTGTAGTGCAGCAGGAACGTCTCCTTGTAGGTGCCCTGCAAGGCGTCGATGAACTGCTCGTCCTCGCCGGTACCGAGGGTGGCCACGACCAGCGCCTGCGTCTCGCCGCGGGTGAACAGCGCCGAGCCATGCGTGCGCGGCAGTACGCCCACCTCGGCGACGATCGGCCGCACGGTTCTCACGTCGCGACCATCGATGCGTTTGCCGGTATCCAGAATATTCCCGCGCACAATCTCGGCTTCGATCTCCTTGAAGACGTCGGTGACCCGGAGCTGCGGATATCCGGGCTCGACACCCTCCGGACAGAGGTGGGCCGTCGCGCGCTCTCTGGCGGCATCGACCGCCTTGTGGCGCTCCTTCTTGTCTGCAACCGAATAGGCCGCGCGCACATCCTGCTCGATCAGGCCGCGCATCTCGCTCTCGAGCGCCGCATTGTCGGGCAGGACAAGCTCGCGCGGCTCCTTTGCCGCCTTCTCGGCCAGCCTGATGATGGCTTCGATCACCGGCTGAAAATGGCGGTGGCCGAACATCACCGCACCGAGCATGACTTCTTCGGCGAGCTCCTTGGCTTCCGATTCGACCATCAGCACCGCGTCCCGAGTGCCGGCGACGACGAGATCGAGCTGGCTTTCCGCCATCTCGTCGATCTGCGGGTTGAGCACATACTCGTTGTTGATAAAGCCGACGCGAGCGGCGCCGATCGGGCCCATGAACGGAACCCCCGACAGCGTCAGCGCCGCCGAAGCGGCGACCATGGCGAGGATGTCGGGATCGTTCTCGAGGTCGTGCGAGAGCACGGTCGCGATGACCTGGGTATCGCAACGCCAGCCGTCGGCGAACAAGGGCCGCACCGGGCGATCGATGAGGCGGGAGACCAGCGTCTCCCGTTCCGTCGGGCGTCCCTCGCGCTTGAAATAGCCGCCGGGAATGCGGCCGGCGGCGTAGTATTTCTCCTGATAGTTGCAGGTCAGCGGCAGGAAGTCGATGCCTTCCTTGGGCTGTCTGGCGGCGACAACGGTCGCGATGACGGTGGTGTCGCCATAGGAAGCGCGCACGGCGCCGTCGGCTTGGCGGGCGATCTTGCCGGTCTCCAGTGTGAGTTGGCGGCCGCCCCAGTCAAGTTGCACACGATGAATATCGAACATTGCGGTTGTCTCTCATGGTTTTCGGGTAGAAGCGAAAGCCATAAGCAAGACGGCGAGACGCTGTCGGCGCAGCATGGCCGCCAAAGGGGCTGCCAAGCCTGCCAGCGTCTGGCGATCCTGCCATGGCTTTCGGACCTTCCCGTGATTGGCGAAGGGCGCCGCCCTCCGCAACGATCGGCAGCCTTGCTGCCGCATTTTCGGCGAATGCGCTTTGAGTACGCTCCGCCGGTAAACGCGCGAAATCATCCGCGCGCAAACAGTTCAACGGCGGATACCCAACCGTTCGATCAAACTCCTGTACCGCGCCTCGTCGGCGCGCCGAAGATAATCGAGAATTTGGCGCCGTTGTGAAACGAGTTTGAGCAAGCCCCGCCGCGAGTGATTGTCCTTGACGTGGGTCTTGAAGTGCTCCGTCAGATTGTTGATTCGCTCCGACAGCAACGCGACCTGCACTTCGGGCGAGCCCGTGTCGCCGGCTTTCGCACCGTAGGCCTTGATGAGTTCCGCTTTACGTGCGGCCATAATCGACATCGTCACAAACCTTCCCGCTTGCCGGCATGCCCCGTGATGCCGGCCAGATTGAACACGCGCCTGGGGACGATCTCGCCGCGGTAGACCTCGGCAATGGCGACAAGCTGCCCCTCTGCCGCGACCTGAACGAGGCCGCGAAAGACGGCAGCATCCCGTCCGCGCAACAAAACGGCCTGGCCCCTGCGGAGCCTCGCCGCGTCTGCCAAGCTCACGGCCAGCGCCGGGATGTCGTCCAGCGCGGTCTCGATCGGCAGCATCACATCGGCCAGGTCACCCTCGCCGGAGGCCGCTCTATGGCACAAAGCCTCGATGCCTTCCAGCGAAATCATTTCGCCCTCGCCGAACGGCCCCACTCGGCTCCGGCGCAGAGCACAGACGTGGCCGAGCGCGCCCAGCGCGCGACCGAGGTCGCGGGCAATGGCACGCACATAGGTGCCTTTGCCGCATTCGGCCGCAAGCACGGCGTGGTCCGGATCGGGGGTCCCGACCAAGTCGAGCCGGTATATGTTCACCGGCCGCGCGGCGATCTCGACCGCCTCCCCTTCACGCGCGAGATCGTAGGCGCGCTCGCCGCCGATCTTTATCGCCGAGAACCGCGGCGGCACCTGGGCGATAGTACCGGTAAAGCGCGGCAGCAAGGCTTGGATCGCCCCGGCGTCGGGCCGCATTTCGTTCCTGGCAACGACGGCGCCTTCAGCATCATCGGTGTCGCGCTCCTCGCCCCAACGCACCGTGAACAGGTAGGTCTTGCGGCTGTCGACCACGAAAGGCGCGGTCTTGGTAGCCTCGCCGAGCGCGATCGGCAGACATCCCGACGCCAGCGGATCGAGTGTGCCGGCGTGACCGGCTCGCCTCGCTTCGAACAGATGCTTGATCGCCGAGACCGCGCGGGTCGAGGTCATGCCGAGCGGCTTGTCGAGCACCACCCAGCCGTGCACGTCGCGCTTCCGGCGCCTCTTCTGCGCCGTTTTTTGCGCAAACCCTCCTTCGCCGGGTTGCCGGTCGGAAGGTGCAGAAGCGGCGGCGACGGCGCCGGTAGACGCTTCCATTTCCGGAACGAGCTTGATCATTCACGCCTGTCCGTCTCAAGGTCTCTGCGGACCGCAGGCGTTCGCAAAAGCTTCTCGATCCGTTCCGCTTCCTCGAATCGCTCGTCGATGCGAAAGCGAATCTCGGGAGCAAATTTTACGTTAACGCGCCGCGCAATCTCACCGCGCAGGCAGCGTTTGTGGCGATCGAGCGCATCGAGCACTTGCTTCTCATCCCGACCGCCGAGCGGCATGACGTAGATCGTGGCGAGCCGCAGATCGGCGCTCATGCGCACTTCGGGAACGGTGATCGTGTGCGCCTCGATGACCGGATCGTGGATGTCGCCGCGCGAAAGCATGGCGGCGAGCTCGTGACGGATCAACTCGCCGACACGGAGCTGGCGCTGGGATTGCCCCTTCATCTGGTTTGGTCTTTGCGTGCAAGCTTCCTGGCTTGATTTTTCTCGGTCGTACTCATCATTCTTTTGAAAACGCCAATTGCAGCCTTCTCTGCTCGCGATTCGACGGCGCTATCCAGCGCCTTATCAACAAATTGCAGCAGAACCTTCAGTTGGCCTTCGTGTGCAAGCACCTGCTTCTGAAGGGCCTCAATACGCCGCGATATTTCCTTGTTCTCTTCTTTCAGCGCCGCAACCGTTCCTTCGAGGCGCAAGACGTTTTGGACAAACTCAACGATCCGGCGACGCCACGACGTACGGTCTTGATCTCTTGCGACCGGCACAGCGCGGTGTTCACCCGGCTGGTCAGAAGTCATTTTTGGTCCTGCTGAGCAGACGGTGCAGCAGCTCCGCGTTCTTGGCCTGTGCGGAATTGATCTTTTGCTCATTCCTCGCCATCTGCCGCAAGGCCCTTTTGCGCTCCGCCAGTGTCTGTTCGGCCATATCTGCAACACGCTTCAGCCTTTGCAGGGCGCTGTCGATTGGCTTGCCATCGGCTATATCATCGATTTCGTCTGTTTGATTTCGCCCTGCGGCGTCGGTCGCGGGCCTTTGAGCGATCGACTCGCTTTGGCTTGCAACCTCCAATAACGCTGCCGTGAGCGCTCCCAGCGAAGCGTTCATCGCCGCCGTATAGCCTGCGAGGACTCGAAGCTCGGCGCTGTCAAACAGGATGTCGCCGCCAGATGTCAAAAAATACGTGTCACCAGCTTCTTCCAGCTTGCGGAAATGATCTAATGTTGTCACGAGTGCGTACTGCTCCAGCGGCTCCAGCGCGTTTCTTAGCTCGCGGAATTGCTCCAACGTGGTCTCGAAATGGCGAAGCAATTGGCGCTTCTCTGCAGCAAGCTTACCGGGGGACGTGTGAACTGACAGAACTGACATGTTTCCATCCCGTGATGTAGACTTGCGAATGTGAAAACGCGAATTCACAGTGCCCGCTGTACGCTCTCCACTCGGTAGCATTCGACGACATCGCCGACCTTCATGTCCTGGTAGCTCTCGAAGGCCACCCCGCATTCCTGACCGGCGATGACTTCGCGCACATCGTCCTTGAAGCGCTTGAGCTGCGACAGCCGGCCCTGATGCACCACGACATTGTCGCGGATGAGCCGGACATTGGCGCCGCGTTCGACGGCACCGTCGGTGACGCGGCAGCCGGCCACATTGCCGACCTTGGAAACCTTGAAGACTTCGAGGATGACGGCGTTGCCGAGCATGGTCTCGCGCAGCGTCGGCGCCAGCAGCCCCGACATCGCCTTCTTCACATCGTCGACGAGATCATAGATGATATTGTAGTAGCGAATTTCGATGCCGGCGCGCTCGGCGGCTTCGCGTGCCTCCTTGTGGGCGCGGACGTTGAAGCCGATGACGGCGGCACCCGATGCTTCGGCCAGTGTCACGTCAGATGTCGTGATGCCGCCGACGCCGGCGAAAATCACTCGCGCGGCGACCTCGTCGGTCGAAAGCTTTTCCAGCGCGCCGACGATGGCCTCGATCGAGCCTTGCACGTCGCCCTTGACCACCAGCGGGAACTCCTTGCGGCCGGCGGTCTTGAGCTGATTCATCATCTGTTCGAGCGAACCGCGCGATCCGGTCTGCCGCGCCGCCATGATTTCCCGTTTCTGCCGCACGCGATAGTCGGTGACTTCACGCGCACGCGCTTCCGATGCGACGACGGCCAGCCGGTCCCCGGCTTCCGGTGTGCCGTTGAAGCCCAAGACCTCGACCGGCATCGAAGGACCGGCGGCGACGACGGCGTGCCCGCTGTCGGAGACGAGGACCCGCACACGGCCCCATTCGGTGCCGGCGACGACGATATCGCCGGGCTTAAGCGTGCCGCGCTGCACCAGTACGGTCGCCACCGGGCCGCGGCCGCGGTCGAGTCGCGCCTCGATCACCGTGCCTTCGGCGGCACGATTTGGATTCGCCTTGAGTTCGAGCACTTCCGCTTGCAGCGCGATTGCGTCAAGTAGCTTGTCGAGGTTGATCTTCTGCTTCGCCGACACGTCGATCTCGAGCACGTCGCCGCCCAGGGATTCGACCTGAACCTCGTGCTGGAGCAGCTCGCTGCGCACGCGCTCGGGCTTGGCGTCGGGCTTGTCGATCTTGTTGATGGCGACGATGATCGGCGCTTTCGCCGCCTTGGCGTGATGGATCGCCTCGACCGTCTGCGGCATGACGCCATCGTCGGCGGCGACCACAAGGACCACGATATCGGTGATCTTGGCGCCGCGGGCGCGCATCGCGGTGAAAGCGGCATGGCCGGGCGTATCGATGAAGGTGATGCGGTCGCCCGACGGCGAGGTCACCTGATAGGCGCCGATATGCTGGGTAATGCCGCCCGCCTCGGCGGCGGCGACGTCGGTCGAGCGAATTGCATCAAGCAGCGACGTCTTGCCGTGGTCGACATGGCCCATGATGGTGACGACCGGCGCCCGCGGCTGCAGGCTGGTCGGATGGTCGGCGACGTCGAACATGCCCTCTTCGACATCAGCTTCGGAAACGCGGCGTACCGTATGGCCGAGCTCCTCGGCGACGAGCTGGGCGGTGTCGGCGTCGATTGTGTCCGTGATCTTGGCCATGTGGCCTTGCTTCATCAGGAGCCGCACCACGTCAACGGCGCGCTCGGCCATGCGATTGGCCAATTCCTGGATCGTGATCGTCTCCGGTATCGTCACTTCGCGCGCGATCTTTTCCTTCGCCTCGGCTTCGCGGTGGCCGGCCATGCGTTGAACGCGGCGGCGGAAGGAAGCGACCGAGCGCTCGCGCTCCTCATCGGCGGAAAGCGCGGTGACGACGGTGAGCCGCCCGCGGCGTTTTTCGGCACCGCTGCGTGGGGCTTTGGGCGCCGGTGCCGGCCGCGGCGCGGCGCCGCGGCGGCCGCCGCCGCGCGGGGCTTCTTCTTCCTCGGCTTCCAACGCCGGCCGCGCAGCGCCCGGCTTTGCCAGGGTCACCTCGGCACCGAAGCGCTTCTTGGCGACCTCATCGGCCTTGCGCTTGGTTTCTTCGTCGTGCTTGCGCCGCTCTTCTTCCTCGCGCTTACGCGCCTCGGCCGCCGCCCGCTCGACGCGCTCGACCTGTTCTCGGCTTTGGCGAATACGCGCCTCTTGTTCGGCGATCCGGCGCTCTTCCGCCTCGCGCACCCGCGCATCGGCGAGCGCATGCGCGCGGGCGCTGCGCTCCTCTTCCGTCAGCGCGCGCAAAACGACGCCGGAGGGCTTGGGGGCGTGGGCCGCCGGGACCGGCGTCGCACTTGCCGCCGCGACCGCCGTAGACTTGGCGGGCGCGCCAGCGCGTTTGGCCGCGGCGCCGCGGTCGGGCGCCATCGTCTCGGCTTTCGCCTCGGCCGGGCCAGCGACCCGGCGCTTTACTTTCTCGACCACGACCGCCTTGCTGCGCCCATGACTGAAGCTTTGGCGCACGACCCCCTGCTCGACGCCGCCACGTTTGAGTGTCAGCGTCTTCGTGGAAGTCACGCTCAGCTTTTCGCTGCCGGTCTTGGTCGTCTCAGTCATACGCATCATATCCTCGGCCGGCTCAACATCGGCGCAGCCTCTCCGGCCTCGTGGTGCTGATCGCCGGCCCGGAACCGTTCAAGGCGCCGGCAACGCGCCAGAAAGGTTTCGCTCGCAGGGCCGGCGAGCAGGGCTGCATGTATCACATTTGCGCGGTTCAATGCCAAATCCAATTGCGCCGCAGTCAGAAATCCGATCACCGCGAGCGGCCTCTCCGACCGTCGGCGCCACGCCGCGTCGAGCTTGCCGGTTCCCCCGGAGGAAGCTTCGGCGGCGTGCACAAGGGCGACAACGTCCCCGCGCACCAAGGCCGTTTCGACCTTGGCGAAGCCGGTCACAACCAGTCCGCTCTTGCCGGCCACCGCAAGCGCATCGACTACGGCTTTTTCGAGCAGGCGCTCGGTGCGGCTGACGAGGTCCGCAGGCAGGCGAACGTCGCGCCTGAAGCCGCGCGCAAACGCTTTGCGCTTGATTGCCTCGCGGACAGCTTCCCGCGTCGCCGTTACCCAAACGCCGCGCCCCGGCAGCTTGCTTTTGACGTCGGGCATCGCTTCGCCCTCCGGCCCGATGACGAAACGGATCAAATCGGAAACCGGCCGCACCGTGCGCGTGGCAACGCAGAACCGTTCCGGAGAGCTTGCTCGCGGTCCGGGATCCAGCTCGATGGTGTGGGCGTGGCCGGTCGAGGGGGCGATCATACGCTGCGCTTGTGCTCCTTTATCCTTCAGACTTGCGCCTCGGGGAGGGCTGCCGTCTCGGCGGGCGGCGCGAGATCGACCGCCTCGACCCAGCCCGCCTTCAGCCGCGTCTGCATGATCAGGGCCTCGGCCTCCGCGCGCGAAATATCGAAACCGTCGAGAATACCGGCTTCACGAACGGTTTCGCCGTCCCTGCGCTCGGTCCAGCCCGCGAGATCGTCGGTGGCGCAGCCGGCAAGATCCTCGACCGTCTTGATGTCGTTCTCACCGAAGCGCACGAGCATGGCCGTGGTGATGCCCGGCACGTCCTTGAGCGCATCTTCGACGCCGAGCTCCCGGCGTTTGGCGTCGAGCTCGGCCTCGATCTTGGCGAGGTAGTCCCGGGCACGAGTCTGCAATTCGTGCGCGGTATCATCATCGAAACCCTCGATGCCGGCGATCTCCTTGGTGTCCACGAGCGCGAGTTCCTCGACTGAAGTGAAACCCTCGGACGCCAGCAATTGTCCGATCACCTCGTCGACGTTGAGCGCCTCGATGAACATCCGCGTGCGGCTCTCGAATTCGGCTTGGCGACGCTCCGATTCCTCCTGTTCGGTAAGGATGTCGATGTCCCAGCCGGTGAGCTGGGAGGCGAGACGCACGTTCTGTCCGCGACGGCCGATCGCAAGCGAGAGCTGCTGATCGGGCACGACGACCTCGATGCGCTCGCGCTCCTCGTCGAGCACCACCTTGGCGACCTCGGCAGGCGCCAGCGCGTTAACGACGAAGGTCGCGATGTCGTGCGACCAGGGAATGATGTCGATCTTTTCGCCTTGCAGTTCGTTGACGACGGCCTGGACGCGCGAGCCGCGCATGCCCACGCAGGCGCCGACCGGGTCGACCGAAGAATCGCGCGAGATCACCGCGATCTTGGCGCGTGAGCCGGGATCGCGCGCGACCGCCTTCACTTCGACGATGCCGTCGTAGATTTCCGGCACTTCCTGCGCAAACAGCTTGGCCATGAATTGCGGATGTGTGCGCGAAAGAAAGATCTGCGGCCCGCGCTGCTCGCGACGGACGTCGTAGATGTAGGCGCGGATGCGGTCGCCGTTGCGGAAAACTTCGCGCGGCAGCATTTCGTCGCGGCGTGCGATGGCCTCGCCGCGGCCGAGATCGACGACGACGTTGCCGTACTCCACCCGCTTGACGACGCCGTTGACGATGTCGCCGATGCGGTCCTTGTATTCGTCGTACTGGCGATCGCGCTCCGCTTCGCGCACTTTCTGCACGATCACCTGCTTGGCCGACTGCGCCGCGATGCGTCCGTATTCGAGGGGAGGCAGCGGATCAGCGATCGAATCGCCGATCTGCGCGGCGGGGTGCCGCCGGCGCGCTTCGTCGAGGCTGATCTGGGACGCGGGATTATCAACGGCCTCCACCACCAGCATGTGCCGCGAGAGATGAAGCTCTCCGCTTTTTGGATCGATTTCCGCATGGACGTCGGTCTCGCTGCCGTAGCGCGAGCGGGCGGCCTTGGCGATCGCGTCCTCCATCGCGCCAAGCACGATCTTGCGATCGATCGCCTTTTCACGGGCGACGGCGTCCGCGATCTGCAGAAGCTCGAGTTTGTTGGCGCTAACTGTCGCCATATCCAGTCTCCTTTGCGCTGGCCCGCGCGCCGGCCTGGCGCTGCGGCACCATCGGTTTCAGTTAACCCAATTTGCGTCCCGCGTTGCCGTGCGCGCCATCGCCGCGTTCGGCAGATTGATAGTGCTTGTCGCCAAGCCTATCGCCATGCTTGCTTCGCCGCAGCGTCTTGGCGACGAGCGCATCGGTGAGAACCAGCCTGGCTTCGCCGATGTCATGCAGGTGCAAAAGCACGTCCGGGTGCTCGGTTGCGGCCGGTTCGCCGGCACGTATGCGCACGCATTCGCCATCGCTACCGACCAGCTCGCCGCGAAAGCGGCGGCGGCCGGCGATAGGCATGAGCACCTCCACCTGCGCCAAATGGCCAGCATAACGGTCGAAGTCAGAGCGCCGCACCAACGGGCGGTCGATGCCCGGCGAAGAGATTTCCAGCCTGTACGCACCTTCGATCGGATCGGCCACGTCGAGCACCGGGGAGAGCGCCCGCGACACGGTTTCGCAGTCTTCGATCGCCATGGTGCCGTCCGGTCGCTCGGCCATGATCTGCACCGTGCAACCGGCGGAGCCGGAAATGCGCACCCGCACCAGCCGATAACCAAGTTCGACAAGCACAGGCTCGACGATCACGGCAATGCGCGCCGCCCGCCCCTGCTCGGTGATCAGTCGTGGCTCTTGCGCAGACGCCCCATGCGCAGACGCATCCTGGGCGAAGGTCATCAGCCTGTCCATGCCGCTCGCGGCCGTTGCGTCGTGTTCCAGCGTCATCTGTCCGTCCGGGTCGCCAGCCCTGGGATGCAGCAAACCGGCTCCGAGTAACAAAAAAGAGCGGGTCCCGGAGGGCCCACTCTCAAAATCGTTCGGATCAACCGACCGTTATGAGGTATCCATGACGGACACTGCGAATATAGCGTTTCTTCGCGCCGTTGCAAGGGCCTTGCAAGGGGGAGGGACAGGCTACGTATGCCGCGCCGTCGCGCATCAATATCAGCGGGCACCGCTCTCGCCCGCGCCGTTGACCACATCTGCGGATGCTGTCTGCGTTAGCGCGCTGTGCGGGCGAAGTAAACCGCAGCGCCGCTAGGCCGCGCGCGCCGCGCCCGGCCGGTTGGTTTTGCGCACCCGGCAGATGAGGCAGCGGGCGATCGAGCCGCCGATGACCGGATCAACGTCGTCGCGCAGGGGCGTGAGCACATTGGCGCCGACCTCCAGCACGCCATCGATAAGGTCCGCGGCGCCGGGCATGTACCACAGCCCCTCGGCATTGACGACGCGCGGGTGCATGCCCTCCACGATGGCCAATCGCCGTTTGATCGCCTTGTCGGTCGTCGGCGCCTCCACGCTCACCCATTCGCCCTCGACCAGGCCGAGCTCATCCGCCGTCTCCGGCGCCATTTCCAGCACCGGCCATGGCCGGCGCCGGCGCAGGCGCGGAATCTCTATGCCGAGCGTCGAATAGTATTCGATCGAACGGGTGCCGCTGATCAGAACGAGCGGATAGTCTTTCGCCTTGTCGGCAGTGCTGTTGGGACTGAGCGGCGGTTCCTTGAATTCGGGAAGCGGATCGTAGCCGTTGCTCGCCAACGTCGAGGAGAGGAACTCGATTTTTCCCGAGGCGGTGTTAAAGCCGGACTTGCCGTCGCGCCGCAATTTGCCGGTCTTGTATTTCTGCGGCGCGTCGTCGCCGACAACAATGCCCGTTTGCGCGAACTGCTCGAATGTCATTCCCAGCGGCTCAAGGCGATGGTCCAGCAATTCCTGGTAGGTCTTGAGCGGCATGCGGTCCTCGTAGCCCATGCGCTTGAGCACTTCGAGCACCGGCTCCGCCTCTTCGCGCGCTTCGCCGCGCGGCTCGAGCGCGCGCACCCGGGCGGCGATGAGATTCAAGCCGGAATATTCGGCGATCGCATTCGACTCCAAATGCGTGGTCATCGGCAGGATGTAGTCGGCGAGGTGCGCAGTCGGGGATTCGAACATGTCGGAAACGATCAACAGATCGAGCGCCTTCAGCGCCACCACCACCGTCGGCGTCTCCTCGAGGCCGACGACGGGATTGCAATCGGTCCATAAGGCGCGCACCGGATACGGCTTTCCGGTGAGCATGGCGTCGATGACCTGGCGCGGATGCGGATAGGCCGAGGTGATCGCCTTGGGGCCCGCGAGCAGCGGGAATCGATCGGTCGAAAGTTGCTGGTCCAAATTCTTGTTCAGGCCCGATCCTTGAGTCTGGCCGTAATAGCCGGGCATCCGCACCGCAGTCGGCAGCAGGAACCGGTTGTTGCCGGGCTGGTCGATATGGCCGGTCAGCGCCGGCAAGAACCCCATGGCGCGCAGCGTGGCGATGGAATTGCCGCCCATGGTGGCGCCGATGAAGGTATACAGCGCCGAGGATTTCGCCGTCGCGAACATCTGCGCGGCTTTGCGAATGTCCTTTGCCGGGATCCAGGTGATCTCGGCGACTTTTTCCGGCGTATAGGCCGCAACGCGCGCCTTGAGAGCATCGAAGCCGACCGTCCATTCGGCAATGAAGCGCTCATCGTACCAACCGTTGGCGATGATGACGTTGATCAAGCCGAGCGCCAAGGCGCAGTCGGTGCCGGGTCGGATGCGCAGCCACAACTTAGCCTCCTTGGCGAGCCGAACGGGACGCGGATCGACGACGATGGTGCGCGCGCCGTTTTTCTGCGCGTCCTTGACGCGTTCGTGCTTGGAGGCGTTGGTCTCCGGCAGATTCGTGCCCCACAGCATAAGGACGTCGCAATCCGCCACGTCGCTGTAGCCGGGATAGGTGAGAAGGTTGCCGAAAGTCAGAACGTCGGACATCAACTGTGGCGTGAAGCACTGATGCGAATCGTGCTTGAAGAAAGTGGGGCTGCCGATGACGTCGCAGAACATGTCGTAGACGAAATAATCCTTCGGCGGCAGCGCCTGGACCGCCACCGCGCGGGCGCCGTGGGTGTCGATGATCGTCTTCAGCCGCCGGGCGATGTCGTCGAGCGCGTCGTCCCAGCTCACCCTTTGCCAGCGGCCCGAGCCGCGCTCGCCGACGCGCTGCATCGGATAAACGATGCGTTTCGGTGAATTGTTAAAATCGAGCGAGGCGTTGCCCTTAACGCAGAGGTAGCCCTTGGAGAGGGGATGGCTGCGGTCGCCGACGATCCGCTTCACATCGCCGTTCTGATCTTTGCTCACGACCATGCCGCAGCGGACAAGGCACAATCGGCAGGTGGTCTTGACCTTGGTCATATTGGCGATCGGTTGTCGCATTGCATTGCCCGCAATTGAAGACCGCCAGACGAAACTGGGCGCAAACGGTCTGGCGGAAGAATACAGCAAGAGGCGCGCGATACAATAGTGCTTCGCCTGCGCTTTTGGGGGCCTTGCTGGCTTCGGCTGTCGGCAATCCGAGATGCCGTCGCGCGTCAGCAATCAGCATTCGGGCATCGTCAGGTCGGCCTTGACCCTCACCTCCGATGCCGGCCCGATCCCTGATCCCGCGTGCTGATGCGATCCCGATCGCAAGGTTTCATTGAGGATTACACAACTATTGTGATGCGCGGGCACCGCGCAATTTGCATACAGCAGACGGATTTGGAATGGGTGCCACCCTCTCGCTTATCCCGGAACTTGAAGACGTCGTCCAGCACGGCTCGTACGACAAACGCGTCGAGACGCTCCGGCGCATCACGGCGCTGTTTCTGGACGGCGCCAGCAGCTACACGGAAGAGCACGTCGATCTGTTCGATGATGTCTTTGTGCTGCTCATCGAGGAAATTGAGACCAAGGCGCGGGCGGAACTCTCCGGCCGTCTGGCGCCGGTCGGCAACGCGCCGGTGCGCGTGCTGCGACGGCTTGCCAACGACGACGACATCGCTGTCGCCGGGCCGGTGCTCCAGCTCGCGCCGCGACTGGCGGAGGCCGATCTCATCGGCGTGGCGCGGACCAAGAGCCAAGCGCACCTGCACGCGATTTCGGCCCGCCCGGCGCTCGGCGAAGCGGTCACCGACGAACTGGTGCGGCGCGGCGATCGCGAAGTCGCCCGCCGCGTCGCAGGCAACCGCGGCGCCCGCATTTCGGAGAAGAGCTTTCACCGTCTCGTTCAGCGCGCCGAAGACGACGGCGTCCTGGCCGAGAAGGTTGGGCTTCGCCCGGACATTCCGGCGCCGATGTTCCGCGATTTGCTCACCAAGGCGACCGCCGTGGTGCGAAAGCGCCTGCTCGCCTCGGCCACGCCCGAAGTGAGAGCCGCGATCTGCGACGTGCTGTTGAAGGTTTCCAAAGAGGTCGGCGCCCGGGTCGGCCCGCGCGATTACCGGGCCGCGCAACGCGTGGTGCTCGCACTTGGTCGAGCGGGCCGTTTGGACGAGGGCACGCTTGCGGATTTCTGCAATGAAGCCAAGTATGAAGAGACGGTGGCTGCACTCGCCGCGCTCGCCAAAGTGCCGATCGAGGTGGCCGACCGGCTTATTGGAGGCGAGCAATACGACCCGGTGCTCATCCTGAGCAAGGCCGCCGGATTGAGCTGGCCCACAGTCAAAGCCGTCATCGTGGCACGTGCGCAGGCAAAGCGAACGTCCGTGCCCGGGCTCGATGCCGCCTTCGCCAATTACCGCCGGCTGTCGGCATCGACCGCGCAGCGTGTCGTCCGTTTCTGGCAGGTGCGCAAAAGCCAGTGATACAAACGAGACAAACGACGCTACCGCCTGCGAAAAATCAAGAAACATGTCGAACGCTCTTCGCGCTGAGCCTTGGCGTTATAGCGGGTATGCGTAAAGCCGGGCCACGGTTTGCGCCAATCGTTGGCGCATTGTGCGGTCCAGGCTAATGCAGAGGACCGCAGCAGGCGTTGCAGGGTCCAGGCGGCGTAATCGGCGACGTCGGTGGCGAAGCGGAACTCGCCGCCTCGACGCAGGAGGCGGGCGAATTGCGCCACCGTTGCGTCCTGAACGAAGCGGCGCTTCCAATGCCGGCGTTTCGGCCATGGATCCGGATGAATGAGGTCGATGCGCGCCAAGGAAGCGTCCGGGAGCCAGGCGATCAGGCGGGCGGCATCGTCGAAATGCAGGCGGATATTTTGCAGGCCGACCTTTTCGATGACCGCCAACGCCTTGGCCATGCCGTTGACAAAGGGTTCGACCCCGATGAAACCCGTCGTCGGCTGCGCCTGCGCTTGCGCAATCATCGATTCGCCGCTGCCGAAGCCGATCTCAAGCGTAACTTCGGTCACCGGCACCGGGAAAAGCGTGGTGAGGTCGGCTGGCGCGGAACGCGAGAGGTCGAGCGCCAGTCTGGGCAGCAGCGTCGTCAAGAGCTCCCGCTGCCGCGGACGCAGCTTGTGACCCTTGCGGCGCCCGAAGAAGGCGCGTGTGTGGTGCAGTTCGAGGCCCATAGCACGGAATTCTGCTCAGCGTGGCGCCCGGCGTCGCGATCGCGATACTGTCGACATGCTCTCCCGCCCTTGCAGGGTTGCGGCGAGGTTGCGAGGTGACACAAGCGTCGATGTCGTGACGCTACCTATAGCAATCACTTTCCCGCCGGCAGTAGAGATGAGCTTACACGCGCCGCCGCGGTGACTGCGTTCGAGCCGAGCAAACGCCGCCTCACCCATTCGAGATGTGCTCCGCCAATCCGAGGCGCCCGATTTTCGTTGGCTTGGCGGCAGGCAGCCCGACGACGAATTGCGACGCCGTCGACCAAGTTCGACAGCGTCCGGAGCCGGGAGATCGAAAAGACCGGCAAGCACGCCTCCAGAAACAGACCGTCCGCTCTTAGAGTCCGTGTTGAATCTTCGTCAAGGGTTACAAAGCTTTCGCAGCATGAGGCGGATGGACGCGAGTTTCAAGAACGCGAGGGCGTTGCGGTTGAGATTTTCCCAGTCCTTGGCGAGGCGGCGG
>JAKAPE010000324.1 GCA_021811945.1 Pseudomonadota bacterium | reverse complement strand
GATCTCGTGTTCGGGGAAGGCGGCGCGCCTTTCGGAGGATGGCGAAGCCCGCCGAGCGCCTTCAGATGACGGTAGCAAATGCCGGCAGAGGCGAGAGGATCGGCGACCCCATCGGCATTGAACTGCGGGTTTGTCCGCGAGCGGGGAACCGAGCGCACATCGACGAGACAATCGACCGCAGCCTGCCGCAAGAGGGCGATGAGTTCGGGAAGGCTGCGCGTCGAATGCCCGATCGTGAAGATCCTCGGGCGATCGCGCAGAGGATCGAGGGACGGCGACAGGTCGCGAATCCCAAGGCTCAGCTCATGCCGGAAACGGAAACCGGCTCGATCTCGAATAGGACGCGGACTTCGCCCGGCTGAGCATAGGGGTAGGTGTCCTGGCCGAGGTATTTCTTGGCGAGGCGGTCGATATGCGCGCCCGCCCCCTCTTCGCTCGCGCGCGCGACGCGGCCGCGCACCTGCACATAGCGGTAGGCGTTGTCGGGATCGACGATCGCGAGCGCCACTGCCGAACCCGGCTTCATGTTGCGCACTTTCGTCCGGCCCTTCGCCGAATTCACGCGAATGAACGTGCCGTCGTAATCGAACCAGACCGGGGTCGCCTGCGGGGAACCATCCGCCATAAGGGTCGCGAGAGTCGCGAACGCCTTTTTCGTCGTAAAGAGGTCGCGGTATTGCTCGGGGATCGGGGTCACTTTGAGTTCCTTTGAGGGTCCGTCAGAGCTCGAGTTCGCACCATATCGGGGTGTGGTCGGAAGCGCGTTCCTTGCCTCTCGGCTTCCTGTCGATGTCGCAAGCCGCTACCCGGTCGGTGGCGAAAGGGGAGAGAAGAAGATGGTCGATCCGCAGACCCTCGTCGCGGTTCCAGCGCCCGGCCTGATAGTCCCAAAAGGTGTAGCGGTGCGCCTCGGGGTGAAAGATGCGGAAGGCGTCGGTGAGCCCCAGATAGAGAAGCGCCCGGAAGCGGTCGCGGCTCTCGATCCGGCAGAGCGCGTCGCCCGCCCATGCGACCGGGTCGTAAACGTCGTCGTCGCTCGGGCAAACGTTGTAGTCGCCGGCGAGGACGAACGGGATCTCGCGTTCGAGGAGCCTCTCGCCGTGGCGGACGAGGCGGTCCATCCAGGCGAGCTTATACGGAAATTTGTCGCTGTCGACCGGGTTGCCGTTCGGCAGATAGAGCGAGGCGACGCGCAGCTCGCCGAAAGAGGCTTCGATATAGCGCGCCTGCTCGTCTGCGCTGTCGCCCGGAAGCCCCGAAAGGAGATCCTCGGCCGGGCGGCGGGAGAGGATGGCGACGCCGTTATAGGCTGGCTGGCCGATCGCCTCGACGGTGTAACCCGCGGCTTTGAGTTCCAGACGCGGAAAATCGGCGGCAGGGCACTTCGTTTCCTGCAGGCACACGACATCGGGCGCTTCGTCGGCAAGAAACGCCAGAAGATGCGGCAGGCGCGCCTTGACCGAGTTGACGTTCCAGCTCGCGATCTTGACGGCGCTCAATGGGGCGCCCGCTCTAAAGGATCGAGAAGGAGTGGCCGCAGCCGCAGGAAGAGGTGGCGTTCGGATTGTTGATGCGAAACGAGGCGCCCATCAGGTCCTCGACGAAATCGAGTTCGGCGCCTCCGAGAAGCCCGAGCGATGTCTCGTCGACGACCACGGCGACGCCGTCCCTTTCGAAGACGACATCGTCGCAGAGCCGCTCCTTATCGAAGGAGAACCCGTATTGGAAGCCGGAGCAGCCGCCGCCCGAAACGGCGATGCGCAAAAACGCGCTCGCCGCCCCCTCTTCCTTTGCGAGTTCCGCAATCCGCCGCGCCGCGCCCGCGGTGACGATGATCCGCGGCTCCTTCGAAGCTTCCGCCATCCCTTCCGCTCTCCGCCCTTCGGCAAGAATGTAGGCATCCTGCCGCTTTTGTCAAACAGCCGCGATTTCGGGTGTTGGGAAGGTCAATAATGATGAAAATATCCTCCAATGCAATACCTTGTACGCTTCTGGGCCAACCCACGCTAAATGTGGACAATCGGAAGGCAGACGAGGCGCTTACGCGTAGACCTGGCTGGCACTACGTGAGTTTGCCTACCGCCTGCTCGAGCAGGGTGAATCCTTTCGCCCCGTAGGTATCGCGCCACTTCGCATAGAGGCCAGCCTTCCGGATTACCTCCTTGAAAGCTGCACGGTCGGGCTTGACGAAGGTCACCCCCTGGCTTTCCAACTTCGGCTGTAGCACGACGTCAGCCTTAGCGGTCGCCGCGCGCTCGAGCGCCGCCGCCTCGTTGAAGTTTCGCATCAGGATTTCCTGCAGGTTCTTCGGCAGCCGTCCGAAGGCAGCACCGTTTGCGACGAGGGAATAGTCTGTTGTTTGATGGGCCGTCAACGAGACATGCTTGACGACTTCAAAGAATTTTTCGGCATTTGCGGCAAAGAACCCGGCCTCCAATCCGTCCACCAAGTGCGTCTGCAGTGCACTGTAAACTTCGGTCCAGTCTATCGGCGTGGGCGAGGCTCCGAGAGCCTTAAACGTGGCCACCGTAATGGGCGCCATCGGAACTCGAAGTTTCAGCCCCTTCATGTCAGCCGGCGTGCGGACAACCCGGCTGATAGTCAAGACATGACGGAGTCCGGCCTCCCAGTCCTTGTCGAAGACCTTCAGGCCAAGCTTCTTCTCGATTTGGGCATGGATGTATTTTCCGAGCGGGCCATCCATGGCTGACCATGCCTGTTCATAGCCGCTGAAGGCGAATGGTATGGCGGCAAAGTTTGCTTCCGGCACGAGCTGAGCCAGGATATTGTCGCCGATATGCAGCAACTCCATCGCACCGGAGCGGACTTGGGCAATCATCTGAGTGTCGGTGCCAAGCTGGCTATTGGGGTAGACCTGCACCTTGAGGCGGCCGTCGGATTCCTTGTTAACCTTCGCGGCTGCCTGCGCAGCGAACGCATATAACGGCATCGTCGTTGTGGCGTCAGTTCCGAGCTTATAGACGAATTCGGCCGCGTCCGCTCTATGCCAGCGCAATATGCCAAATGCCGCTGCGCCGGCCGCGCCGGCCAACGCTGTCCTTCGTGAGATATTCGTCCGCGTCTTCCCCGTCATCTGAGTTCTCCTTTGGGTCGCTAGTGGGTTGCCGTTCGTACCGCTCTCGCCGCTCTCCCTGGTCTGGCTTCCGGCCGGTGCTTTGCAAGCTGTCATCTCCGGTCCATGTCATCTTGCCGCTGGTGACTGCTCGTCAGATCGCGCGTGACGCCACGGCGGATTGCTATCGCCTGACGGAAATTGTGCGCATGACTGCGCAGAATTGCCCCAACTGATTGGTGTAGCGCCGTTCCGACGTAACCAGTCCCAAAAGGCCGGACCGTCCCTGCTTGAGCTTGGCGTCGCTGATCGCCGTACTCACGGTGATGACGTCACCGACGATAATCGGCTCAGCGAACTCGCACGAGTCCTCTCCATGGACCGTGGCCCGGCCGAAGCTGAACTTGCGGGTGTCCTCAACCTGCGTACAATTGTAGCGCAGGAACGCAAGGATCGGCCATGGAGCGACGATGCCGCGATAGCCACGGGCTTGCGCAGCCTTGGCATCGTAGTGGATCGGGTCGAAATCCTCAACGGCCAGCGCCAGCCGCACCACCGAGATCAGGTCGACCGGCACGGAATCGGGTTCGCCGATAGGCCCGATCATCGCGTTGAGTTCCTGTTGGATTCGTTCCAAGTTCTCCGGTACCGCATCACTCATTATGATCTCCATCCTGCACGAAGTCGAACTGGAATCGCGGCTTTATCGGCCCGCCCGGGACAAGACCAGAACGGTCGCCGTCATCGGAGTGGTGTATTGCCCGTTTTGGTTCTCGACATCGCACTCGAGATCTAACAGGCATCGTCCGCCATCCCGATACGCGCGCTTTACCTTTCCCTTCAGGGAGAGCATGTCTCGAGGCATCGTCGAACCAGTGTGCCGGTCGGTGTAGCGGAGCACCCGAGCGTTCCGACCTACCCAGTGGTTGATCGCCGACAACAGCCATGCGGCGATCAGTGGCCCGGAGAGAATAATGCCGGGAAGTCCCTGGGCTTTGGCAACGTATTCGTCATGATGAAATTCAGAATCATAGTTGTCGATCGCACCTGCCCATCGAACCTGATGGCCCACCATGATGGGTCCTTTCTTAACACTATCGAATTCCTGGCCCTCGTAGAAATCCTCGAAATACAGGTCGGGTGGTTCAATTGTCTTCACTTGACGCATCGGTCATTTCCTTTCTTCATGATGCGGCTCGCCGTTCGTCCGCTTTCGCCATTTGGCTTCACACCCACTCCTGCCCGACGGGCTCGTCAATCCATTGCGACAGTTGCGGTGGGTCAAACCACCTTGCGTGCGCGCAGGTCCGCGATCTCCGCCGCACCATAGCCAAGGTCCGTGAGTACATCATCTGTGTGTTCGCCCGCCTCCGGCGTCGGCCTGCGCACGCTCCAGGGGGTGCGGCTGAGTTCAATGGGCTGGCCGACCATCTCCAGCTCGCCCAGCAGCGTGTGTTGCACCTTTCTCGTGATATTGAGATGCTTCACCTGCGGATCCTCGA
>JAKAPE010000047.1 GCA_021811945.1 Pseudomonadota bacterium | reverse complement strand
GCGAGAAATGGCGCCGAGCGCGGCAAGGTTGCCGTCGATGAAGCCGGTATCGACCCTGCCCTGGCGGAATTTCGGCTCTCGGCACAGGGCGGAGAGGAACGCCAGGTTGCAGCGCACGCCGGCGATCAGCGTCTGGTCGAGTGCCCGCACGAGCCGGTCGATGGCTGCCTCACGCGTCGGCGCATGGGCGATCAGCTTGGCGATCATGGGGTCGTAGAACGGCGTCACCTCGCCACCGGCCGCAATGCCGCCGTCGACTCGAACGTCGCGGGGCAGTTCGAGCGCAACGATCGGACCGGTGGACGGCAGAAATCCGTTCTCCGGATCCTCCGCATAGACGCGCGCCTCGACGGCGTGTCCGTCAAAGCGCACCGCGTTCTGCCTGAGCGGCAGCTTTTCGCCGGCGGCGATTTGAAATTGCCAGGCGACGAGGTCGAGGCCGGTTACCGCCTCGGTCACGGGATGCTCGACCTGCAGCCGCGTATTCATCTCGATGAACCAGAAGGAGTCCGCCTGCAGTCCCCTGCTGCCGTCTGCGACAAACTCGACCGTGCCGGCACCGACGTATTCGGCCGCCTTTGCCGCTGCCACCGCGGCGGCGCCCATTTTCTCGCGCAGCTCCTGCGTCATGCCGGGCGCCGGCGCTTCCTCGATCACCTTCTGGTGGCGGCGCTGCAAAGAGCAATCGCGCTCGCCGAGATGAACGATATGGCCATGCGCATCGGCAAACACTTGAAATTCGATGTGGCGCGGCGCGGCGACGTATTTCTCGATGAGGACACGGCCGGATCCGAACGCCGCCTCCACCTCGCGCACCGCGCCGGCGAGCGCGTCGTCGAAGTCCGCATGCTTATCGACGCGGCGCAGTCCGCGCCCGCCGCCTCCCGCCGCCGGCTTGATCAGCACCGGATAGCCGATCTCGTACGCTTTTTCCTTGAGGAATTTGGCGTCCTGGCGCTCGCCGTGATAGCCGGGCACGATGGGGATGCCGGCTTTCTCCATCAGCGCCTTGGCGCGATCCTTGAGTCCCAAGGCGCGGATCGCTGCGGCGGGCGGCCCAATGAAGACGATGCCTGCTTGCGCGCAGGCTTCGGCAAAATCGGCATTTTCTGCCAGAAAGCCGTAGCCTGGATGAATACATTCGGCTTGGGCCTTCTTTGCCGCCTCGATCAGCCGTCCGATGGCGAGATAGCTCTCGCCGGGCGGCGCAGCGCCGATAAAATAAGCTTCGTCGCACAGCCGCCGGTGCAGCGCCTGCGCATCGGCGGCGGAATAGACGGCGACAGTGCGCATGCCGAGCCCCTTGGCAGTGCGCGCAATGCGACAGGCGATTTCGCCCCGGTTGGCGATAAGGACGGAATTGAACATGGCCGCCGCATCCTAAAGCATGATGCGCAGACGCGTCGCAAGCGTGAGACAAGATTGTTGTCCGCCGAATGTCTCGGCTATTGCCCGCGCGCGGTGCTGGCGGGCGCCAGCGGCACCGGCTCCGGCCAGATCGGCTCGACCGCGGCGGCCGCGGCCGCGCTTTGCTTCGCCGGCTGCCGGCGCGAGCGCCACGACGCGGATCGGCCCCCCGGCGGGCCGGAATTGGCCGCGGCGGCGCCAGTCGCGCCGGGCAACACCGGCCCTTTCGGCTCAGGGCTCATGATGGTTACCGGCGGGATCGAGGCCGCGGTGGGAAAATCGATGTCGAGCGCATGCGGGCCATGGGCCGCGGATTGAGCGGCGGCACTGGGCCGAACCTCGGTCGTCTGGGCGGTCGCCCCGGCCGGCGTTCCCGCCGGCAGCTTGGCCCAAGACTCGGCCCAAGACTCGGCCCAAGACGGCAGATGGCGGCCGAGATAGCGATCGAACGCCGCATCGCGAAGATTGGCGCGCACCTGGCCGCTGTCGCGCAAGAGCATCAGCACCTTGCAATGCGCAGGGGTGCAGCCGTCCTCTATCATCAGTACATGCGCGAGGAAGCCAAAACGATCAGCCTCGAGCGAACGGCGCAGCGACGCCAGCGCATCGTCGACTTGGGCGCCGCTTCCTCCATAGGCCGAAAGGTCGGAAAACACCGCCAGCCGCGCCGCCGTATAGGAAATGGCCGCGGCAACTCTCGCTGGAGACGCAAAAATCTCGCGTTCGCACGCCGCCTCGACGCTTTCTCCGGTCAGGGGGTCGAGGCAGGCGAGCGGAGAATTCGGCGCCAGCGCCAGCGCAGCCAATTCCTGTGCCTGCATCTCGAGTGCGCGGCGCTCCGCGCCGGCTTTGCCCGCCGGTGCAAATGCCCAAATCGTCGCCGCGCCGAGAACGGCACCAAGAACAAGGAACCCGGCGTGCGTGGTCGCGGCTCTCCGCGTCGATGGCAGGATGAATGCCAAGATGCAGCCGGCGGCAAGCAGGGCCGCCGATCCGGCAGCGAGCCACAGGCGCAAGGCTGAAATTCCAATGCCGGGGTCAACGCCAAGCATCATCCCCGCTCCACGCAACCGACGGGACGCTGTCTTCCGCCGCCAAGTATGGCCCAGGAGGCCGGTTGAAGCCAGCCTCCAAGGGTCCTCCAAGGGTCTTCAAGGGTGTTTTGTGTCGAGAGCTACGATCGCCGCGACGGTTTCCAGCACACACGCGGTTTCGGGTGCGGGAACCATTCTGGTCGCTGCAAGCGCGGGCGGACTCGGCTATTTCGATCCGGTCATGCTCGTCATTATTGCGTTGCTCGCCATCCTGTTTCTTTCCTATTGGCAGACCATTGAAGCCTATCCGAAGAGCGGCGGCGCCTATACATCTCACCGCCTTGCAAGGGCCGAATTCCTGAACTGGTCAAGCTTTGCCTCATCGACACGCATATTTGTCGGCCGCGGCCGAATGAGCCGGCCAAAGCCGGAGCAACCAAACGGCCGAACCTCGTAGTGCAAGTCACGCCGCTTCAAAAGCCCACAATGGCGGAAAGGCCTCGAAGGGTACTTCCAAAGCCGCTATGAACGCCGCCTCTTGGAGCGTTTGGCGCGCGTAAGAAGGCGATATGGAGTCGCGCCGTCAGTGATCAAGTTCGAGTTGGCTCTCTTTCGCCACGCGCTCGAATGCTTCACCTGCGTTCTTGATCCGATATTGGTAATCGTCGCCGTCGGAGGGCAGCAGTTTGACGACCCTATATGTCCCGCTTGCACCCGGACGGCTGATCGGGCTCGAAGTATAAAGGACCGTTTGCCCAACCCGGAACTTGTGCGCTCGCAATATCGGATCGCGCGCCCCTACTTGATGCGCTGCGGTCGCCGCCGCCACCTGCCCGGTATTGGTCGATCTCAGCTTTCCAGAACTCCGCGAAACAGCCCGACGAAGCGCTGAACTGCGGCTTTCCTGGGCCGCTTGGTTTTTGACTGAATTTTTGTTCATAAATACACTATAGCACCCTCTTTGAGCCGGATACAAAGAATAAACAGCATGGATGGCGTGGGCCGCGCATTGCGGCCTGTCCCAAGGCTACTCAAAGCGGTTAAAATCATGATAATCATTCAATTTAAATGGCTTACATATTGATTTTATACCAGAGTCTTAGGACTCTTGACGGCGCCAACGCCCGTTTTCGTCGGCCTGCCAATAGGTCACCGCGAACCCTGCCGATTTGGCGTCGCGCCAGCGCGCCCGCGCGATCTCGACCGCGTCGGGATCGTCGCCATCGAAAAGCAGCACCACCCGCTCATAGGCGGACGAATTGCTCGGCACGCTCGCACCTTCAATGAGAAAGCGCACTGTGGCGCCGTTTGGATTGTCCTCGCAAAGGGTCAAGAGAATGGGTTGTTCGGCGGCTTGGCTGTCGCGCCAGGTGCCGTGCGGGAGAAAAGCGTCGTCGCGCCAAGTCCACAAATGCGCATCGAGCGCCTCGATGCGTTCCTCGGAAGAGGCTTGCACCGCGACACGCCAACCGCGCTCCAGCGATTTTTGCAACAACGCCGGCAGAACCTGGTCCGGCCTCTGCCCTTTCAGGTGATAAAAGAGAAACTCGGTCATTCAGTCCCTCAGCGCTCGTAATGATCCGCGACCAGACGGTCGAGCAGGCGCACGCCCCAGCCGGCGCTCCAGCTCTTGTTGATGTCGGTCTGCGGCGAGCCGAGTGCAGTGCCGGCGATGTCGAGATGCGCCCATGGTGTCTTGTCGACAAACCGTTGAAGCAGTTGCGCGGCGGTGATCGACCCGCCGAAGCGGCCGCCGGTATTCTTCATGTCGGCGACCTTTGAATCAATGAGCTTGTCGTATTCAGGTCCCAGCGGCAGTCGCCACACGCGCTCGCCAGTCGTCTCACCCGCCTTGATCAGCCGATCGGCGAGCTTGTCGTCGTTGGAGAACAAGCCGCTATATTCCTGGCCGAGTGCGACCATGATCGCGCCGGTGAGCGTCGCCAGATCGATCATAAATTTGGGTTTAAAGCGTTTATTGACGTAGTGCAGCAAGTCGGCGAGCACGAGGCGGCCTTCGGCATCGGTATTGACGATTTCGATGGTTTGGCCCGACATGGCGGTGACGATGTCGCCCGGCCGCTGCGCCTTACCGTCCGGCATGTTCTCGACGAGTCCGATAGCGCCGACCGCATTGACCCTGGCCTTGCGCGCGGCGAGCGCCTGCATGAGGCCGACGACGCAAGCAGCCCCGGCCATATCGCCCTTCATGTCCTCCATGCCTTGTGACGGCTTGATCGAAATGCCGCCGCTGTCGAAGCACACGCCCTTGCCGATGAAGGCAACGGGGTCCGCGCCGCGCTTGCCGCCCGGCCAACGCATGACGACGAGTTTCGCTTCGTGCACGGAGCCCTGACCGACGCCAAGAAGCGCAGCCATGCCGAGCTTCTTCATCGCCGCCACATCAAGCACTTCCACGACGACGCCAAGCCTTTTTAGGCCCGAAGCGCGGCGGGCAAACTCTCCCGGATAAAGCACGTTCGCCGGCTCATTGACGAGGTCGCGGGCCAGCACGACGCCGTCGGCGATCGCCAACGGGCGCTGCCACGCCTTATCCACCGCAGCCGGATTGGCGCAGGCGACATTGACCGTGACCTTGTCGGCACGCTCCTCGCCTTCTTTGCGCTTGGTCTTGTAGCGGTCGAACCTATAAGCGCGCAGCCGCACGCCGAGTGCCAGATCGCCAATCTGGTCGGCCTTGAGGGGACCGGAGCCAAATTCGGCAAAGATCGTCGCCTCTGTTGCGGCTGCGGGCACTTTTCCCAAGGCGACTCCGCCGAGCTTGACGATGTCGCGAGACTTGAGCTCGCCCTCCTTGCCGGTCCCAACCACGATCAATCGCGGTACGTTCAATCCCGAAGGCGCAATGATGTCGAGCGCCGACCCGTTCTTGCCCGCAAAGCGATCGGCGGCAGCGGCGCGACGCAGGAGGTTTCCGAGCGGCGCCAGAGTCCGCTGGGTCTCCGGTCCGAATTTGAGATTTTCTGCGCAGAACACGACAAGAACACCGCGTACGCGCGCGAACGTCGCGAAGCCGAGCTTGAGGCCCTCGGGCATGTGTTTGTCCCTTTCCGGCCGAAGTCGCAGCCGTTTAGAGGCCAAGCATAGTCAGCCGCGCGCGTACGCAACAGCCCTGGCTGTGCGAGGACAGGTCGGCCGCGCCGTGTCATGGTGGCGCGATTGCATTAACCCATTGTTGTGCAAGTTCAATAGGTTTGCCTTGGCTAGGCCATTTTGTGAAAGCATGAGAATACCCGGGTTTAGGGGAAGCGGTTCGCCGGGCCAAGCGGCGTCGGGAGCCGATGCGGCCGGCACGTGGGCCGTGACCGGGGAAGCTTGAGTCCGATGGGGTCAATCGGCCGCTACATATTTCGCACCACCATGGGTGCGTTCGCGATCATTTGCGTCAGCCTGACGATCCTCCTCTGGTTCACGCAGGCGATGCGCGAGTTCGATCTGATCACAACCCAGCGGCAAACGCTCTTGGTCTTTTTCGGCATCACCGGGCTGATGATCCCGCTGCTCGTCATGATGATTGCGCCGATCTCGCTATGGATTGCCGGCACGCACGTCCTCAACAAGCTAAGCTCGGACTCCGAGATTGTCGTGATGAATGCGGCAGGCGTGTCGCCGTGGCGCATCTTGCGGCCGCTGCTGGCGGCGGCGCTGATCGTTTCACTTCTGGTCTTCTTCATCGCCGCGTATCTCTCACCGCTGAGTTTGCGTGAACTGCGCGACTGGGGAACGCAGGTGCGAGCCGATATTCTTACCAATATCGTGCAGCCAGGCCGCTTTACTACCGTGGGAGGAGGCACCCTCACCTTTCACATTGCGGACCGCCGGCCGAATGGTCTTTTGGTCGGCATTTTCGTCGATGACCGGCGCGATCCGGCGGATCATGTCACCTACCTCGCCGAGCGCGGCGAGACGGTCAAGAACGACAACGGCTCGTTCCTCGTCCTCGAACATGGCAGCGTCCAGCGCTTCGAGGCAGGTCAGCGCGATCCGCGTATCGTCACCTTCGATCGCTACGCTTTCGATCTGTCGAAATTCGCCGCCGGCCCGCAGAGCGTCATCTATTCGGCGCGTGAGAAAGATCTCTGGGATTTGCTGTGGCCGCGGCGCAACGATCCGCTCTATGCGACGCAGAAGGACGAGTATCGATCGGAACTGTACGACCGGCTTGCGGCCCCGCTCTATCCAGCGGCATTCATCGTCCTCGCCTATGCTTTTCTCGGCGCGCCGCAAACCACCCGGCAGAGCCGCGCGCTCGCCTTGTTCGCTCTCGTCGGAGCGGTTTCGCTGCTGCGCCTGATCGGCTTCTTGAGCGTAATCGTCGGCGTGCACGTGCCCAGCGTTCTCCCCGCGCAATTTGTTGCGTTGACCGGCGCGACGGCCGCGGGTCTGTGGCAGGTTTCGCGCGGCAAGGCCATCGAACCCGCGGCGGCGGTGTCCAGGATCGCGAGCGCCGTCGGCGATCGCTTCGCGCGCTTGACGGCGAGCTGAAGGAGCGGGCGGCGATGCTCATCGGCAGGCTTTATCGTTATTTCGCAGCACGCTTTCTCTTCGCGTTCCTCGGCACGTTCATCGGCGTAGTCGCACTGGCGGCGATGATCGACTATGTCGAACTCATGCGCCGCGGTGCCGACTGGCCCAAGGCCACCGCCTGGCTGCTCGCCAAGATCTCTCTGTTCCGTGTGCCGCAGCTCACCGAACGCATCATGCCCTTCGCGGTGCTGGTGGGCGCAATGGCGTGCTATGTGACCCTTTCGCGCCGTCTCGAGCTGATCATTGCGCGCGCGGCGGGCGTTTCCGCCTGGCAATTCGTCGCGCCGGCGGTCGTGACTGCGTTCCTGTTCGGCGCCTTCGCCACCGTCGCCTACAATCCGATCGCTGCAATCCTGCATGAGCACTCGAAGCGCCTGGAAGGCGAAATGCTTGGAGAGTTGCCCACCTCGGCGTTGCAGGAGAATACCAGCGGATTCTGGGTCCGCCAGAAAAGTCCCGATGGCGCCGCGATCATCAACGCCAAGTCGAGCCGCGAGCAGGGCGCGCAGCTTGGCGGCGTCAGCGTCTACACCTTCGACAATGCCAACCATTTCCGCGCACGCATCGAAGCTGCGAGGGCTACGCTGGAGGAGGGCTACTGGTTGCTGTCGGACGCGCGGGTCTATAACAGCGGGAGGCTGCCGATGGTCGAGCCGACCTATCGCATCGGCACGAACCTGACGCTCGAACAGGTGCGTGAAAGCTTTGCGACGCCGGAAACCGTCCCGTTCTGGCAGCTTCCCTCCTACATCGAAATGGCGGATCACGCCGGCCTCGCTGCCGCCGGTTATCGCTTCCAATACGACCTCCTTCTGTCGCGTCCCTTTCTGCTCGCCGCCATGGTGTTGCTCGGGGCGTCGGTGAGCCTGCGTTTCTTTCGTTTCGGCGGTGTGCAGAAAATGATCTTGAGCGGCATCGGCGCCGGCTTCCTGTTGTTCATTCTGTCGAAGATCACGGAGGACATGAGCAAGGCGGAGTTCCTTTCGCCGGTATTGGCCGCGTGGATTCCGGTGCTGGTCGGCAGTTTGACCGGATTCGTTGCGCTGTTGTACCAGGAGGACGGGTAGTAGTGCGTCCGTCGGGCTTTCCTGTTCTCCGTTTCCCTGGTCAGGTTCGGGCGAGGGCGTCGTTTCTCGCGACGCTGCTCGTTATTGCCGCGGGCTTGTGCTTGCCGCCCCACCATGTGTGCGCGCAGGGCGTCGGCAACCTGCTGCATTTTCCCACACGATCGAAGCCGCCGCCGAATCCGGCGACGCCGGCCAACTCGCCCATGCTCCTGCAAGCGACCGAGATCAGATACGACTACACGAATAATACCGTCTCTGCTGTCGGCAACGTGCAGATCTACTACCACGGCTCGACCATAGAAGCCGACGAGATCACCTATGACCAGAAGACGAAGCGTCTGCGCGCACAAGGCAACGTCCGCCTGGCCGAGCCGGACGGCAAGATCACGTACGGCCAGGTGATCGATCTCAGCGACGACTACCGCGACGGCTTCGTCGACTCGCTGCGGCTCGAGACATTCGATGATACGCGCTTTGCCGCAGCGCGCGCCGACCGCGCGAAAGGCACCTATACGGTCATGCAGAACGGTGTCTATACCGCCTGCAAGCCCTGCGCGGACGATCCGAAAAAGCCGCCGCTCTGGCAGGTTCAGGCCGCCCGGATTATCCGCGACGAGGGCGACAAGATGATCTATTTCGAGGACGCGCGCGTCGAGTTCTTCGGCGTGCCGCTTGCCTATATGCCGTTCATGTCGGCGCCCGACCCGAGCGTTGCGCGCAAGAGCGGCTTCCTCTTTCCCGGCCTCTCCTACGCAATGCAATACGGTGTAGGCGTCACGATTCCCTATTACTGGGCGCTGGCTCCGGACTACGATCTCACTTTGTCGCCGACGATGACGACCATGCAGGGCGCGATGATGGAGGCCGAATGGCGGCAGCGGCTGATCAACGGCTCCTACTCGATCAGGGCGGCCGGTATTTTTCAGGCGGACCCGGGCTTCTTTGCCTCTCGCGACGGCGTCGGCAGTCCGACCGCCAACACCTTCCGCGGCTCCATCCAGACCGCCGGCCAGTTCGCGCTCAACGACAAATGGGTGTGGGGATGGACCGGGCTGTTGATCACGGATACCCAGTTCCTGTTCGACTATCAGCTCAACGATTTCCTGTCCCAGTTCGATCCCTTCGCCACCGGCATTGCTATGGAGGGTGTTTCGCAACTCTACCTGACAGGCGCCGGCGAGCGCAGCTATTTCGATATACGTTCAATCTACTATTACGGTTTCTCCGAATTGGACGTCCAGAAGCAGATTCCGATCATTCATCCGGTTCTTGATTATTCCAACGTGCTGCCGGGGCAGGTAATGGGCGGCGAGCTGAGCTACAAGTTCAATCTGACCAGCCTGACCCGGCAGGAAGCCGACTTCCAGGCAATCAACCAGGACGCCGGCGACCAGAATCTCTGCGCGTCGAACAATCCCGCGGTTCTCACCAAGGCCAATTGTCTTTTGCGGGGCTTTGCGGGAACCTATACCCGCGCTTCAAGCGAAGTCGACTGGCGGCGCACCTTCACTACCGACAACGGCCAGTTGATTACGCCATTTATAAGCGCACGCTTCGACGCCGCCGAGCTCGACGTCCAGAACCAGCCAGGCGAGTCGAACTACATCGGAGCAGGCCAGAGCGCGCCAGTTCGCGGCATGCCCGCCGCCGGCGTCGAATATCGCTATCCCTTCATCGACGTCGAGTCCTGGGGCACACAGACGATCGAGCCGATTGCGCAGGTTATCCTGCGTCCGAACGAGACCGAGATCGGAAATTTTCCCAACGAGGACGCGCAGAGCATGGTCTTTTCCACCGCCAACCTGTTCTCGATCGACAAGTTCTCCGGCTGGGACCGCGTGGAAGGCGGCGGCCGCGCCAATGCCGGTTTCCAATATACCGCCCAGTTCAACCAGGCCGGGTCTCTCAACGCCGTGTTCGGCCAGTCCTATCAGTTGTTTGGCTTGAACTCCTATACGGTGGCCGATCTCGCCAATACCGGCCTGGAAAGCGGTCTCGACAAGACCTTTTCCGACTATGTGGGGAGCATCACCTATCAGCCGAACGATATCTACTCGTTCGCCGCGCGCGGGCGCTTCTCATCGGGCGGATATGACCCCGGAATCGGCCAACAGGTCGCGGTATTCACGCCCGAGCGCCTCGAACTCGAGACGCGCGCCAATTTTGACCGCTGGAACCTGCAGTTGCTCTACGGAGATTATGCCGCGCAGCCGGAAATCGGCTACCTGTTCCGACGCGAGGAAATCCTCACCGGCGTCTCGTTCAAGGTGACGCCGAGCTGGGTGCTGCTCGGCTCTGCCCGTTACGACATCTCGATCAACGGGTTTGACCAAGCCCGGCTCGGTATCGCTTACGTCGATGATTGCTTTATGCTGTCGCTGAACTACCTGATGTACTACACATATACCGGCGTTGCCGGAACCACCTTTCTGGGCAGCTCCACGTCCAGCGGTGTCGGAACTCCGTATCTGAACAACACGGTCATGCTGCAGTTCAGCTTGCGTACGCTCGGACCCGACGCCATGGCCCCAATTGCTTCCTCGCCATTCTAAATTTTCCGCCGAGACAGTAGAATGCTCATTGTGCAGATTAGGACCTTGCGGGAGGGTCGACGAAAAGAAGGGGCGCTCGACTCATCGAGAGAGACCACGAGATGAAATCGGAGATCGCGAACCCAGTCCGCCGAAAGGCCTTCATCATCACCATCATGCTCGCGACGGCCGCCGTGATCGCCGCGGCGTCCACCGCCCGCGCACAAGAGGTCATCGCCTTCGTCAACGGCCACCCGATCACCGCGCTCGATGTCGAGCAGCGCAGCAAGTTCATTCAGCTGACCTCGAAAAAGAAGCCGGCGCTACAGGACGTGCTCAACAGTCTCATTGACGAAATTCTGGAGGTGAATGAGGCCAAGCGCTTCAAAATAAACGTGTCCGACGCGCAAGTAGACAAAGCCTTTGCCACCGTCGCCCGCCGCATGGGCCTCGACGTGCCGAAGCTCGTCCAGATACTCGCCCACGACGGCACCAGCGCCGAAACGCTCAAGCGGCGCTTGCGCGCCCAGATTGCCTGGAGCTCGCTGGTGCGCGGACGTTACCGGGCGAGCTTGGAAATCGCTGACAGCGACGTCGAAGCGCAACTTGCGCTGCACAAGTCGGACGGGAAGGACAACGTGGGCTACGAATACGTCATGCGCCCGGTCATCTTCATCGTACCGTCCGGCTCACCCCCCGCCGCCGTCGAAGCCCGCAAACGTCAGGCCGAGGCGCTGCGCGCGCGCTTTCAGAACTGCACCGACGGCATTGCGTTCGCCCACGCTCTTGACGCCGTCGCCGTGCGTGACCAAGTGGCAAAATTTTCCGCCGACCTGCCGGAGGCCTTGCGCAAGATTCTCGACGGCACTGCGGTCGGCCATCTGACGCCGCCGGAGACGACGACCAACGGGATACAGATGTTCGCGATTTGCGAGAAAAGAGAGACCAAATCGAATACGCCGAAAATGCAGGCAGTCCGCGAGCAAATTTTTCAACAGAAATTCGGCGCCCAAGCCAAGCGCTATCTCGAGACCTTGCGGCGCCAGGCGATGATCGAATACAGGACGCCCAACTCCCAATAGGGGTAGAGGCGATACAGTGGATGCTTTGGCACTGACTCTGGGCGAGCCTGCCGGCATCGGTCCTGACCTCGCCCTTGAGGTCTGGCATCGGCGCGCGGCGCTCGGCATTCCCAAATTCTACGTCGTCGCGGATCCGGACTTTCTCGCTCGGCGGGCCAATCGGCTCGGCCTCGACGTTCCTGTCGCGGTGGTGATGCCGGCCGCGGCGGCCGAGACATTTGCTTCCGCCTTGCCCGTAGTCGCCCTCGGCTTTGCGGTGAGCGCGGAGCCGGGTCAACCGGACCGCACCAGCGCACCGGGAGCGATCGCGTCTATCCGGCGTGCCGTCGCCGACGTCATCGCCGGTGCCGCTGCCGCTGTCGTCACCAGTCCGGTGGCGAAGAACGTGCTCTACAAATCCGGCTTTACCGAGCCCGGCCACACTGAATTCCTGGCCACGCTCGCAGCGGAAGCGACCGGCAAATCATCGCGGCCGGTGATGATGCTGTGGTCGCCGGAGCTCGCCGTCGTGCCGGTGACGATCCATCTGCCGCTCAAGCAGATATTTGCGCATCTTTCGGTCGATCTCGTCGCAGAAACCGGCCGCATCGTCGCACGCGATCTGGCCAGGCGGTTTGGCATTGCAAAGCCGCGGCTCGCTGTCGCCGGCTTAAATCCTCATGCCGGCGAGGAAGGCGCGCTCGGCGAGGAGGACTGCACTATCGTCGCGCCGGCCGTCGCGCGGCTTCGCGCCAACGGCGTCGACGCGCGCGGCCCATTGCCGGCCGATTCTATGTTCCATGAACGGGCCCGCGCAACCTACGATGCGGCTTTGTGCATGTACCACGACCAGGCGCTGATCCCGATCAAGACGCTGGCGTTTGACCACGCGGTCAACGTCACGCTCGGACTTCCCTTTGTGCGTACCTCGCCCGACCATGGCACCGCCTTTGACATTGCCGGGACCGGCCGCGCCGATACGAAGAGCCTTGTCGCCGCGTTGCGGCTGGCGGAACGGCTCGCCGCCGCCGATGCCCCGCCGTGACCGCCGCGCTCGACGGGCTGTCGCCCGTGCGCGAGGTCATTCGCCGGTACGGGCTCGCCGCCAAGAAATCGCTCGGTCAGAATTTTCTGCTCGATCTCAATCTCGCCGTCCGTATCGCCCGAGCGGCCGGCGCGCTCTCCGGTACCACCGTCTTCGAAGTCGGTCCCGGACCGGGTGGCCTCACCCGCGCGCTGCTGGCGCTGGGTGCCGCCCGCGTGATCGCGGTGGAACGCGACCAGCGAGCGATCGCGGCCGTCACGGAGATCGCCGCGCACTATCCCGGCCGTCTCGATGTCGTAGCAGCGGACGCGCTCGGCTTCGATCCGCGGTCCCGCCTCGACAGACCTGATCGCGGTCGAGTGCGCATCGTCGCCAATCTGCCTTACAATATCGCCACGGCACTCCTGGTTTCCTGGGTCAGCGTCGAGCCATGGCCGCCGTGGTACGATTGCGCCGTCCTCATGTTCCAGCGCGAGGTCGCCGAGCGACTCGTTGCCGCCCCAGGCACCAAGACCTACGGCCGGTTGTCGGTACTCGTGCAATGGCGCTGCGAGGTCAAGATTCTCTTCGACATCAATCCCTCTGCATTCGTGCCCCCGCCAAAGGTCATTTCTTCGCTCGTGCGTCTGTTGCCGCGGGCGACACCGCTCGCTTGCGACCGCGCGCTTTTGCAAGCCGTGACCCAAGCCGCCTTCGGCCAGCGGCGTAAGATGTTACGTCAAAGCCTGCGTGCGCTCGGCGCCGACGTTTCGGCCTTGCTGGCAACGGCGGGTCTTGAGCCGATGGCGCGTGCCGAGGATATCCCGATCGCCGGCTTTGTGGCATTAGCGCGGGCTCTCGCGGCCCAGCGAGCGTTGGGGCACGATGCCGTTGCTCAGCGCACGATCGTGAAAACGAAGCCATGACCAGGATGCACCGCCAATCTCTCATTGCCTACGGCCAACCGCTGCGTGAAACGGTCGTCGACCGCCCTACCCCGCGCGGCACCGAAGTACTGGTCCGCGTCGAACGCTGCGGCGTGTGCCACTCCGACCTGCATCTCCAGGACGGCTATTTCGCCCTCGGGGGCGACAAACGTCTCGATGTCACCCAAGGCCGCACGCTGCCGTTCACGCTGGGCCATGAAATTGCCGGAGTCGTCGAGGCTGTGGGAGAGGCGGCTGGCGGCGCGATCGTCGGCGACCGCGTTGCCGTCTATCCCTGGATCGGCTGCGGTACCTGCGCCGCCTGCCGCGCGGGGGAAGAAAATCTGTGCGCAAATCACCGTCATCTGGGCATCACGGCGGATGGCGGCTTCGCCATCCACGTGCTTGTCCCCCATCCGCGCTATCTTCTCGACTATGCGCCGCTGTCGCCGAGCTTTGCCGGACCGCTGATGTGCTCCGGCCTGACCGCCTACGCGGCGCTCAGGCGATTAGCCGACCGCGCCGAGCACGGCCCGGTGCTGCTGGTCGGGCTCGGAGGGGTGAGGTTAATGGGTCTGGCGATTGCCCGCGCACTGTTTCGCCAGTCTCCGATCGTTGCCGACATCGATGCTGGGAAGCGCCAAGCGGCGCTCGCAGCCGGCGCCGCTGAGGCTTACGATCCCGCCGATCCACAAGCTCGGCGGACGCTGATATCGACAACCGGCGGCTTGCTCTCGGTCTGTGACTTCGTCGGCTCGGAAAAATCTCTGCAATTCTCGACCGGAGTGCTGGGGCGCGGCGGCAAGGTCGTGGTCACCGGGTTGCTCGGCGGCACGTTTTCCATGGCCGCCGCGATGTTCGCGATCAAGGCGATCACGATCGAAGGCGCGCTGACCGGCACGCTGGCAGAGGCGCGTGCGCTTCTCGATCTGGCTCGCTCGGAAAAGATCGCCCCCATTCCGACCCGTGATCGCCCCCTCGCGCAGGCGCAAGCCGCACTCGACGATCTGCGCGCCGGCCGCGTCGTCGGCCGCGCCGTGCTGTCACCGTGAACGCTCGATCACATCCGCGTAAGACCCGACGCGAGGCGCCGACCTTCAGCGGCGATCCAATCGAGAATGGCGACGTCGGTCGCGTCGAAGCCGACGGGTAAGAGCGGCGCCTCCGCCGCTCGCGTCACCACGATCTGCGACTGCGCTATCACGGCGACAAGCCTTTGCACCGCGGGACGCTGCCGCTCCGGCCCAGGCTGCATCTTCGCCTCCAAAATCTTCCCGTTTCCCAACACCGGACGGCCCCGCGGGGTTCCGCAAAATTGCTCCGTTACGCTCCGGCTCCTTTGTTATTGTACCTTGGCCGGATGACTCAATATTTACCGCGGATCGTGCAATGCAAGGCAGGCTGTCAAATGGCGGCTATAAGGCAAAGTCGAGGCGAATACTTTGATCTCGCTCACACGCAGGAGGCTTGCGCGTGCCAAAGGTCCACCAATCGAGCGCGCCGTGGGACGTTGGCGGAAGCGTTTTTCATGTCTGGCTATTCACCGGCGCCGATTCTTCTCATGCCGTTCGCCAATTGGCACGATAATACTCCGGCCTCTAATCCGAAGGTGTTCCCGAAGGGCTGGAAGGCACCGAAACCTTATATCCGCATCGTGCCGCAGCCGCAGCAGTAAATGCGTCATTGCCGGCCGAGGGAACGTTTCGGGCCCCGAGTGGTCTTCGGCAGACCTAGCCGGGTGTGATATTGGATTATGCGTTGCGCGCATTCCGGAGTACCAAGCGAGAGCTGGCTCCGCGGAGGGATTGGGAATCGTCATGAGCATCGCGGAATTGCGGCCGCCGCCCTTCGCCGAATTCCTTGGCATCAAAATCACGCACCTTTCGCCGGAACGGGTCGAAGCCGAGCTCGTCGTTCGCGACGAGCTCGACAACTCGGCCGGCGTGCTCCATGGCGGCGCCATCATGTCGCTTGCCGACAATCTCGGCGGCGCGGCAACGGCGGTGAATCTCGCCGACGGCGCGCGCACGACGACGATCGAGAGCAAGACCAATTTCTTCGCCGCCATTCCTCTCGGAGATGTCGCCCGCGCCGAATGCACGCCGTTGCATCGCGGCCGCACCACGATGGTGTGGCAGACGCGGATCACGCGCGGCGATGGCAAACTGTGCGCCGTGGTGACGCAGACGCAACTCGTCCTGCCGGCCGCGAAGTCCTAAGCTGGAGAGACAAGCTATGCGCTCCGCATCAGCCCTGAGCTACGGTATTGCCACCGGAAACGACGTTGCCGGTATGAGCGGCAAGGAGATTCTGCAAGCCATCAGCGACGGCAAGCTTCCGGGCCCGCCTATTGGGGGGACACTCAGCTTCCGACTCGTGGAGGTGGGCGATGGGTTTGCCGCCTTCGAAGGCGAGACCGGGCCACACCTCCTCAATCCCCTCGGCATCGTGCACGGCGGCTGGGCGCTCACTCTGATCGACAGCGCCGCGGGATGCGCCGCGCACTCTCTGCTGCCTTCGGGGGTCAGCTACACGACCGTTGAGACCAAGGTCAATTTCACCCGCCCCATCAAAGCGGAGACCGGCCGTGTGCGTGCGGAAGGCCGCGTCGTCAGCCGCGGCCGCCAGATCATATCCGCTGAAGCGCGCGTGCTCGACGACAAAGGCCGCCTTCTCGCCCACGGCACCTCGACACTCATGGTCTTCCCCGCCAGCGCCAGCGTCGCCGGCTCAAGTCGCTCGCTCCGCAAATAGCCGACTGCGCCGGCGCGCATAGTATTTGAGCCGCACACGCTTTCAGTCAACGCGATTGCGCATTGGCGCAACCATTGCTGATAATCGGCTGTGCAGGCCGTCGTCCAACAGCCGCGCGAGGTTCCTCGTGATGACAGTCAACGTCGCCCTATCCCGCTTGTTTCCCACCACCATCGCCGAAAGTCTGCCAAAACCTTCCTGGCTTGCCGAGCCGAACCGGCTGTGGGCGCCATGACGGCTCGATGGCGACGAACTGGCGCAGGCCAAGGACGACGCCGCGCTTCTCGCGCTCAAACTTCAGGAGGACGCCGGCATTGACATCGTCGGCGACGGCGAACAGTCGCGCCAGCACTTCGTCCATGGCTTTCTCGCGGCGGTCGAAGGTATCGACTTCGACCGGCGGGTCGAGATGGGCATCCGCAAAGATCGCTCTTTTCGCGGTGGAAATTTGCCGGCGCTATCTTGGCAGGCGCAAGCCGATCTGCACAAATTCCAATTTTCGCCCGGTGCGAACCGGCGGGTCCAAAAAAGGAAAGCGGATGGCTGCACAGAAGATCGCAGTCGTGACGGGAGCCGGCAGCGGGATCGGCAAGGCGGCGGCGCTGGCGCTGACGCGCGAAGGATATGCGGTGGTGCTCGCCGGCCGACGCGTCGAGCCGCTCGAAGCGGCGGCGCGCGAGGCGAACGGGACCACCCTCGTCGTGCCGACCGATGTCAGAGAGCCGGATTCGATCCGCGCCTTGTTCGCCACAACCAAACGAACTTTCGGGCGGCTCGACCTTCTGTTCAACAATGCGGGGACCGGCACGCGGGCAACGCCGATCGAAGAGGTGCCGCTGGAGCGCTGGCTCGCCGTCGTCGCCACCAATCTTACCGGCGTGTTCCTGTGCACCCAGGAAGCTGTCAAGATCATGAAGGCGCAGGTCCCGCGCGGCGGTCGCATCATCAACAACGGTTCGATCTCCGCGCACACGCCGCGGCCCGGCGCCGCGGCCTATACCGCGACCAAACACGCGGTCACCGGCCTGACCAAGCAAACCGCGCTTGATTGCCGCGACTATGACATCTGCTGCGGCCAGATCGACATCGGCAATGCTGCGACGGCACTCACCGAACAGATGGCCGTGGGCATGTTGCAAGCGGATGGACGCACGATGCCCGAGGCGCGCATGAACGTCGACGATATTGGTTGCGCCGTCGCCTACATGGCGAGCCTGCCGCTCGAGGCGAATGTGCTGTTCATGACGGTTATGGCGAACCAAATGCCCTTCGTTGGGCGGGGATAGCGCGAAAAGCGCATGTTTTCGGATAAAGCAATGTTCAATAAGATGCCCTCATGCTCGACGGCTGGCACGACTTCTACGTTTTGCTCGGCACCGCCTCGGCGGCGTTGGTCGCACTCCTTTTCGTCGCGGCGTCGATCGGCGCGGGCCTGATCAGCGCCGAGCGTTCCCAGGCCACGCGCATATTCATGAGTCCGGTGATCTTCCACTATACCTGCGTCTTGTTTCTGAGCCTCGTCGCGCTCGTCCCCGGCATGACGGGCGGCGCGCTGGCCGCGATCATCGTCATCGCGGCGGCGGCAGGACTTGTCTATTCGGTCGTCGTCCTGTTCGGCGTCACGCGCGCGGCGGCCGACAGAGCGGACCGCTTGGGCTATGGCGCAAGTCCGCTTGCCGCCTATGCGGCCGCGCTCGCCGCGGCGGGATTTCTTTCCACCCATTCTCAGGTCGGCCCCAAGCTACTCGCCGGAGCGCTGATCTTCCTGCTGCTCGTCAATATCCGCAACGCCTGGGATCTGACCATCGCCTTCGCCCGAAGGCGCACGGACCCAAATCCTCCCTCACGTCCGGGCTAGTCAAACGCAGTCGCCGCGGCCTCGCGCGGCCGTCTGGGCAAAGCAGTGCCGCCCAGCCGTGGATGCTTGAGCTGCGGGGGTGCCAGAATGTCCGGTAGTTAATGGTGCGTTAACGCAAAGCGCGCTAGCTTCATACCTTTCCGTTGGCGCGTAACTTCCCTCGTTGGACGTCCATGGCTATCGAGCCGGGTTTTGCAGTTCGTCTCGCGATCTACGGAATTGATGCCGAGATCGTCGGTCTTCGTCCCGCGATCTGGCGGCTGCTTGGCCCCGGGCTGGATGCCGTCATTGAAGCTTACCTGACCAATGTCGCCCGTGCTGCCCCTCTCTACCGGAGAAGAATGGAGGAGAACCGCAAGTCTTTCATCGACACCGTCAAATTTTATACGGAACGGCTTTTGAACAATCCATTCGACGAGGAATGGGTCAATGACGCTTACGCTCGAGCGAAGTCCGAGATCGAGTCCGGTCTGGACATGCGCGCGCGCGGCGCGGTCTCGATTGCCCTGCTCAACGAGCTGAGCAGATGCATATACGACCACAACCGGTTCTCTCCGGGCAGGGGCTTTCGATTATCGAATGCCGCGACGCGGGTTTTCATGCTCGATACGGCCAACGCCGTCGCCTGTCACAACAGCATCGAAGCGCAAAAGGCGAAAGAGCGCACCGGGGAGCTGGCAACCGCCGTGGAGAATTTTGTTCCCGCCGTCGAAGGCGTCCGCCAGATTGTCGACAATGTGGTCAAATCCATCGGTTCCACCTCCGATCAACTTGCCGAACTGGCGAGGACGGCATCGGGTCAAACGAGCAAGGCGGCACATGCCGCCGAAGACACCGCTTCGCGGATCGCCAGCATCGCCGCGGCGACGCACGAACTCAACGCCTCCATAGATGAGATTCATGCTCAAACGATGAACAGCGTTCAGACGGCGCAAAGGGCGGTTTCGCATTCGGTGCGGACCGATGCGAACATCCGCTCTCTTTCGCAAGCAGTCGAAAAAATCGGCTCCGTCGTCGGTCTGATCACGGAAATCGCCGGGCAGACGAATCTTCTCGCGCTGAACGCAACGATCGAAGCCGCCCGCGCGGGCGACGCCGGCAAGGGCTTCGCGGTGGTTGCCGCCGAGGTCAAGTCGCTCGCCGTGCAGACGGCCAAGGCTACCGAGGACGTCGGCAGGCAAATCGCGGTCATTCACTCTGCAATGCAGCAGTCAATGAGCGAAATCACTTCGGCCAATGAGTCCATCACCGAAATATCGGAAGCATCCAGCGCGCTGGCCGAAATGGTGATGGAGCAGGCGCACGTGACGAACGCAATTGCGAAGAACGCCAGCAGCGCCTCGCTCAACGCGACAACGGCAACCGATGCGCTGAAAACGATGCAGGAGACGATTCGCCGTACGCAGGATGCGACCGCCTCGGTGCTGGCCTCGGCGGGAGACTTGACGACCCGCGGAGCGGATTTCGGCCGGGCCATCAACACGCTTCTCAAGGCGACGGCGCAAAGCGCGACCGTCAAGGAGCTTGCCAACCTCGCTCGATCATCGCGCCGTTAAGAGGACGACGGCGAAGGCAAGATGACCACAATAGCCTTGGAACGGTCAGCCCGATCAGATCGACCTACAAATCCGTTGATTTGCGAACGCCGACGCGCGAAGCTGCGCCGTCCGCAATCGCGCGCGAGGTCGCCATGTCTTTCGCCCCTCGAGTTTCTCTGTCCGTCGCCGTGCTCGCGTGCTGGATGCCGTCGGCGACTTATGCGAGCGGCTGTCAACGCGAGATCACGGTGCCAATCCGCTTCGGACCGGGAGCGGCATGCTGGCGCCACGTCGGCATCGGCACCACTTTCAACGGGCAGTTTGCGGCGCGCCAGCACGTGACGGCGGCCGCTTTCGGGCAAACCTATAATTCCGACGGCAAGCGAGTCTGGGTTACAACGGGTCCCTGGCAGCTCTATGTCACCGGTCCCGGCGGATTTTCTGCCGCCGCCAACGACAAAGGCCGGCTGGATGTCCTCCTGCCTCGTGCCGGTCAATACAGCTTTTCAATTGGACCCTGCGCCGTCTGGGGTAACCGAGGAACGGTCGAAATTTGCGCCCGGTGATCGCCGCGGTGGGCCGGGGCAGTTTTTCGGCTCGGCCACGCCTCGACGTCTGATCAACGCCATTGCCGATTTCCCGACCGAGGAGCACGCTGTGATCATCCAGATTTTGTGCGAGCAAGTCCGTGATGCGTGCGGATACGATCATACCTGCCTATGGCTGGCACAGCATGTTTCTGATTGGCGGGTTAGGTCCGCTGGCCGTCTCGCTTCTCATCATGCCCATGCTGCCTGAATCCATCCGTTTTCTCGCCCTCAGGAAGGAACGCTGGAGCAAGCTGCCCGCGATCATCGCAGCGATGAAGGCGGACGCCGTGCTCGCCGCCGATGCGCAGTTTACGCTCCCTCAAGAAGCCCATCACGGCGAAGCGTTTACGCCGAAGCTTCTCTTCGACGGGCCGCTGCTGTTTATGACGCCGCTCATCAGGCTGTTCTACATCTTCAACTCTATGGCGGTATTTTTCATGGCCAGTTGTCCGTCACGGTCCCTTCGAGCATCACCCCGGCACGCAACCAGCACCGAAGCAGTCGGAGCACGCGGGCATCGCGCACGCGTCTTTGCACCAGCTTCATCAACAGATCGTGGTCGATCGTGTCGAAGTAGCTCTTGAGATCGAGATCGATCACCTTGTCATAGCCGTAGGTCACCCATTTACGGATGTCGTAGATCGCTTGCCGTGCACCGCGTTTCGGCCGGAACCCATACGACCCCGGCCGGAAGTATCGCATCTCCTCCACCCGGCGCTGGACAGCCATCCGGGTCACGTACTGTGGAAGCGCGATTTCGCCGGCGCATCGGGGCTTTTCAGCGTCGTGTTCAAGCCGATGCCGCAGGCGG
>JAKAPE010000323.1 GCA_021811945.1 Pseudomonadota bacterium | reverse complement strand
GCCCGGGCGCTGGCGCACTAGAACGAGGCCGGCGACGGTGATGCGCGCATCCCCCTCCCTTTCCCTCCCCCGCTTGCGGGGGAGGGAAAGGGTGGGGGCCGCTGCGGTGGTCGATGTTGCGCAGGGCGCCCAGCGCGGTGAGGCGGTCGCGGAAGAATCGCACCGGGTGCTCCTTCAGCGACAGGCCGGTCGCCACGTAATCTTCGACGACATGCTCGGAGAGCTCCATGGCGGGGAGCGTCACGGGTTCTTCCGGGAACAGCTCGTCGCTCAAATGCGGTGCAAAGAGCGGCAACGCGTCGTCTTTTTTGTTCGCCGCGGGAGCGGATTGGGATGGTGGTGCAGCAAACGTGGTCTGCTCCCTCCCCCCATGCGGGGGAGGGTAGAAGTCACCCCGCGACGCTTGCGTCGCGGGAACCTCGGGAGGTGATGTGAAGACGTTGACGCTTGCGCGTGACCTCGCGGCCCCCACCCCTAACCCCTCACCGACCGAAATCGGATGTTTCCGATTTCGGTGATTTTGATATTGGCCGAACTCGGGAACACCCGAGTTCGGCTGGGGAGGGGAACATTCTGGCGTGCGCTGTAATCGCCGCGCCGCGTCCATGCCGATCGCATCGAGCCGGCGCGCCGCCCACAAGGCGGCGCGGCGATCGAGCCCGAGCGAGCGGAATGCGTCCGCCTCGGCCAGCCGCTCGATGGTGAAGCGCGAAATGCCTGAAACGGCGGCAAGCCGCTCGATCGAGGCAAAACCGTTTTTCCGCGCGGCAACCAGTTTTTTCAGTTTCTCCTCGCTCAGGCCATGCACGAGGCGGAAGCCGAGGCGGACGGCGGCATGATAATCCTCCCCCGCTGCGCGGGGGAGGAAGGTGCTGGAGACCGCCGGCTCCAGCGTGCAATCCCAGTCGCTGTAATTGACGTCCACCGGGCGGATCTCGACACCGTGGGTGCGCGCATCGCGCACGAGCTGCGCCGGCTGATAAAAACCCATCGGCTGGCTGTTGAGGATGGCGGCGCAGAAGACGTCCGGATAGTGGCATTTGATCCACGCCGAGGCATAAACGAGGAGCGCAAAGCCCGCCGCGTGGCTTTCGGGGAAGCCGTATTCGCCAAAGCCCTCGATCTGGCCGAAACATTTTTCGGCGAAGGCGGGGTCGTAGCCGCGCGCGGTCATGCCGGCGATGAACTTGTCGCGGAACAGGTGGACCTTGCCGGTGTGGCGGAAGGTGGCCATGGCGCGGCGCAGCCCGTCGGCCTCGTCGGGCGTGAATTTCGCCGCGGTGATGGCGATCTGCATCGCCTGTTCCTGAAACAGCGGTACGCCGAGGGTTCTTTTCAGCACCTCCTTCAATTCGTCGGCCGGTGCGCCGAATCGGGGGACGGGTAATGCTCCTTGTCGATGCCGTCGCGCCGGCGCAGATAGGGATGCACCATGTCGCCCTGGATCGGTCCCGGCCGCACAATCGCGACCTCGATGACGAGATCGTAGAAGCATTGCGGCTTCAGCCGCGGCAGCATCGACATCTGCGCGCGGCTCTCGATCTGGAACACGCCGACGGAATCGGCGCGCGAGAGCATCGCATAGACCGCTTCGTCGTCCGGCGGCAGCGTGGCGAGCGAATAATTCTTTCCGTAATGCTGCTGCAACAGATCGAGCCCGCGCCGCAGGCAGCTCAGCATGCCGAGCGCGAGCACGTCGACCTTCATCAGGCCGAGCGTGTCGATGTCGTCCTTGTCCCACTCGATGAAGGTGCGCTCCGCCATCGCGGCATTGCCGATCGGCACTGTCTCGTCGAGCGGTGCGCGGGTGAGCACGAAGCCGCCGACATGCTGCGAGAGGTGGCGCGGAAATCCGATCAGCTCGTGCGCCAGCTCGGCGGCCTGCCGGATCGCGGGATTTTTCGGATCGAGCCCGGCCTGGCGGACGCGATCGTCGGGCACGCCCTCGTTCTCACTCCACACCGTTTTCGCCAGCGCGGCGGTGACATCATCGGTCAGGCCCAAAGCCTTGCCGACTTCGCGGATGGCGCGGCGGGAACGGTAGTGCACCACAGTCGAACAGATCGCCGCGCGGTCGCGGCCGTAGCGCTTGTAGATGTACTGGATTACTTCCTCGCGCCGCTCGTGCTCGAAATCGACATCGATGTCGGGCGGCTCGCCGCGGTTCTCGGAAATGAAGCAGGCGAAGAGGAGATCGCTTTTTTCCGGATTTACGGAGGTGATGCCGAGGCAATAGCACACGGCGCTGTTCGCCGCTGAGCCGCGGCCCTGGCACAGAATTTCCTTTTCCTGCCGGCGGGCGAAGGAGACGACGTCGTGAACGGTGAGGAAATAGCGCGCGTAATCGAGCTTGGCGATGACGGCAAGCTCGTCCTTGAGCCGCTTCTTCACATCGGCGGGAATGCCGTGGGGATATTTGTCCGGCGGATAACGATTTCGCGCGCCGGCCCAGGTGAGATCTTCGAGATGCTGCTGGGCGGTCTTTCCCTCCGGCACCGGCTCGTCGGGATATTCGTATTTGAGTTCGCCGAGCGAGAAGCGGCAGGCTTTGACGATTTCGACGGTGCGGCCGATGGCCTCGGGAAAATCGGCGAACAGCCGCGCCATTTCCGCCGGCGGTTTCAAGTGCCGTTCGGCATTGACCGAAAGCCGCAAGCCCGCTTCGGCAACGGTGCATTTCTCGCTGATGCAGGTAAGCACGTCGGCGAGCGGGCGCCGCTGCGGCACATGATAAGAAACGTCATTGACGGCGACGAGCGGCGCCTTGAGACGTGCGCCGAGCTCGGCCAAAAGCTTAAGGCGGCGCGACTCGTCGCCGCGATGATAATGCACGCCGGCAAAGGAGTTGCGGTCGGCGATGCCGATGGCGGAAAGCCCAAGTTCGTCCGCGGTCTCGACCATCTCCTCCGGATGCGCGGCCCCGCGCAGGAAGGAAAAGTTGGTGGTGACCGCAAGTTCGGCATAAGCACTCATCCACTTTCTCACGCGAAACATTCACGCAAACAGCCCGTGCACGAACCAGCGCGCCGAGACTGTCTCGTGTTCGTAAAGACCTTCGCGGAACAGCCAGAAGCGGCGGCCAGCAGCGTCCTCGACGAGGTAATAGTCGCGGGTCATCATGTCCCTTTCCTCTTGTGGGGGAGTGGTCAGTCGCCACCATTCATCGGCGATGCGTTCCGGACCCTGCGCGCCGGCGACGTCGTAGGTTATACCGCGCCAACAGAAACGCCGGGGTGGGCCATCGGGGACGAGCGCGGTGACCTTGGTCGGCTCGGCGCGGGGCAACAACAAGAGCGGGCGCGTTTGTTGTTCCGGCGCGGGCCAAGCGGAAGCTTCGCGGTAGTCTGTTTTTCGCTCATTCCCGTGTAAGCAGGAATCCAGCGTCGGATCCCCGCTTTCGCGGGGAAGAGCGGCAGTTGAGAAAGTCGTCAGCGGTGCCAGCACCTCCGCGCGCTCGGGAATGTGGCTCTCGACGGCTTCGAAGCGGCGCACGCTCTGTGGGCCAAGACGCTGGCGCAGCGTATCGATCAAGGCCGCGGAGTGCTCCAGCTTATCGCCGTTTCCAGCGGCGGAGACGAATTCGCCCTGCCGTGTGGGGATGGGTTCGGTGCGGGTGACGGCAAGTCCGAGCGCTTCGAAGCCGAAGCCGGCATCTTCCGTCGTCGCCAGCGCCTCGAGTTTCAATTCGATCATGCGCGTTACATGGGGGATGCTGCGCGTCGGCAAGGTCATGGCGATATCGATCGTCCTCACCTCGCCATCGACGCGATAGAGCGAAAGTTTGAGCGCCCGTGCGCCGACATTGTCGCGTGCCAGCACATGCCCGAGGTTCTGCATCAGGCGGCTTGCGAGCGCCACGACGGCCCCCTGCGTGAACACGGGTTCGATGAGATAACGCAGGCTGTGATAGACCGGCGGCGCAACGACGGGGACGAAAGGTTCCTCGACGCGGCCGAGCGCCTGGTCGAGACGCCGCAGCAGTTCGGCGGAAAAGCGCGCGGCAAAGGGTGCCCGCGGCTTTCCCAAAAGCGTGCCGATGGATTTGAAGCCAAGCCGACGCAGCATCGTGCTGGTTTCCGGCTTAAGCCGCAAGGCTTCGACTGGAAGCGGCTTAAGCGCGGCAGCTTCTTCGCCCGACGGCAGCACGAGCGCGCGCGCGTGATGAAAGCGTGCCAGTGCCCAGGCGGCGCCGGGCGTCGAGGCGACGGCAAGCCGCGCTGGCAGGCCAAAGTTTTCAAGCCGCCAAGCAAGATCGGCGATAAGGCTTTCCTCGCCGCCGAATAGGTGCGCTGAGCCTTCAATGTCGAGGAAAAAACCGTCCGCACCGTTCTCTTCGTCCCAGGGCGAGGCGGTCGGCGTATAGCGGGTCGCCCACAGCGCCAGGCGATTAAGTGCCGCAGCATCGGCGACGGCATCGAGGCTGCGCGCCTGCAAGAATCCCGCTTTCGCCCGCGCATCGGCCAGCGATTCCCCGGTCGCAAGTCCTGCGGCTTCCGCCGCCTCGTTCAAGGCGGCGATGCGCGGTCCGCCGGCGGCGGTAGCGGCAAGGACGAACGGCAGCTCAGGATCGATGGGCCTAGATC
>JAKAPE010000322.1 GCA_021811945.1 Pseudomonadota bacterium | reverse complement strand
CGGAGGAGACAAATGACCCGGTAATGGAGCGGGCGCAGCATGCCGCTTGTTTTGACGCTCGCAGCGCGAAATCTGCGTCCTGAAGCAGGACGAGGTGGTCCGCGCCAAAGGGTATCAAATGCGCCGCAGCGCCTGATAGGGCGGTTTACATTCGACGGACGCTGCCTGGATGTTTCGGCCGCCTTAGCGCGGCCGCGAAGGATGACGGAAGTCGCGTGAAACTTGCCCGTGGTCTCGTCCTATTTGTTCGCACGCTCCATCGCCGGAATGGGCGGTGACGAGCCGAGCTTTCACTCTCTTCCGACCGCTCTTCCGACCGCGGAAATGTCCGCCGGATCACGATAGGCCGCGTGGCGCCAGCCGTTCTCGTCGTAATCGGCCATGCATTGCTCGGCGAGCTCTTCCATGGCCTTGAGCGAGCCGTTGTCCTGCGCCTGCTGCAATTGGAAGAGCCGGATTAATTCGTGGCTGCCGGAATAGTTCATTTCGTAGAGCTCGTGGCGGGAACCGAACTCGGTGCCGATGGCGTCCCACAGCAGTTTCATGATCTTTATGCGCTCCTTGTAATCGATGCCGTTGGAACCGCGCACGTATTTTTGCAGGTATTTGTCGACGTCGGCGTTCTTGAAATCGCGGGCGTGCGAAGGCAGGTAGATGAGACCGGAGGCGACGACTTTTTCCACGATGTTGCGCACCGCCGGATAGGCTTCGGTCATGAACAGGCGATAGCTCGCCGAGGCGCGCGGATTGGGCAGCACCGCGCCGTTGACCCAGGGCACCGGATTGCACGCCATGGCGTCGGTGAGCGACCAGAACAGATTGCGCCAGCCGATCACCTCGCCGATCTGAGCCTGCACGCCGCGGAACGCCTCCACCCCGGTCGCGCGCGCGGCCTTGTAGAGAAGACCGGCAATGAAATCGAGCTTGACCGAGAGCCGGGTGCAGCCCTGCATGGTGAAGCCGTTGAAGAAGCCCGATTGCGGATAGAAATTCTTCAGCCGCTCGACGTCGCGATGGATGAGGACGTTTTCCCAAGGGATGAAGGCGTTGTCGAAGACGAAGATGGCGTCGTTCTCGTCGAAGCGCGACGTCAGTGGGTAATCCCACGGCGAGCCGGTGGCGGCGGCGGCGAATTCGTAGGACGGCCGGCAGATGAGCTTGATGCCGGGCGTGTTCATCGGCGCGATGAACGTCACCACCATCGACGGGTCGGTTATTTCCTGGCCCATGTTCTGGCCGAGAAAATTGTAATGGGTGAGCGCCGAGTTGGTGGCGACCACCTTGGCGCCGGAGACATAGATGCCGGCGTCGGTCTCCTTCTGGATCGTGATGTACACGTCCTTGACCTGTTCCACCGGCTTGTTGCGGTCAATCGGCGGATTGACAATGGCGTGGTTGAGATAAAGCACGGCCTCCTGCGCACGCTTATGCCATTGGCGGGCGTTGTCCGTGAAGGGTCCATAAAACTCGGCATTGGTGCCGAGCGTGTTGAGGAATGAGGCCTTGTAGTCGGGACTGCGACCTAGCCAGCCATAGGTGAGGCGCGCCCAGGCGGCGATGGCGTCGCGCTGCGCGATCACTTCCTCGCGCGAGTGCGCCGCCTTGAAGAATTTGTGGGTGTAGCCGCCGGAGCCGGTGTCGGTCGGCGCGGTAAGCACCTCCTTGGTGGCCCTGTCGTGCAAGGCCTCGTAGAGGAGCGCGACCGAGGCGGCCGAATTGCGCATCGCCGGATGCGTGGTTACGTCCTTGACGCGCTCGCCGTAGATGTAGACCTCGCGCCCGTCGCGCAGCGATTCCAGAAACTCCGCGCCTGTAAAAGGACGCTTCTTGCCTGCGACGATCGCTTCGGGATGCTGTGGCATTTCTTGCTCCGTTTTCTAATCGGGCTTCCCTCTTAAGCGAGGCGCCGCGCGCCGCGCGCGCCGCTTCCCGCTGCGGCGCGCCGGCACGCCTGCCATAGCCGCTCCGCGGTGACGGGCATGTCGAGATGGGCGCCCGCGCCATTGGGGATGGCGTCGGCGACGGCGTTCATCAGCGCGGCGATGGCCGCAGTGGTGCCGGCTTCGCCGACGCCCTTGACGCCGAGCGGATTGGTCGTCGCCGGCACGCAAAGCAACGCGTCGCGCACGACCGACGGCATGTCGGCCGCGCGCGGCATGGCGTAGTCCAGAAACGAGCCGGTGAGGAGCTGGCCGCTGGCGTCGTCATAAAGTGCCCGTTCCATCAAGGCTTGGCCGAGTCCTTGCGCCACGGCGCCCTGCACCTGTCCGTCGACGATCATGGCGTCGAGCACATTGCCGCAATCGTCGACGGCGGTATAAGCCACGACATCGACGTGGCCAGTCTCCGGATCGATCTCGACTTCGGCGATGTGGACTCCGTTGGGAAAGGTGAGCGGCGTTTGTGTCGTGGTCTTGGTGTCGAGGTCCTCGGCGATCATGCCGCGCCGTTTCATCTCGGCGGCACGCGCGGCGAGATCAAACAGCGAGATGCGGCGGTCGGTCCCGACAACGGCGAAGTCGCCTCCTTGGTAAGCGATGTCGTCTTCGGAAGCCTCGAGCACCGTCGCCGCGGTCCGCTTGCCTTTCTCGAGCATGAGCTCGATGGCCTTGACCGCGGCGGAACCCGCGGTCATTGCCGAGCGCGAGCCGACCGAGGCGTAGCCGGCAATCTCCAGCGCCGAATCGCCGTGCCTGTGAGCGACTTTGTCGCGCGCAAGGCCGAGCCGATCGGCGACGAGGCGGGTAAACACCGAGGCATGTCCTTGCCCGGTCGACTGCACGTTGAGATTGATTCTCAGCGTGCCGTCGCCGGGGAAAGTGAGCGACGCTCCTTCGAGCGGGGTGCCGCCGGCATGCTCCAGCATGCAGGACAGACCGATGCCGCGATATTTTCCACGCGATTTCGCCTCGCGTCGGCGGGCTTTGATGCCGTCGTAGCCCGAAAGCGCCAGTGCCTTGTTGAGGATCCGCACAAAATCGCCGCTGTCATAGGTGCTGCCCACCGCAGTCTTGTAGGGCATGGCGGCCGTGGAAATGAGATTGCGCCGCCGCAGTTCGGCAGGGTCGATGCCGGTTACGCGCGCGGCCTCCTCCACCACGCGCTCCAGCATGTAGTTCGCCTCCGGTCGCCCGGCGCCACGATAGGGCGCCGTGGGAAGGGTGTTCGTAAAAGCGCAGCGCGTGCTGATGTCGATGTGCGTGATGTCGTACATGCCAGGCAGACAGCGGGCGAAATTCCAGGTCGGAATATTGGCGCCGACGGCGCCGACATAGGCACCGAGATTGGCGGTGTTGCGGACGCGCAGGGCCAGAAAGCGCCCGTTTTCATCGAGCGCGAGTTCCGCCTCGGAAAAATCATCCCGCGCCTGATTGTCGCTGAGGAACGCCTCTGAGCGGCTCGACATCCAATGGATCGGCCTGCCGACCTTTTTTGCCGCGATCAGCAGCGCAATATACTCCGGGTAAGGGCCGCTCTTGAGGCCGAAGGCGCCGCCGACGTCGTCGGTGACGACCCGCAGCTGTTCCTTCCGCAATTTCATCACGGCGGCCATGCTGTCGCGGAGCGACCCGGCGCCTTGCGAGCAGACGCGCAGCGTATAGAGCTCGGCCGCTGGATCGTAGCTTGCCGTGGCGCCGCGAGGCTCCATGGAAGCGACCGCCATCCGCTGGTTCATTACCGCGACGCGCGCGACGAATTTCGCGGCAGCGAAGATGGCGTCGATTTCTGCCCCATTCGCCTCCGGATCGGGAGTAGCTCCCGGCCAATCGATGGCGAGATTGCCGGGGGCCTCTCCCCAAAGCTGGGGCGCACCGGGCGCAAGCGCGCTGCGGGCATCGATCACCGGCACGAGCGCTTCATAGTCGACGACCAAGAGTTCGGCGGCGTCCTGCGCGGCGACAGCCTTTTCACCAACGACGAGCGCCACCGGCTCACCGATGTGCATCACCCGTTCTCCGGCGAGCGCGGGCCGGTGCGGGACGAAGAGCGGTTTGCCGCCGCGCCCGGCGAGAGGCGGATGTCGGCTGACACTGCCGACCCCCTCCATGTCCTTGGCCGTCAGCACCCCGACAATTCCCCGCGCGCGGCGGGCTGCCTCGGCGTTGAGGCGCACAATGCGGGCAAAAGCATGCGGCGCGCGCACGAAACAGCCATAAGCCTGGTTCGGCAGCGGCGTATCGGCGGCAAAGCGGCCGCGACCGCGAACGAGAACATCATCCTCCACGCGCGGCTCGCGTGCTGCCGCGCGCTGTCGTAAATTTGCATCCATGCTCTGTTCCGCAAACTCTTTTGGGGTCCGGGCGCGTCCTTTATAACCAAAACCGCGGATCGCTGAAGGCGCCCTTCCCTCAAATCATCCATTTCACCGATGCTTCGCCCCGGTACGCTCGCGCTCACCACGCTGCTGGCCATGCTTACCGCGCTCGGCCCGCTGTCGACGGACATCTATTTGCCGTCGCTGCCGGATATCAGCCGCGTCCTGCACGCGCCGACGACACAGGTGCAGTTGACGGTTTCGAGCTATCTGTTCGGCTTTGCGGTCGGACAGGTGCTTTATGGGCCGGTATCGGATCGTCACGGCCGCCGGCCGG
>JAKAPE010000321.1 GCA_021811945.1 Pseudomonadota bacterium | reverse complement strand
AGGAACTGAAGGATCGCATCATGGCAGCCATGGACGAATTCAACCGTCATCCAGTCGTTCACACTTGGTCCTACAAGCTCGATCGAGCCGCCTGATATGATTCGAACTTCAAAATTGATGAACTAGATCGTTAACACAAGAGCAACTATTGTCGGCGACCATGCGAGCTCGGGCGTAAACTCCTCATATGTTGACAATGCCGACCGAATCGATACCCGCCTTCAAATTGCGACTTGGGCTGTACAGGATCGACGATCGTGTCGCCGCCGCCGTCGCCGAAACGTGGCCTGCCCTTGCGCCGCACCTTGATCGAGCCATCGATGACATGGTTGAGGCAGTCTCGGGCCTGCCCCATGTTGGCGAGGCCGTGGCGCAGAGCCGGGATTTGCTCAAAAAACTGGAAGTGGCGCACTTTAACGCGCTGCTCGGCGGCAAGCTCGACGACCAATATGCCGAATCCTGCCGCCGGACGGTGGAGCAGGAATCCGCCATCGGATTGGACGGCCGCATCCGCAGCACCGCGGGCCATTTCGTGCTGACCGCTGCACTCGATATGCTCGCGGCCAGACACCGCTTTTCTCCGGCGCAGGTTGCCAAGCACACCAAGGCCCTCGCGCAGGTGATCAGCTTCGACGTCGCCAACGCGATGACATTGCATCAGCAGGCGATCGAACAGGCGACGCTGGCGCGGCGCAATGCCATCGATACGGCGATCGCCGATTTCGCCGGCGCCATCGGCGATGTGATTGCGGCGATCAAGGAAACGTCCGCCTCGCTGACGGCGACATGCGCGACGCTGCAACAGGTCGCCGACGACACGCTCAACCGCATGGCCTCGGCGTCGTCGGCGTCGGCCGAGACGGCGCAGCACATGGATGCCACCGAAACGGCGACCGAGGAGCTTTCCGGCTCGATCCAGGAAATCGGCGAGCAGGCGACGCGCGGCCTGACCATGGCGCAATCCGCAGTCAGCGACGCCGAGCGCACCCAGCAATCGATCCGTTCGCTGAACGATGCGGCCGAGCGCATCGGTTCGGTGGTCGGTACTATTTCCGCGATCGCCTCGCAAACCAACCTCTTGGCGCTCAACGCCACCATCGAAGCGGCGCGTGCCGGGGGAGCAGGCAAAGGCTTTGCCGTGGTCGCTGCCGAGGTGAAGACGCTCGCCAATCAGACTTCGCGCGCCACCGAAGACATCTCGCAGCAGGTCGCGGCCATCCAGGAGGCGACCAAGCGATCGGTCGAGGAAATCGCCTCGATCGCCTGCGCCATCGGCGCGTTGACCGGCGTGTCGACCAGCATCGCTTCGGCGGTCCAGCAGCAGAGCATGACCACCCTCGGCATCGCCGAAAGCGTGCACACCGCCGCCGGCCACACCGGTCGCGCCTCGGTCGAGATCAACTCCGCCGACCAGGCGGTGACCCGTGGTATGACGGCGGTCGGCGACATCAGCACCTGGACCGCGCGTCTGTCCCAGCGCGCCAACGATTTGGAGACCAAGGTCGCGAGCTTCTTTTCCCGCGTCCGTGCCGCATGAACGGCCATCAGGGGCGCGCGCGGCGCCAATTGCCGTATTGCCGGTAGAGATGTTCGTTTGGCGCGGTCGGCGGCTGGCAAATTTTTCAGACACAATCTCATCGACTCAAGCTTCGGATGCCGGCTAATTTGTTCGGCCAGAAGAGCTTCCGCTGGAAACAGCTACAGAACGGCAAGGGAGAAACTGCATGGCGGTGCGCGTTGAGAAGAACGGCAGCGTATGGACGGTGATCCACGACCGGCCGGAGGCGCGCAATGCAATGGACCCGGCAAGCGCCGACGCACTGACGGCGGCATTTCTGGAATTCGACGCCGACAAGGATGCGGCGGTTGCGGTGTTCTTCGGCGCCGGCGGCGCATTCTGCGCCGGCTGGGATCTCAAATATGTCTCGACGCTGAACGCCGAGTATCCGCTTGGCGAGTTTGACATCCCGCTGGCGGCGGCGCGCGGCAATGGCGGCGAGATCCCCCGCGGCCCCATGGGGCCGTCGCGGCTCGAATTGGACAAACCGGTGATCGCGGCGATCGAAGGTCCTGCCGTCGCCGGCGGCATGGAACTGGCGCTGTGGTGCGATTTCCGTGACATGGCAATCCTATTTCGGCGTCTATTGCCGCCGGTGGGGCGTGCCGCTGATCGACGGCGGCACCGTGCGGCTGCCGCGCATTGTCGGGCAGGGTCGCGCGCTGGAGATCATTCTCACCGGGCGCAAGGTGCCTGCGCGGGAATGCCTGAGCATGGGCTTGTGCGAATATGTCACGCCGAAGGGCGGCGCGCGGGCCAAGGCCGAGGAACTCGCACAGGGGATCGCCCGCTTCCCGCAGGTGTGCGTGCGCGCGGACCGCCGCTCTGCCCTCAAGAGCCACGGACTTTCCGTGCGCGAGGCGTTGATCAAAGACGGCGTCGCCGGAGCAACCCGCTTCAAGGATGGCCTCGGTCGGCACAGCGATTTCGCGAAGATTCGGTAACTGCGTGGGGATAGGGAATGCAATGCAAAACCCATCCGTCGTCATTTCCGCATCCTGACACGCCGCCCCGCTTGAGCATCCTATCTCGCCGCGAACCGTCCGCGGTCGTGTCCCGCGGCGAAATCGAACAGCGGGCCGAGCGGTCAGCGATTTGTTCACGCGCACCGGCGCAAAATAACCGGTGCGCCCCCGCGTAAAGCCGAAGATTTTTGCGAAGAACTTGGCCGCCGCGACCTTGTCGCGCGCGGGAACGATCGTGTGATTGAGGATGATGGTCATCGCCGCCTGCTGCAGGCAGCATCTCAGAACGTGCGGTACGCCTGGCCGATCTTGCCGCCGACGCGGGCGAAGCCGGCGCGGGCGACCTGGTATTTGTCGTTGAGGTTGAGCGCCTTGGCGTAGGACCCGGCGGCTTTCTCCTGTTGTCCCAGACGTTCGTAAGCAAGCCCGCGGCTGGTCCAGGCCTGCACGCTCTGCGGTTCAATCTGCACCGCCTGGTCGAGATCGCTCGCCGCCGACTTGGCATCGCCGACCGCAAGATAACTCAGCGCCCGCGCCACATAAGGCTCGCCCTTCTGCGGCGCGAGCGCGATGGCGGTGGTGAAATCGTCAATGGCGAACTGATGCTGATGCTGACCCTGATAAAGCAACCCGCGGTCGTAATAGGCCTGCGCGCCGTCGGGCTTGAGCGCGATCGCTTTGTTGAAGTCGGCGAGCGCCAGCAGGCTGCGGCCGTTCAAGCGGTAGACGATGCCGCGGCCGAGATAGCCGGGTGCGTAGGCCGGATCAATCAACAGCGCCTTATTGTAGTCGGCAAGAGCCAGCTTGAACTTGCCGCTCTGGCGATAAAGCAGCGCACGATTGGCGTAGGCTTGCGCGTAACGAGGATCGAGACTGATCGCTTTGTCGAAGTCGGCAAGCGCCTGCGCGCCTTCACCGGCCTCGCCGAAAGCCGAGCCGCGCATATTGTAGGCTTGCGGATCGTCGGGATGCTTGGCGATGACCTCGCTGAGCGACATCAGGTTGGACTGCGAGGCGGCGTAGAGCGGATTGTCGCTTTCCGATTGCGGCGCATAGCCGAGCGACGCGCAGCCGACGAGCACGAAAGCCGCCAGCGAGGCGACGGTGACACCCCTGCCGGCGACCGTTAGCTTTCGCCTCGTCCCGAGCCGCCATCGCTCTTTACTTCGCGCGGCCGCTGCGTCTCCCATCCGAAGCCTCTTGGCACCACCCCCGCTCTTTTGCACAGGTTACGGCAAAGCCCACACCCTGGCCCCGCCTGCCTAAGAGCAAAGCCCATAAGACAAACGTGAGGGCCAAAGCGAGCTCGCGCCGTCGCCGAAAAGCGCGGCTATGGCCTCAGCCCGCGCGCGGGGCCCGCGGCGGCCCGGCCCTGCCGGCGCCGGTGACCGGCTTCACCTTGATCGGTAACAGCCCTTCGCGCTGCAACCGCTTGCGGGCGAGCTTGCGGGCGCGGCGAATTGCCTCCGCTTTCTCCCTCGCCTTGCGTTCCGATGGTTTTTCGTAATGGCCGCGGAGCTTCATCTCGCGAAAAATGCCCTCGCGCTGCATCTTCTTCTTCAGCGCCTTGAGGGCCTGGTCGACATTATTGTCGCGAACAAGAACCTGCACGCATCCTCCTCAATCTCCTTGCGCTCGCTCGAGCGCCTGCTCCTCACCGCGCTCGCAATGAGCGCGCTCGTTCAATGAAATAGCGGCCGCCGACGTTCGCAGCTGTGCCACCTTGTCGCATCCTTAGCAGGGCAGGCGTAAGAAGTCCACAAGGCCACGCGCGCATCCGGCGCTCGGACCGCTGAGCACGGTAATCCCGCTCTCGCGCAGGAACATGCCGCGCGGCGAAGAGCAGACGGCGGATCCTTTGTCGGCCTGGTATTTCTTGAACAACTGGCTAGTCTTACTGTGTCACAAAGTTTGGCGGCGCATTCGTCTTGCGATTGGCGCTGCGCAGCACGGACATCGCGGCAGTCTGCGCACGAGAGCGGCGATCAGTCGCCGGCGAACGGTGGCGATCGAGTTTGGCATGTGCCGTTCGGGACGCAAGGGCGGAGCCTCTGGGTCGGTAACCGTCG
>JAKAPE010000001.1 GCA_021811945.1 Pseudomonadota bacterium | reverse complement strand
TTCCGATCTCATGTATGGCGGAGCTACCTTGAGGCTTGGGCCATCGATCAGATCATTTTCTGTCTGCAGGGCGACCGGATTTTTCCGTCGAACGTCAGCGGCGTGGCGGTGGAAAGGGATTTTCATAAGCTTCAGGCATTGACCAGCGCCGACATCAAAGGCGTTCGGTGGCTCGTTGGCGAGCCGCATCCGGCCACAAAGCGGGTGGACGAGAATTTCCTTGCATCGTTTGGTCTGCCTGGATGGCTGCAAACCAACCCTCCGCCGCATCTGATCGGCGATGACGAATACGAGACCCAGCTAAGGTACCAAATCATCAACGCGGAGGAAGATTGGCACGCGGCGATCGAGCAAGAGATGGTGCCGATACTCGCCGCGCTCCGATGTCGCAACGTGTCCGTCTATGCCGACGACAAGCAGTGCATCCCCTTCCTGCATTTCCTTTGCTTGCAAAGCTTACGCACGAAGGGTGTGCGCGACCGCATTGCCGCACGGACAACCGAAATCAACGGGTTCAGCGTTGCGCGATGTTGGAACATTTTGCGGCACATCTTTGCGGTTCGTGCTGGGGCTAGCCTCTATCTTGAGCGAAAGAAGCGGCCTCTTTGGCTGCTGAAAAACAATACCGACACGCAGTTTATAACCGGCGATCAGCCGGTCATTAATCTCTTTGCCAGCCCGAACCGGGAAAAATCACCGGAGCTGCTGGCTTACTATTATCCGGTCAGCCCCACGACGGCGATCGTACTTGATGAAGTAGAGCATCGCTCCGGCTACACAAGCGGCCCTGTCACGGATGAGCAAGTGAAAACGCTAAACCGCTGCATACAGGATGCCTCGCATCGTCAGGTGTTCGGCAATTCCGAAGCAATTCTAATCAGTCTTACAGAGGCTCGGTCCGCACAGAGCTGAGTTCAGTATTTTTCGGAGTTCATAAGCGAAGTGAGATGCCGCAGTTCGCTCACTTGCCCCCGCACTCGGGTCACCTCCCGCTTCAACGCCTCGACCGCCTTGATCTTAGCCGGGTCGGTGCAGGCCTCTCGGGCGGCGAACACAAGGCGACAAAGTACCCACGCGCCGTCAAGGGCGATTTCGAGAAGGTTTGCATCCACATGCGCGTCATGGCTAGGCCGCTTCCGAACCTCGCCATTCCACGCGGGGTTACGAATAAAGGTTGGCATCGTGGATGATGGCAGCATCCAGCCATGCATAACGGCATGCCGGTATTCCATCAGGTCGAAAGCCGCCAGTGACGCCGCACGGAACACTTCGTTAGCCAAAGGCGTGAAGCGCGGCCATGTCTGGCCCAACTCCTTGATCCAATCTGTAACAGAGGTCTTGTCGGTCGAAGGACGTGCGCCCTTGACCTGCTCTCCCCTCAACGCCCACAGCGTCGTTTCGAGGTTCGCCTCGAAAACGCCCCATACAACGGCCAATGCCCCAAGACGCTGTTGCACCTCAGGCGGGAACCCCCACCCGATTAGGCGCGTCAGGATATGTGCAGCATTTTCTACGTGCGACGGTGATTTCATGGCGCCGCGATTCTGCATCAAAAATCCGCATCAGAAAATGCGAACGGTTTCAACCGCCAAGGCTAGGTTCGACCGCGGTAGGGATAGAGCAGCAGGCGGCGATAGCCTCCCTGCATCAACGAGTAGCCAAGGCGCGCGAGGCGCACGGTCCGATCACGAATGTCATGGGTCTTCCAGCCGCGCTCGGGGATTCGGCTGATGCTGAAGAGCGCCTCGGCGATGTCGCGGTAGCTCGCGTTTTCGAGCCGGCCGTCGAGCGCGCGCAGCGCCAGGATAAGACGCTCGCGGCGCGCAGGCGGTAATTCTGCCGGATTTCGGCCCGGGGAGCGACCGGACAGGCCGCGCCACAGGCGGATCGCCGCCATGGCGCGAACCTCGAAGAGCTGATCGAGCGGTAGAACCACACAGGGGGTCTCCTCGCCGGGTGCTTCGAGAACGTGCAAGCTGAACACCGTGCCGCGCTGCCGGATCAGCCGTGCAGGCCCGTCTGCAGCTAGCACAGGGTCGAGCGAGACGGCGCTATGTGTCCGGTCCGACGCTGCCAGATCGGGCGGGAGCGACGCTATCGCGATCACGCTCGGCAGGCTTGCCGCCGTCCAGAGGGGGTGAACAGTCTGGCTGCGTTCGCCCGTCGCGAAATCGCACCCCCCAGCGCCGCGCGAAGCGGTCAAGCTCGGCGGCAGCAAGGGGGCGGTGTTCGCTGGCTTTCTCGAGTCGCGACCGGTCGTGCTCGAAATCGGGGTTTCGGTTGAGGAACTGCCACGCGAAACTGGGCGCGTCCAGGGACCGCAGGTCGTCGTAAGCTGCCTGTGAACGCCATTCGGCACGAGGCATAAGCGATCACTCCTCCGATCGACACGCTCCCCGGCGTCTCTGGGAAGATTCGGTTGAGAGAAGCGGAATCGCTACCGCCCGGACCTGCAACGGGCGTTGCCGCTGCCGCAAGGAACCAAAGTCAGTGGGGAGCGCCACCGCGCAGGAGATGGCGGTAGCCGTGCTCCGTCATCCAGCGGGCGCGCGCCAGATGGGTTTCCCAGGCGCGCCGTGCCCTGGCCGGCTCGGATGCTGGATCGATCTGCAGCACCAGCTTTGCGACTTCCTGCCAATCGGCCCCCTCGTCGGCGGCATCCAGCAGGCGCAGATAGGTGACGAGGTGTCGCTCGTCGTAGCCTGTGAGGATGCCGTCGGTCGGCGCGGTGTCTGCGACAAGGGGATCGAGCGGTGGCGTTTGCATCAAGCACGAATCCATCGAGGTCGGTCGGTGTTCATGTTCTACGAGCGTAGCAGCGTTCAGATTCGAACGCGCGATACTCGCCGGGCCGGAGCGGCAGGCGGCTCGTTGAGGAGCATGACACCGCGGCCTCGATCGGATTCGACGAAGAGGACGCCGGCGGCTTCCAACGCGCGACGGACCTGGTCGCGCGTGCCCTCGTGCACCGGGAGGCCGCGTTCGGACTCCAGGCGTTTAAGCGCGGTCAGCGCCACGAGGGCTTTCTCGGCGAGCATTTCCTGCTTCCAGTTCAGCAAGGCTCGCGCCGCCCGAACTTGTCGGCCGGTGATCATCCATGATCACCTCCGACAGACGATCTGCGCAAACCAGGAAAACGACTATAATAGTCGTCTTCGAGCGCTTCAACGCCGGTTTTGGCCCGAATCGGGCGGCAAGCAGGGTCGTTTGGGCGCTGCTGGGCGGCCGCCGATTCGCGCCACCGGGGAGCGAAAAGCTGAGGCGCCCTGAGGGGGCGTTAGTGCTCGCGGATGTGCGCCGCAATCGCGCGAATGACGGTCTCATAGGGCGACGGCTTGAGAATAACGGCGATGTCCGGGTGCGACCTTTGGAGATCCGAGGGGAGGCCCAGCCCCGTGAATATCACCAGTGGGACTGACTTGTCGCAGAGTGCGCGGGCGACCGGAGTGATCGGTCCGTCCAGGAGGTTGGCGTCGAGGATGGCTCCGTCCGGAAGCTCAAGGATAAGCGCGAGGGCCGCCGTGGTGGTCTGTGCCGGGCCGAGTGCAATGCCGTCGCAACCGATGATCGCGTCGACGAGTCCAGCGGCAATCCATTCATTGTCTTCGGCGACGAGGATTCGCTTTCCGCTCAGCATGGCTGTCGTCTCGTGAAAGGCTGCGTGTGGAATTGTTTGGGTTCGCGAAAGCCCCGCCCGGCGGAGCCGGACGGGGCATTGGCGGAACGGTCTCAGTCGTTGTTCTTGCGCGGGCGGGACCAGATCAGGGTGTAGCCTTCGCCGTCCTCGTCATCGAAGAGGTTCGCGTAGATCGGCGCGTTGAACGAGGGATCGTCGAGCTTGAGCGAGAGGTAGTCGCGGCCCTCTTCGGAGCGCTTCGACCAGGCGGCTCCGATCTCCGCCCGGCCCACGTAGACGCGGTGGCTCGGAGCGTTGTCGTTTGAGCGGTTGGTCTCGGGGACGATGCGGACGCCTTTGGTCTGGACGCTCAGGGTGACGATCTCGCCCTGGAACTCGCTGCCGACCTTCTTGAAGGAACCGATGTTGGCCATGTCACTTCTCCTTGGCTGTTTCGAGCCCGCGACCACCGCGGCCTCGATGGCGATCGACAGGCCGAGGACGATCGACGACGCACCCGCTCGCGGGCCGGAGCGCAGCGGAGGATGTCGGCGGTGAGACTTTCTTGTTTCGCGAGGAATGGGCTTCAGCCCAGGGGAAGAAAGTCGATCCGCCGGCATTGCGGCTCAGGCGATCGAGGCGCAGCCGGTCTTCGGCCAGATCAGGCCATCAAGAGGCCAGGTGCGTCCGTGCGCTGAACAGCATCCTCGGGAGAAGTCGTGGCGGATGTCGGTTGTCCCGCACAAGATGTCGGACGGTTCAAGCGTAGAGAAAGAAATCGTGGCGCAGGAAAAGGCGGGTCTGCTCGTCGCCGAATTGCGGCTCAGCAACTCTCCGCGCGACGATTCCCAGTGGGCCATCCATGGTAACCGCATCGACGAAGCGCGTCTCCAAAGCGAGCTGCCTGCTCCGTGGCCCCAGCACAGAATCTTTCAGCGCCCGATCGCCGGAGCACCGTTTGGCAAGACGGCGAAGGCCTAACTCTGTCGCGTCGCGCCCGTGAGAACAGGCTGAGAGTTGTTCTACGGTGCTCCGTTGCGTCGTCTGACAACTATCCCAGGGTGACCCACTTCAGGCCGTAGGACGTAGGTCCATCATAATCGCAGCCCTTTCTTCAGGTGACAGCCGCCCGTCATTGTCGCTGAGGTCGATTGGCCCTTCATCGATGTCACCGCGTACGATCACCGCGGCATCGTCATCCGCTCGGCCAAGTTCGTTTCGCTTGGCGCCGATGAGCACTTGAAACCATTGGTCGCGTTGCATGACGGTATGAAATATCCGCTCCTCATAGGTGCCTTTGAGAAGCATAAATCGGACATCGATATAACCCTCACCGGAGCGGCCCCAACCCACACGGTCTACGCGCCCTTCGCGCTGCTCCATCTTGGCCGGATTCCATTCAAGGTCGTAGTGAATGATGTACCGACATTGCTTTTGAAGATCGATGCCTTCTTCGCCAACCCGACTGACAAGCAAGACGAAGGGATTAAACAATTGATTGAAGTTGCGGCGATGGGCTTCCCGGTCGCGCGCGTTCTCGCCGTCGTACCGGCCGACGATTTCGAGAGCACTACATTCCTGTAACAGGACCACGCACTCGCTCTCGGCCATATCGAGGCGTTCCTCAGGCGAGCGATCATCCGCCATCGAAGGGGCGACGTAGGAGCTGATGATCTGCCGGATCGCCTGCTCGAATGGGCCGATAACTTCCGACTTTAGCCAGTGATCAATCGTGTCGGCATCGCGCACCCGGCATTGGTTAAGTGCGCGAAGGAGAAAAACGGGTTGTTCGGTCCGCCGCAGCAAGCGCGCCTCGTAGGCATCCACCAAGTGTTTGCCCCGGTAAGCCTTGAGGTCCTCGTGCTGGAACCCATCGGGGACGATCATAAGCCGATCGTCCCACATGCGCTTCATGTCCTCTCTGGCTTCAGATAGGAGCGCCCGCATGCGCTCCCGGACCGCTGACGCGAGCGAAGCCTGTGAGGCTATTCCGGAGTCTTGCAGAACAGTCTCAAGATGTCTTGTAAAGACGGCGTCCAATCGCTTCGTCAGCACGTCTCGCAGATGCGGGGCGGTGCCCCCGACCATCTTGTTGAAAACCAGAATTTTCGAGAACCAGCTCGCAGGATCGTTTTGGACCTTTTGAATTTCGGCCGAAGCGATCGTTTCTACGAGGTCCGCCAGAGCTTCTACCTTCGGATGCAGCCTCAATGTCTCAGGCTCGGTCCAGGCGTCGACGAGCGCTTTTATCCGTTTTGCGCTAGCGAGATCGTGCGTCAGGAGCTTGGACGAAGCAAGTTGCGGGTAAGACGAAAGGCCTTGCCGGAGATCCATGGTCACGAAGGTCCTGTGGCCGTTCCCGTCGCGCGCTTGCTCGTCCTTTTCGTCGATGAGTTCGCGAAGCTGCAAATAGAACAACGCATCGGGGCCCTCGAAGGGCAGCAAGGGCGCTTCCTTAACAACGCGTCGCAAATCGTCGAACTTCTCGAACGGTCGCATGCCGAACTTTCCGGCCGTGCGGTTGACAAAGAAATAGCGCCGCTCGTTTTGCGACTTGGTGTTACGGATCAGATAGCGCCGCAACAGGGCCTGAAGCCCTGCATTTTGAGCCCCTTGGCCCAGGGCATCGTCGTCGCGGAGCTGCCTAAGCTTTCGAACGGCTTCCTGGCGAAGAGGGTCTGTGACGCTGCGTTCGCGCAGGCCGAAGAACCCATCAAGCTGCTGCACATAGAGATCGAGGCCCGCCTTGATCTTCTCCAGATCGCCCTTGTCGGCGCGAATAAGCGCGAGAAGCTGGACCATCTCCTGCGCCGTCAACTCGAAAGGTGTCGCGGTGAGCGCCAGAATCTTTTGAAACGACAGTCCTTGATCGTAATTCGTCAAGTCCCAGTCCGGCGCAAAAATCGTAGTCGGTTGGGTCCCCCTTGCGTAATGGTGCGCTTCGTCAACGATCACCAAATCCCACTCGGTTTCGTATAGCCGCCTCAGAAAAAACCGGCTGTTTCGGTTGGTCTCGGAAAGAACGCGGTGATTGACGATGTAAAGACCGTGAGGCGCCTGCAGCTTGCCGCCATCACGGATGGACCGGTATTCGTCGGCCGACTGGCGGTGGCTGACGATGTGCGGCGCGTCGATCAACCGAAACACCGGGTGACGGTCGGACCAGGCCTTGCCCGTCAAATACTGCGGGAAACCCTTGTCAGGCCGAACATGGCTCAATTCCTCGCGCCACTTCTCGAGCAGCGCCGGCTTGCAGAGGATGAGGACACGATCAAAACTCTTTCGTGCTGCTCGCGCATGCTCGCAGAGCAGCGCCATGGCCGAGAGGGCCTCGTAAGTCTTGCCAAATCCCACCTCGTCCGCGAGCACCACTCCTTTTCGGTCTTCGACGAGCAGGCTGGTGAGCGCAATTCGCACCGCCCGCTCCTGGGCCTTGTGATCGTCTCCAAGAGTCAGCTTCGAGGATAAAAGGCGCACGTCATCGTGGGTGATCGGCACTACGCGGCCTCCGCATCTTCAAGGAGGTTGCTCACTTTCGCCAGCACCTGCATGGTGCCCTCGACATAGGGCTGTAGTTGCGGATCGGGCAACGCGCACAGCCATTCGGATGCGCAGGCGAGTGTTTCGGTCAACTGAAGTTCGTGCGCCATGGCCGTAAGTTTGAGTCCGAGCGCCTTACTCTGCCGGCACGTCTCCAGAACATCGCGCATTTCCCGAAGAAGGCGGTCCAGCAGGAACATCCTGCACTCGGTGGAGAGAGAGCCGTCCTCTCTTTTTGCGGCGTCCTGGCACCAGTGAGCGAACTCCTTGAGCGTGCGGCGCACCGTAAATTCAGAATTCGGATAAGCCGAAATCCGCGCGCGCATGCCACGGAATCCACTCCGAAGATTGCGGAAGAACCGATCGAGATCCGCCTGGTGCGTAAGGACTCCCGGCCGGCCGAGGTTCGTGTCGCGGCTGCGCTGACGCTCGATGAATTCAAGCTGTTGGCGGTAAGTCAGGGGCGCGCCGCAGCCTGCGAGGGCGATTTGCTCATCCAGGGTCGAGATGGCAGACCCCACGAACACGGGTCCGCAGAATTGCTCCGGGCAATCGACATTGACCGGCGCCACGGCCGAGGCGACAACGGCGTCCTGCGCGTTGACCAATTCCACGCGCACAGAGGTCGCTTTCAGCGATGCGAGCTTGTGGTGATCCATCTCGATGAAATTCGGGACGGCGAGAACAAGATGCTTTTCCTCGCCGATCGCCCCGGATGCGATGACAACCCACGCCCCGTTTATTTCGACAAGCACGCGGGCGCTGACGGCGCCGGCCGTCGTCCCGTCCCACGAAAGCTTGAGTTTACCGTCATGCACGCTGAACGTGGCGTCAGTCACCCGAAAGGCGTCCGGCGCCAGCGGTGGAGGCCGGTCTTCGGCGAGGTGCGCAAGCGTCGACCAGTCCTGCACCGGGCCAAAGAGTTCAGGGAGATTCAAGATCGCCTGAATTCGTGCGGAAGCGTCCCGCTTCGCGGGCAACGTCGTCATGACCGCAATTTCGGCATTTCCATCAGGAGGGCGGCTAAGGAAGGCCGCGCTCGTGTAGTTGGGTGAGCCGTGGATCGCCACAAGGTAGGGATCGCGGTTTTTCCCCTGGGCCCCCTCTATAAGAAGAAACTTGCCGTGCAGCGGTCGGGATTCATCGCCGGTGGCAAGCCGCTGGAACAAAATGATTTTGTCCTTCCAGCGTGCCAGCTTGTCGATCGGGAGAAGCGTGTTGCCCTCGGATTGCTGGAAAAAGATACTGAAGGGCTTTTCCCCTGAGGGTGGTTCAAAAGTGAGGTCAGCGAATGTCCGCTCGAAGAGGCCTGCGTCCCCCTCGCTGATCGGGTCTTCCGGCTCGACGGTATTGGGCTCGAAGAATGGGCTCACGATACTGAAGCGCCTGATGTGCCGGTGGGGCAGGGCTTCGAGTAACTGCTCCCAAAGTGGGCGCTCGTAATTATGGAAAAACCGATGGGCAGTGTCGGCGGCGGGCGGAACCCCGGCAAGAACCTCACGCAAGGCGACCGCCGTGTCCCGAAGCGAGGCAGCCGCGCGTCCCCTCATCTCCAGTTCATTCAGAAGTGGCCCGTCGATATAGGCCAAGATGCCGTCGAACAGCGCACGCGGTCCGCCTTCCCGGGTAAGTTCGAAGGCTGAGCCGAGCTCGAGATTTCGCTCAAGGCCGCCTCGAGTCAGGTTGGCGCTTCCAATCAGCGCCAACGCGCGATCTTCAGCGACGAAGAGGCCGAGTTTGGGATGAAAGACGCGCGTGCTGAATCCGGCATTGGCCCGGTGGTACCGGACGGTTGGCGCTTCTTTCAGGATTCGGTTCGCATCGCGGATCACCAGGGCCGTGGCAACAGAACGGTCGAAGAGGCCTGGCACGAGGCCCTCCTCGATCCATTTTCCGTCGAAGCTGTAGGTCAGGAAAAGCGCGGCCCTCAGGCTCTGACCGGGGGCGAAATTTCCAATCGCTTCTCGGAAGAAAAGGCGTTCACGTGCCAAGAGAAAGGTCTTTCTGCGTTAGCCGAACATCCCGATACAGGGAAAAGAGCTGCGGGAAACGCATCGAATGCCAGCCAAGGCCAAGGGGATTGGGGTCGATCTTTTCCAGGATGCGACCTGTCGGATCGAAATCGCACCACCGCTCGCGGTTCTTGTTGACGGAAACGAGCTTGTGGCGAGCCACCAGGGCATCCATGAGCGAGCCGAAAGACTCCGCCAGCAACTTCTCGGGAACGAGGCATTGATACAGACTGAGTGGCGGCGCTCCGGTCAGTCCCGAAACGCTCGCCGCGAAGGCTGGATCGTGCCGCGCACGCCGCAGGATCGCGCCGCCGATCGCCGCCTTCTCGACCGGCGTCTCAGCCTCGAACAGGGCGTCATGCAATTTGCGCATCACCGGCAGGCGGCCGGCGCCGAAAGGATCGCGCCAGAACTTTCCGAACCCTTTGCTCGCCACGATGGCATCACGCAACGCCAGAACGTTGCAGTGACCGTCTTTGCTTAAAACTTCGATCGCGCTCGCAAAGATCGCCGTCAACGCAAGGCTGAGCAATTCATAGGCGGCCGCCTTCTGCAACAACGCTATTTCCGGTCTGGGCGCTTCTTCATAAAAGTCGAGAAGCACCGAAGCGTTGTTCAGTCCCTCGCTCTCGGTTTCTTCCTCGGCGGTATCCGCCGCCTCTTCCGGCAAGGCGTCCTGCGCCCCTTCCGTTTTCGGCGTGAAGTCCTCCCCGAGCAGTTTCTGCTTGAAGAGCAGGTTCACGGTACGATACCGTGCTGTGGCTTCCTCACTGTTACCGAGCAGAAATCCTTCAAGGAAAGGGACACGGTACCGCACCTCTCCCAACCCGGAGATGCAGAGCCTGCGCCCCCACTCGCGGAGTTCATCCCGGTCGCGCGCCCTGTCCGACAGCGCAAATTCAACGAATCCTTCGGGCACGCGCTTTGCAAACTCATGGGCTAGCCGCTGGCCGAGATCGGTGATCGCGAGCGGTAACAGGCCGTCGGCCCCGAGTTCGGGCCGAAGATCCGCGAATCCCAAGCTCTGCATGGACGTCATGTACAGCCTGAGCGCGCCGGCGGAAGCCTGGTTCTTCAGGATTCGAGCGGGCACCCGGAAGCGGTCATGCTGTGCCGACTGAAGGACCTCGCTCTTGCTGCGCTGGCCTAGGACGCGACAATCATCCGATCCGGCGCCGTGATGGATGAACTCGCAGAGCACATAGGCTCTTTCAATTCTTTGGAAGTGGTCCCGCAGGGAGATTCCGGCATTCGGCCGTTTCCCGTTGATTTCGCGAACCGCCCACGCGATCAGTCCGTAATAGCCGATGCGCGACGTGAAGACCGTCAGACCGGGCAGGATCGTGTTGGCCAGACCCTCAGCGAAGTTTTGAAATCCGAGCGGGTCGCGCGAGCCGGCGGGCAACCGGTGCGGCTCAAGCCAGTTAGGAAGGAGCGCCTCCAGGGCGCGATCGGCGGCGGAGGTTTCGGCCGTCACGCTGCTCTTATCTGGCCGGATCCGAATGCGCGTATCCGCGCGCCAGTCTTCAGGCTCAAAGCGAAAGCCGTGACGACGCAAAAAGCGCTGCATCGCATCGATCCGCTTTTGGCGCAGCCGCGTCAGGCGCTCGCCATAGAAGACGTAGCAAAGATTCTCGCCTGTGAGAGACAAGACGTGCTTGCGACTACGAAGGTGCGACGCAAAATCCTCGACCTTTTCGGCAGGGACGCTTTCGCGTTCGCCCCAAAAGTATTCGATCTCGACGTCGGTCGCGCTCACCTTTCGGAGGGTCGCGATAAACCAGCGCGATCCCGTCTGATTGTAGCGAACGGCTGCGCCCACCCTTGGAGCGCATTCTGAGGTTTCTGATAATGCTTCCAACATGCCCGCTACTTGCGCGTAAGTCTGGTGGGACTACATGAACTTTGGATTTCAGCCGCGAGATTTCTCATAGACTGCTTTAGTCGGGTCGGTTTTATTATCCGCACAGCATTTCCCCAGGTGGCGAGGTGCCACGCCATCTCGCGCAAGCCACCTGCGCGGAGGCGGACAAGTAGAGCCCCATCCGGTTGTTCCTCTAAGGTTTGAGATGGGTGAAACAGAAATTCGCGGGCATCCGCGGCAACTTCAGGGGAAAATCTCCACACAGCTTCAAACGGCTCTTCCTGGAAAACCCCGAATGACCGCTCGGCATAGTCTTTGAGCGAGAAGCCGCGTCGCCGCGTGAATACGCGTTCTGTAAATTCAACCCGCTCGATGTTTGACAGCGCAAAATTCCGAAAATCACGCGCCTGTTCGTTTTCGCTCCATGCCACGAGATAATGCCGGTTACCGTAGATGAAGCCGTAGGGACGGACGCTGTCGAAGCCGGTCTTGCCGGAGCCGCGGTATTTGTAGTGAAGTTTGACTTTGCGATTTGCGAGAATCGCCTGCCGGAGTGCCGCGACGATTTCTGGATCGATCTTCGGCCGCGGACCGGGCCGCATTCCGATGCCTTCTGCTTCCGTAAGCGCCTCCAGATCGGGCGCTACACGGGTGAGCGCATCCGGCCTCATCAATGCCCGGAGCTTCGAGACGGCGCGTTCGGCATTTCCTGCCTGAATGAGCATGTTCTCGCGTCGCAGCAGCGACACGCCAGCGGCCAGATCGGCAAGCTCCTCGGCCGAAACCGAGGCAAAGCCAGAGGCCGTGCCAACGGGGAGCCGCCAGCGCTTCGGAAGCTCACCGGGATTGGCCTGCTGCATTTGCGGGAAGACGCGCTCGATCGCATCCCGGAGACGCTCGGCGGTGCGCCGGCTGAGAGGTTTGTCCGAATAGTTTCGCTGGATATCCTCGAGCGACAGCCCCTCGGCGGTCCCCTGCATATCCAAGGCGATCCGAAGGATCGTATCGGCTTTTTCGTAGCGCACAGGCCCCTCGACGGCGTCCGGCCTTGGCCCCTCCCGGTCGGCCTTGCCGATCGCAGTCATGGTGCCAATGTTCCCCGAGCAACAATATTCCAGAGAACCGCCAAATGGCGAGCGTCGGGCTCGGCCCGGTGCCGCCGGGGGGCCAAAGCCACCGCCTTGGCCTTCGCGCGGGCGTAGGCTGCCTCATCCAGGCCGCGATCGCCGGCGACTCGGGAGATCAGGACCCTGGCGTCCGTTCTGCGGACCAAGAAGGTCGGCTCGAGGCCGGCGGCGTCGAACAACTGGCGAAGCCAGGCCTCGTCCTGCGGTGCGTCGGAGAAGAGTTCCCGACCTCCGAGGGCCTCGTTCATCCGCCGCCCGATTTCCCAGACCGGGCGTCCATCAAGCCATAACTGGGACAGCGCTATGCCATGCAGCCTTTCGGCCGCCGGGTCCCAGCTCTCCTTGATTGGCCAATCGTCCGGCGGCCGGATGAGGTGGCTCTCCGAGACAACGGTACCCGCTTCCGGATCCAGGAATGCCCACCCAATTTCGATCGGGTAGCCTTCCATGTCCGAGGCTTCGCAGTCGTAAAAGACCGGTATCGGTGCAGCCATTGCAGCCTCCGCCCCTCAGCGATGAGTGGCTGCGAAGCCTATTGGTTGCGTCCTGGCTCCTTTGGCCTCGGCTTCCTGATCGAGCCAATCTGCGAGAAGAGAAGGATCATTGGCACCAAGCAAATCGCGCTTGCGGCGGACTGTCACGAAATCGCCGGGTGTCAGCCCGTCGGCGAGCCGTCTTGATGCGGTGACGCCGAAGAAATGCTCGAAGGCGAGGGCCGCCTGTTGCGCCCCCAGCGCGTCGAACCGCAGCTTCAGCGTGAAGCGGCGAAGCGATGCCTGGTCCAGCCGGTCCATCAGGTTGGTGGTGCAGACGAATGGCAATGGGTGACTCTCCATCCAGGTCAGCATCTCGTTGACTTGTGTCACTTCCCAACTTCGGACGGCCTCGCGCCGGTCAGACAAGAGCGAATCCGCTTCGTCGATGATGAGCATCGCGCGGCGTGCGCGCGCTGTTTGGAACGCAGCCGCAATCTGCTTTTCGCTTTCGCCGACCCAGCAGGAGAGGAGATCGCTCGCGCGTTGCTGCATCACCTCCATCCCAAGCCGTACGGCAAGGTGGCGCGCAAATTGCGATTTGCCGGTGCCCGGCGGGCCATAGAGGCATAGTGACCATCGGCGCGAGGCGCTGGGTTCGACAAGGCGCTCCGTGAGCGCCTTCAGATCCTCGGCGGAATTCACCAGCGACGCGGCGAAATCGCTGGCATCAGCGTCAGCCGGACAGACGCCATTTCCGAGAAGCTGTAAGACGCCGCCCATGGCCTCTTCGACGGCGGCCTCCCCGCCACCGGAGAGCAGAGCTGCCCGAGCCGCATTGGTCGCGATTGCGGGTGGGACTGCATAGTGGCGGGACAGTCGATCTACCGCGTCCTCGCCAAGCCTCAGCTCCGTTTCGGCCAACGCGCGGCGCCAGATGCGCGCCCGCACTGGCCGGGTCGGTGTCTTGACCTCAATCGCCACCGTCATGCGCCGCAGCACCGCGGGATCAATTCCTGCAAGCTCGTTGCAGGTCCAAAGAATGGGTATGGAATTCTGCTCGACCAGGCGATTTAGATAGACCTTCGATCCGTCACGGCGACGGCCGGGAAATGGACCGAGGAAGGATACTTCCGACGACAAGACGTCTTCCGCTTCGTCGAGAAGGATGAGAGCACCGTCCTGCTTAGCGAGCAGCCTTTGGGCGAGTTTCAAGGCGGCGAGCCGCTCACCTCGCGTCGGCTCTCCGCCATCGTCGTCGGTTTCTCCGACCGACCAGATTTTCATCCCCGCCTGTGCTGCAAGAACCTTCGTGAATTCTGTCTTTCCCGTTCCGACCGGACCATGCAGCAGGATATTCACGCCTCTGGCACCGGCGCGGTTGGCGCCGGCTATGAGTTTCGCCGCCAAGTCGCGAGATGCTCCCAGATGCTCGAAGTCTTGCCACCCGAGATGAGTTGCCAGCGGCTCGCCGATGAGCGCTGCAACCCATTCCTGGCGCGAAGCATACGAGCGTTGCACGACCTTGCGCAGAGGCCGAGCGAGTTGGAGATAGCCTGACTGCCCCGCCAGACCGGAATAGCATCCGTCTTCACTGATGCAGATAAGCCCGGTCGTGATCAGCGGGCTCCCTACAGCAATCCGATTGCGAGCCTCGCGCCAATCGACGCCGAGCACCGCCGCCACGGCGCGCGCCGGAGCGTGAAGGCGTTGCAATACCTCATCGGCAAACTGTTCGAGATCACCGTTGCGCTCGTACCGCAGAAGGAGAAGTAGAATTTCGGTATCGATTTCGTCTAAGCCGAACTTATCGCGCGCAAAGAAGGCATTGAGTTCCGCACCATCATCGCAAGGGACGATCGCATCATACTTCTTGAGAACGTGCCGGAGCTCCCGGCGTCGGCAGCTCAAATCCCTGGCGTTAAACGAGGCGTCCACATCAAATTCAATCTCGTCGGGATCGCTGTCCTGCTCTCCTTTCAACCGATCCAGCCGGGTCAGCATGAGGCGCTCGAGGAGCCCGTACGCTGGACTCGAGGCGCAATTTCGCATGTACCAACCGAGCTGCTGTCTCGCGATGTCGCTGGCAACCTGCGCCTTCCCATGAGTTCTGTGCCGACGCATCACCTCTGCCTCCATCTGTTCCGCATAGGTGAATTATGACGGGCGAGTGCGTCAGAAACGGACGCACGGACGGTCAGATTTGGCGTCGGTGCGAAGAAGGCGCGACCGACCCGTCGGTCCTCCCGTCCGGGCAATCGCCGAAGCGTCTTGTTGGGGTGATACGTCAGAAACGGACGTATTGATGGCAGCCTTATCCATGGCGTTATGGATTCCGGATCGTCACCAGCCTAAGCTTTTCCGGGCCTATGAAACGCTCCCGTCGGGCAAACTAAAGGGTTTTGCGAGTACATGGCCGAGCCCAATTATCTGACCAAATCGCGGTATACGGCCGGCCTGCAGTGCTTGCGTCGGCTGTGGCTCAACGTTCACGAGCCGGCGGAATGGGAGGAGCCGGAGTCCGGGTCCATTGAAGCTGTTGGTCTCGAAATCGGCCAAATGGCGCGGCTTCTCTTTCCTGGGGGAGTTCTCGTCGAGGAACCGCCCTGGGAACACGCAGAAGCAGTTGCCCGTACCGCGGCACTGATGGCTGACCGGTCTGTGGCGGCCATCTTCGAGGCCGCCTTCGTTCATTCAGGTGTCCGCGTCCGTGTGGACGTCCTTGAGCGCCGTTCGCGCGGATATTGGGCGATGTGCGAGGTGAAGAGCAGCGGGGAGGTCAAGGACCATCACTACGATGATGTTGCGGTCCAGCTTCATGTCCTTCGTGGCGCGGGCGTTCGTCTTTCCGCGGTCGATATTCTCCATGTGAACAAGGCATATGTGCGCGGTCATAACAGCGTTTCCTGGCCGAAGTTCTTCAGCCGGGTCGATGTAAAGGCAGAAGCGAAAAAACGGCTTGATGGAATCGAGACGCGACTCAGGAAACAGCGGGCCTGCCTTGCACGCGCGAAGGCACCGAAGATCGAGCCAGAGTCACACTGTCACACTCCCGTATCATGCGAACACTGGGAGAGTTGCACGGCGTCGAAGCCAAGTGACTGGGTATTCTACATGCCCAATTTCCGGAGCGCGCGACGTGAAGAACTTAGGGCTCTCGGGATAGAATCGATTTCGGCAATCCCCGATGATTTTCGTTTGTCACCGCGCCAGACTGTCATTCGTGAAGCGACACGAAACGGAGCTCTCCATGTATCTCCGGACCTTTCGCTGCGACTCTCCGGGTTTGGTCCGCCGGCGTTCTATCTCGATTTCGAGGCATTCCTGCCAGCCGTGCCGCTCTATCACGGCACACGGCCATATCAGACAATTCCCTTTCAATGGTCGCTACACCACGTCGATGCCAACGGAGTTGTGAGCCATCGAGAATTCCTTGCCGATGCTGGCCCTGACCCGCGACGGCAATTCGCCGAGACGCTGGTCGCAGCGCTGAAGGGGAGCAAATTGCCGATCGTTGTCTATTCATCTTACGAACAGACGCGTTTAGCAGAACTCGCCACGCATTTCCGCGACCTAAAACAGCCATTGCGCGGCATTATCCGCCGACTAGCGGATCTTCTGCCCGTTGTCCGTAGCGCGATCTATCATCCAAACTTCGATTTCAGCAGTTCGATCAAGACCGCAGCGCCGGCTCTTTGTCCAGACGTGACATACGATGATTTGGACGATATCGCGGACGGTGGCGCCGCCTCGACCGCGTTCTGGCTAATGGCTAACGGCCGCGTCGATGCCGCGACATCGACGCGGTTGCGCAAGTCGCTGCTCGCCTACTGCCAACGCGACACCTGGGCCATGGTGCGATTGCATCAGGGCCTGATCGCGCTTGCCAGCAATAAGGATTGACTGCCCGTCGCCTCGTTTGAGGCGAAGCAAAGCATCCGATCGCCAGAGCACGGTTTGGCGAGACGGCGAAGGCCTAACTCTGTCGCGTCGCGCCAGTGAGAAGTGGCTGAGGCTCGTTCTGTGATGCCCCGCCCGGTCGCAACGGAAGAGGCTCCGCGAACACCGTCATCCGCGCCCAAGCCGTGCCGCCAATGAAGAGCGCGCCAATCCAGGCGAAGACCTCGCGCCAGACAAGCGAGGGCACGCCGATCTGCGAGAGCCCGAGGACAGCATGGTAGCCGGCAATCGCGGCGGGAATGGCGAAGGCGCCGGCGATGACGGCACGAAGCACCGGCGGACGAACCACGGCGAACGCGATCTGTCCGATGGCCAGTGTGACGGCGCCGGTCACGATGCCGACAAGGAGCGCGCCCAGGACGCCAGCGCCGCTGTGAAACGCGGCCATGCCGGCGGTAAGCCCGACGAAGAACGGGAGCGCGTAAACAGTAAGCGTGAAGATCAGCCAGCAAAACAGGCCGATCCCGAACATGCTGAGGATGAGTCCGATGACAAGCATGGTGGAAGCCTCCGTGACAAAGGATGTGTCGGTCGCGCCTTCCACCACCACCACGGCGCAGTCCAAAGTATAGCCGAGGGCAGCCCATCTTGCGAGAGCGATGCAGCGGGATCAGGTTGCCTGTCGTGGGGGTGGCGGCGCTTCATGCGCCGCCCTCGCCGAATTTCCAGACCGGGATGCCGAGCTTCTTTGCCTTGTCGGCGAGGTTGTCCTGGATGCCCGTGCCCGGGAAGTGCATGACACCGATCGGCAGGACCGCGAGCATCGCGTCGTTGCGCTTGAATGGAGCGGCCTTCGCGTGCTTCGTCCAGTCGGGCTTGAAGGCGATCTGCGGCACGTTGCGGTTGCTCGCCCATTTGGCGGCGATGAGTTCGGCGCCCTTCGGCGAGCCGCCATGCAGCAGTACCATGTCGGGGTGCTTCGCGTGCACCTTGTCGAGCCGATCCCAGATCAGGCGATGATCGTTGAAGTCGAGCCCGCCGGTGAGCGCAATCTTCGGCCCCGGCGGCAGCATCACCTCGGCCTCGGCACGGCGTTTGGCGGCCAGGAAATCGCGACTGTCGATCATCGCGGCGGTGAGCGTGCGATGGTTCACCAGCGATCCAGAGCGGGGACGCCAGGGCGTGCCGGTATGAACTTCGAAACGTTCGGCGGCCTGGTCGCGGAAGAGCTCCATGCAGTTGCGGCGCTCGGTCAGTGTGATGCCTTCGGCCGTGAGCCGTTCGAGCTCGACGGATCGCACCTCCGAGCCGTTCTGCTCGCGTTGGCTCCGCCGCTGCGCCAGCTCGTTGTCGTCGAGCTCGCGTTCGATGCGACCTGTGGCGCGGTGGAAGAGATTGACGGTCGACCAGAGCAAGTCCTCGATGTCCGGTTCGAGACGCGTGTCGTTCAGGGTCGAGACCAGGGCATCGAAGATGTCGGCGACGGCGTCGGCCACCACGTTGCCTTCGGGAAGCGGCCTCGGATCAGGCTCGTCCTGGAGGGGACGGTAGCCATAGAGCTGAAGCTCGTTGAGGACGTGATCGGTCGGGGATGAGCTGTGCGGCAGCTCGAATTCGGTGTCGTCGTGGTCGGTCGTCATGGTGAGGCCCTTTGCCGGATCGGCCGCGCCCATCGCGGCCTTCGTGGCGATCACCAGACGGCGGGCGGCGCGGCCCAGAACCCGGAGCGCAGCGCAGGGCCGCAGCGTCAGCGGAGGATGGCGAAGCCCGGCTATTTTGCTTCGCGATGCAAAGGCCCGAGAGGGCCGGCGGAAAATAGCCGGGCGCAGCCATTGCCGGGCCGGGCCGGCTGCCGTCCGATCGCCCTCTAGAAGGCCAGGGCGCGGACTCTGTTCGGCTTATCGGGCATCGCCGACCGGCCATGGCGACACCCGAACTGCTGTTGCTCAGCCCGTTTCGGCCGACATCAGGAGCATGAAGCGGGCGACGTCCTGCGGGACGAGCTGCACCCGCAAGTCCGCTCGAAGTGCATCGAGTCCGAAGGCGCGCAGATCCTCGTTGAAGTCGCCACGTCTGGGGATCCACACGATCGTCTCGACGCCGGTTGCCTCGGCGCGTTCGGTGAGGGCCGCCGCGGCCAGCTCGCCGGCCGCATCATTGTCGCGCACGATATAGAGTCGGCGCAGTGTCGCCGGGAACAGGAGAGCGGCCAGGTGATTGGCAGACAAGGCGGCGGCCATCGGCAGGGTTGGCAACACGCAACGCAAGGACAACATGGTCTCGATGCCTTCGCCGGCGGCGAGCACGTCGTTCGCCACCCCGAAGCGCACGGCGTTGCCGAGGAGGTCGCCCATCGCGCGTCGGGGTGTGTCGATCGGTGCCTTGCCGAGACGGACAGGATCGAAGCCCTCGGGATCGAGCCACGTCCGGTGCGCGCCGGTGATCCGGCCGTCGAGATCGGTCACGCGCGCGATCATCGCCGGCCAGATTTCCGTCGGTGAATGCTCGTCGGGCCGGTAGTAGCAGTGGGGATGGAAGCGCAGCGCGCCGTCTTCGTGCGAAGGCGTAATGCCGCGATTCCGGAGATACGTCTCTACGAGTGTGCGCATCACCGGCTGCGACATGGCGAAGAGCCGATGTGCGGCTTCTGGCGAGCCCATCTGCGCGGGCAGTCGCGGATGTTTCGGGGGAGGCTCCGGTTCGATACGTGGCAGGCTCAAGAAGCGGCGGGCTTCGTCGGTGACGTCGTGGAAGTCGATGAGGCCGCAGCTCTCGCGAATGACGTCCAGCAGATCGCCATGCTCGCCGGTGGCGGCGTCGGTCCATTTGCCGGCCGCCCCTTTCGGCGACTCCTTGAGCCGGACGAACATGGACCGGCCCGGTGTGTTGCGCGCGTCGCCCACCAACCAGTAGCGGCCTTCTCGCCGGCCATTGGAGAGATAGTGGCGGCACACCGCCTCGGCGTCGCGCGCGAGGCGGTGCGCCAGTTCGGAGGCGTCGCGCGGCATTACGCGGCCTCCGATTGGCAGACCCGCTCGACGGGGTAGCGGTCGAGCACCCGCGCCAGGACCGCGACGCCCGCAGCGTCGGTCGGCACGAACATGCGCAGCTTCCATGAGATAATCTCGTGGAAGAGCCCGCAGGCTTTGAGCCGGTCGCGCATCGTGTCGTTGAAACCCGACAGCTCGATGCGCGTGGCGCCCATGACGCGGACGCGTCGGAGCTGAAGACCTTCGGCGAGGTCGAAGACCGTCCGCCCGTCCAAGAGGGCAGCAAAGGCATTCTCCGGCGTCAGAGTTGGCGCGTCCGTGGCGAGCGCGGTCGCCACCCAAGCAGGCGAAACCTTGCGGCCGATGATGCGCTCGCCGGCATCGGTCTGAAGCCGGTAGACGCGCGTCGACTCGTTCGGCAGCCGCTTCCAGATCGGCAGGAGCAAACCTGCTACCACATGGATGGTGCTGTCGGTGAACTCCGGCACGGCAGCGATCTCCGCCTGCCATGCGGCGGCAAAGCGCGCGCGATCGACCTCCGTCCAGTGGCTTTCCGCCAGCATCTTCAGCGGAACGCCGTGGCTCTCCATCGGCCGGATCAGCCGGACGCGTCGCTCGATCTCGCCGTCGTCGAGCATCAGGCTTGGCGCCGGCACCTGCACGGCGGCGCGGCCCGAGCGCTCGTTGATGAGGCGCAGAGCGCGCGGATCGGAGAGCCGATCGAGCGCCTCATCCAGCGTGACGGGATGGTTGCGCCGGCGCTCGATGATGGTGAGCAGCCGGGTCTCCGCGCCGGTGCCGGGATGCGTGTAGATGACGCGCCGGTCGGTGACGACGAAGCTCTCGGCGCGCAGCGTCTCCAAACCGACATCGTATGTGCCGGACGCGATCGCGCCCTCGATACGAGCCGTCAACAACTGCTCGAACGCGGTGAACAGGACGTTCTGCAGGTCGATGGTCAGCGCCAGCAAGCGATTAAGGAAGGTGGTGATCGGCGGCAGCTCGTCCTTGATGCCGTTCGTGTCCACGAGTTTGAGGCCGGTCGCGTCCTCGAAGGTCTGAAGCGGGCAGCCTTCGACCTTGCCGCGAACCAGCAGCATGTAGAGCTGGCGCAGCGCGTCACGCCCGTAATGGCTTTCGAGATTGTCCTCAGGCCGGAACAGGCCCTGGCCACCGGTTTGGCGTTGCCCGCGCGTAATCGCGCCCAGCGTGTCGAGGCGACGCGCGATCGTGCTGAGAAAGCGTTTCTCCGCTTTCACGTCCGTCGCGATCGGCCTGAACAAAGGCGGCTGCGCCTGGTTGGTGCGGTTGGTACGACCGAGGCCCTGGATGGCGGCATCAGCCTTCCAGCCGGGTTCGAGCAGGTAGTGGACGCGCAACCTGCGATTCCCCGCCGACAACTCGGCATGATAGCTGCGTCCGGTGCCGCCGGCGTCGCTGAAGACGAGGATGCGTTTGGCGTCATTCATGAAAGCGGCGGTCTCGGCGAGGTTCGCCGAGGCGGCGCGATTTTCGACCTGCAGCCGATCGCCCTTGCGGATGACACGTCGCGAGCGGCCGGTGACTTCGGCCACCAGATCGGTGCCGAAGCGCTGGACGATCTGATCGAGCGCGCCCGGTACGGGCGGGAGCGAAGCGAGCTTCTCGATCAACCGGTCGCGGCGTGCGACAGCCTCGCGGCTCTCGACCGGTTGGCCGTCGCGATAGACGGGCCGGGACGAGAGATGGCCTTCGCTGTCGGTAAACGGCTCATAGAGCTGCACCGGGAAGGAATGGGCGAGATAGTCGAGCACATACTCGCGCGGCGTGATGTCCACTTGGACGTCGCGCCAGTCCTCGGTCGGAATCTCCGCGAGCCGGCGCTCCATCAGGGCCTCGCCGGTCGAGACGAGCTGGATGACGGCGGCGTGGCCAGCCTCGAGATCGCGCTCGATCGAGCAGATCAGCGAGGGCGTCTTCATCGATGTGAGAAGATGGCCGAAGAAGCGCTGCTTGGCGCTCTCGAAAGCGGAGCGCGCGGCGGACTTCGCCTGGGCGTTCAGTGTGCTGGTCTCGCCGGTGATGTTCGCGGCCCGCATCGCCGCGTCGAGGTTGTTGTGGATGACCGAGAAGGCGCCGGCATAAGCGTCATAGATGCGGATCTGCTCCGGCGTGAGCTGGTGCTCGACCAACTCGTACTCGACGCCTTCGTAGGAGAGCGAGCGGGCCGCATAGAGGCCAAGCGCCTTGAGATCTCGTGCCAGCACTTCCATCGCCGCGACGCCGCCATCTTCGATCGCTTCGACGAACTCGGCGCGCGTGGCGAACGGGAAATCCTCGCCGCCCCAGAGACCGAGGCGCTGGGCGTAGGCGAGATTGTGGACCGTTGTGGCGCCGGTCGCTGAGACGTAGACGATGCGGGCGTTCGGCAGGGCGTGCTGGAGTCTGAGACCCGCGCGTCCCTGCTGCGACGGCGCCTGCTCGCCGCGCTGGCCCTTGCCGCCGACGGCGTTCTGCATCGCATGTGACTCGTCGAAAATGATCACTCCGTCGAAACCGGAGCTCAACCATTCGACGATCTGACGGACGCGCGAAAGCTTCTCGCCGCGCTCGTCGGTGCGCAGCGTGGCATAGGTCGCAAATAGGATGCCTTCGGCGAGCCGGATTGGTGTGCCCTGGCGAAAACGGGAGAGCGGTGTGACCAGCAGCCGCTCCATACCGAGCGCCGACCAGTCGCGTTGTGCGTCCTCGATCAGCTTGTCGGACTTGCTGATCCAGACGGCGCGCCGTCGGCCTTTCAGCCAATTGTCGAGCAGGATGCCGGCGACCTGGCGGCCCTTGCCGGCGCCTGTGCCGTCGCCGAGGAACCAGCCACGGCGAAAGCGGACCGCGTTCTCCGCACTGTCGCGCGCGGCGGTGACAAGGTCGAAGGTCTCATCGACCGTCCACGACCCCGCGAGAAAATCCGCATGGGCCTCGCCGGCGTAGATCACGCTTTCGAGTTGCGCGTCGGACAAGACGCCGTCGCCGACGAGCTTCGCTGGGAGATGCGGCCGATAGGAGGGCTTGGGCGGCGCGACCGAGGCCATCGCCGCGGACTGCACCAGCTTCGTTGGATGCGCCTGAGAACCGGAAATGCGGATCGACTGAAGGACGTATTCTTCATAAAGCGCATCCGTGAGACGGCTGCCCTCGGGAGGTGTCCATTCGACTGTGTCGTAGGCGAGCTCGACGCCTTCCGGCTCTACGATCGCGGTGGCCGGCTGCCGCGAAGCGGTGCGCGCAAGGTAGCCGCGGACGGTTCGCGGCGCCGCGAAACCGCCGGCCGTCGGCAGGGCGACCGGCCGGCGTGGCGGGACGTGCTCGCCGATCCAGCCGAGCAGCGTCGGCACGTCGGGCGCGATACCGGCAGAAGGCGGAAACTGCGCCGCGTCAGACGCGGGCATCTTGTCGATGACGGTGAGGCGCGTTTCGATGGTCGTGCCATGCTTGGCATAGACCGCGCCGTCGATGACCGCGGTGAACACCACGCGGCCGCGCTCCTGCAGGCGGGTGAAGGCGTCGCGCCAGGTCGGCATCTCCGGGCCGAAATTGGCGCCGGTGATCGCGACCAGCCGCCCGCCTTCGGCGAGACGCGCCAGCGCCGAGGCGACATGACGATAAGCGGCGTCGGCCATGCGGCCGCTGACATTGACCATCGCCGAGAATGGCGGGTTCATCAGCACGACGCTGGGCGTCACCGCAGCGTCGAGATGATCGTCGATCTGCGCTGCATCGAGGCGACTGACGGTGATCCGGGGAAAGAGGTGGTCGAGGAGCGCGGCGCGCGTGTCGGCCAGCTCGTTCAGCACGAGCGCGCCGCCCGCGATCTCCGCCAGAACGGCGAGAAGGCCGGTGCCGGCAGAAGGCTCCAGCACGCGGTCGCCGGGTACGATCGCGGCGGCGCAGAGTGCAGCGAGGCCGAGCGGGATCGGCGTCGAGAACTGCTGGAGGGCCTGGCTCTCCTCGGAGCGTCGAGTGTGGGTGGGCAGAAGGCTCGCGACCTTCGCAAACTGTGGCAGCGCCGCGACCGGAGAACCGGCTTTGCGGAAAAGCGCCTTCCCGAATCTGCGCAAGAACAGGACGGTCGCCGCCTCGCAGGCGTCATAGGCCGTTTTCCAGTCCCATGCGCCGGAAGAATCGGAGGCGCCGAAGGCTTCCTCCATCTCCGCGCGCAGGATGGCGGCATCGACGCGGCGGCCTTGCTCAAGATGGGGAAGAAGGAGGCGTGCAGCCTCGGCAATGCGCGACGCCGGGGCATCCGTGCGGTCGCACGGGATCGGAGCGACCGCTGGTGCGGCCGTCGCGACGGAAGGATGTGACATGGAAAGTGACCTCGGGAGAGCGGAACCGGGCGAGCCGGCCGGCGCTCTCTCTGGACCGCGTCGGCTCAAACCCTTTCCGGCCGAACTCTCCCTCTCGTCACGCCGCGGCTTTCACGCCGCGCCACCACGCGATGCGCGCCTCGCGGGTCGCATTCGCGAGCCGAAGCAACAGATCGCCGTGGCATGGAAGCGGCGCGCAGAAGCATACGAGATCGCGACCCACGCAGCTCATCGAGCGCGCGCAAGAGCTGGTGCTGGTCGGCGAGCCAGCGCGCGTATTTCGCGACGACAGCGGCGCGATCGCCGTCGGGGCCGATGCGGAACGGATTGCCCCACTTCGAGCCGCGCCCGATATAGACGGCGCCCGCAGGGACGCCCGTGTGATGCTTGTTGAGAACCCTGCACATTTCCGATCGCCTCCTGATGCCGTTGCGCCGAACTGGCGACCGGATGCGGCCGAGGCCCGGCGGTCACGCATCGCGAGCGATGCGGAAACGGCTTGCCCGTTGACTGGTGGGCTGCCGCGTCCAGACAGATCCCGGCGCAGAGGGTCAGGGGGCTCGATCGTCGCGCAGGGTTGGAGACGGCGGCATGTAGGCGACGTAGGGATTGCCGTCGGCGAGATGGCCGAAGGGCGTGAACACGAAATCCAAGCCGTCACGGCCGACAGCGCAGATGACATAGCGGGTCTCGCGCGTCGCGGCGTCGGTGCATTCCATGAGCGCGAGATTGCCGTCCGCGGCAGCGCGGAGCAGTGTCTGGAAGTTGGCGCGGGCGTGATCGGGAATGCTCATCGCGCGCCTCGCTGTTTGCGCGGGGATGCGAGTGTCCGTGCCAGCCAGCCATTGGTGTCGATCCAGGCGATCGTCTCGCGGGTCGCCAGATCGAGGACATGCGCACCGCCGCCGAAAGCGTTGACGCGTGACCGCGAGCAGGTGTTCGCCCATTGGAAGCCCCAGCGGCCTGTAAGATTGAAGGCCTCGGCGCAGCGCAGCACGAACAGGATTACCTGCTGCGGGTCGCCGGTGACCTCATCGCGAATCCACAGCGCGCTGCCGCCGTGCTCCGGCTGGACGGAGAGAAGAAATCCGGCGGGCGGGATGTCCTCCCGCGCAGCTTCCTGCATGAAGGCCTGGTAGAGGTCGAGCGCGCGTGCGGCGTCGTCGGGCGTGCCGACATCGAGCACGCATGAGAAGTGAGTGAAGAAGTCAGCCATGATGGCCTCCTCAAACGACGAAGCCCGGCGCGAGGGCCGGGCTCTTTTGGAATTGCGGTGATGCGGAGATCAGCTGGTCGGGCTGCCGTGGATGCGGTCGTCGTCGAATTCGACGTCCTCGGCGACGGCGCGGCGACCATCCGCTGCGACGCGATCGATGAAGGCGATCACGCCTTGGCGCCGCTCCTCGACGTCGATGTGCTCGGGATGGATACCCGACACCATCGCCGCTTTCGCGGCCGCCTTGGCCTTCTCGATCGCTTGCGCGTCGGTATCGGCCTCGACGGTGAAGCCGTCGTAGGCGCGCAGCCAGAAGCCGATCTTGACGACGTATTCGCTCATACCTGGGGACTCCGAGAGCGGACGATGGGCAAGTCCGGCGGCGCGCTCTCTTTCCGCTTCCGGGCTCGCCCGTGTCCCGGCCCGCCTCTCACTCTGATGCGGGCGGGACTGTCGTATCCGAGGTTTCCGCTTCCGGCGTCTCGCCACCGTCGAGTCGGGCTCGGCGAGAAAGTCCGCCAGCAGGTCGGTGGTGGATTTGCCGACGATGGCGTCCCGCGTGATGAGGGTGGCCATTCCGCCGAATCCGTCGGGCCGCATCTTGCTGCAGGTGAAGGCGGCGACGACGCTGACATAGGCCAGCGTCGTGGAGCGTTTCACGATGTCCTGAAAGAAGAACTCCCAGGATGTGCCGCTGAGATCGAGATCCATCTCCGTCGCGTCTGCCTCGGCTGCGGCGAGTTGCTCGGTGACGTAGAGATGCGCCGCGCTTGCGATGTCTGGCGACGATACGAGGGCTGCATCGAGCTCCGCGCGGGTCGCGAAGATCATGGTGGACGGGCTCTGTTCGGCGAAGAAGTACCAGCCGTCGCCGTCGCGCTCGCATTCGAAGATGCGCGACAGGAGCAGGCGCTCCAGCGGCGTCATGTCGGCGGTCGGGATAGTCTGCTGAACAACGGTCTGTTCGAAGTAATCAGCCATAACGGTCTCCCGAAATGAACGCCCGGCGCAACGGCCGGGCGTGACGGGTGGAAATGGGATGACGCGCCGCGCGCGCCGGACGGTCAGTCGGGATCGCGCGCGCCGGTGAGAATGGCCTCGGCCTTGGCGATCGCCGCGTCTGCGCGCTGTCGCCAGAACGGCGGATCGGACGCCGTCCCATCCGGCGCGTGTGCGAGGACCTTCAGAATGCCGAGCAAGGTCTCGAAATGGTCGGCCTTGCGTTGCGTGGTCTCGCCGAACTGCGATGGGACGGGAAGCGCAGTCACGCGATAGGCGCTATCCGGCCCGGGCCATGCGCCGGTGACGTAGGTTTCGCCGGAGGAGTCGAAATCCTCTTTCTGATCGGACCAGTCGTCGTCCTCGATCGCGAGGCGGCAAGCCTGCTCGACCGTGTTGGCTTCGTAGGCGCGCTGCCGATAGACCGGAAGGCGGTAGGTGACTTCGATGGTGAAGAACGGCATTGTGACCTCCTCAAAACGCGAAAGTCCGGCGTGACGGCCGGGCTTCGCGATAGACAAATCGAGTGAGCGACCGGCGTCAGAGCCGCCAGGTGCGGATGAGCTGCTGTGCTTCTTGGTGATGCGCCAGCATCTGCCGATAGAAGCGATGACGCGCTTCGCGATGCGCCGGATCGCGGCGAGCCTGTGGTGTGAGCTTCCCGGCAGCCGCGCGGATAACGGCGCGCCATCCGTCGTGTACGGTGATGTTGAGGCGCAGATAGGTGCCGTACATGATCAGGCACCTCCCGCCGCTCTGGCCGCAAAGGGATCGACCAGCTTGTGGATCGGCTGAGCCCGGCCCATCCACGGCTCGGGCCGGATGCAGCGGACCCAGTCGGCGAAGCTTGGGATGAAACCGAGATCCTCCACCACGTGCTGTTCGCCGATCAGCCGCACGGGAACGACGCGCCCGGTCGAGACGGTGATGGTCGCGCTGAAGAATCGCTCCAGCATGAAGATGCCCTCCGCGTGATGACGCAGGGCGCGATGACGAAAGTCGGCGGTGATCGCCTTCGATTCATCGAACCACTGATGCAGCGGCAGATAGTCTTCCGCGACGCCGCCCCATCTCTTCGCCGAAGAGAGCGCGTGATGATAACAATGTCCCATCGCCGCCTCCTCAAAAGATGTGCTGCGAATAATCGGACGCGGTGTAACGCTCGTTGTAGTCGAGCGTGATCGTCCGCTCAGCGACATCGAAGGTGAAATCGCCATAAGCGCCGTCGTTGTTTTCCCAACCGCAATGCGTGTCGTTGAGAAGGTCGTAGACGAGGCGTTCGATCACATCGGCGATGCTGATGCTCGTGCGGTTGGGCTCCAGCTGGTCCCACACGGCCTCGGCGATCTCGATGGCGCATTTGGGCATTGGGACGACGGTGTCGCCGGCCTTCACCTCGACGTTCTCGATCTGGCCGCTGTCGCCGTAGCCATCGAAACTGACGACGACGAGCGTGACGCCGGCGGCTGCGAGTGCCTCGAACAGCGCGGCCTTGTTGAGCGGTTGCAGCTCGGCGTGCAGCCGATCCTGGGCGGCGCGCTTGGTCTCCCAATGGGACGGCGCGCTGTCGACGACTGACGGGAAGTCGGAAGCATTCGTCATGGCGGTCTCCTGAAATGAAATCGCCCGGCGCGATGTCCGGGCGAAGTGGGTTGGATGGAGGGAATGAGCGGGACGGCCGATGCCGCCCCGCTCTTGGTCACTATTCGGCGGCGATCACGGCAGGCTCGTCTGCGTCTTCTTCGCCGGCGCCGTCCTCGTCGTCGGCAAGGAAGGCGGGTAGCGCTCCTTCATCCCCGCCGTCGTCGGCATCCGCGGTGTCGGCGCCGGCCGTCTCTAACGTGCGGAGCGGCTCGGGGAGCCAGCCGGTTCCTTCCAGGAGGCGCTCGGCTTCTTTCGCCATGTCCGCCTTCTTCAGGTGGTCGATGAGCTGCGCGGACTGTTCGCCCTTCGCCTCTCGCACGGCCTCGAGGATGCGGGGCTTGGTGACACGGCCGAGATAATTGTCGACGGTCGGCCGCCAGCCGGCCCCGACCATGTCGAGCCCGACCGCGCGCGCGAGACGCTCGGCCTGGACGAGACGACGCTGAACGCCATGAACCGAGATGCCCGGGCCGCCGTAGCGGTCGCCCTTCTCGAAGAGCGCATTGATCCCGAAGGAGATGCAATGGGCCAGCAGTGCGGCGCGGCTGGCGTCGTCGAGAGCGGCGATCCAGTCCCAGAGAGCGGCCTCGTCCTTCGGCAGGTCCGCCTTCCAGGCCTCGTGCCGTTCCGCGACCGCTTTCGCGGGCGAGCTGTCCTTCAAGTCAGGCGGCTGGATTGAGAAGAACACGTGCCGCACCGAGGCTTCGAGACAAGTACCCGCTGCACTGTGCTGGAAAGTGTCCAGGCAGAGTTTGTGCAGCAACGTTGTCATCGCGACATGGGGATTGTTCGCCACCGCATCCCGCAGCGCCAGCGTCCGGTAGGCGGTCAGCTCACTCACCAGCCGGTCGGGCAGCGGCTTGATGGTGTCTTCCTCGTCCTCCTCGACCTCGGGCTGGCCCCCGATCGTGATCACGGCGCGCTGGATGGTAGGTGCGGAAGGCTCGCCACCTTCGCTCGCATTGCCGTCGCTGCCGGCGTCGCCTTCGGTATTCGCGCTGGCAGGCGGCTCATCTTCGGCCCGGACGTGGCCGCGATCGACCGAGAGGCCGCCATCCGGGTCGATGCTGACGAAGACGCCGGCGCACGCGACCTCGGCGGGATCGTAGCTCACCGGCCGATCCTCGAAGGCGGCGAGCGCCGTTTCGATTTCGCCGAGACGAGCATCGATGTCGTCGGGCAGCTCGTCGGCGTTCTCGTACTCCGCCTCAAGCTTGGCGTACTCGGCCTTCAAGGCCTCGATCGTCGCTTGTTCCTCGGCCGTGAGGTCCGTCGGCGTCCCTTCGAGCTCGCGCAGATGATGCGTATGGCCGAACGGGAAATCGACATTCACTTCGATCCATTTCCACCCTTCGGCCGCGATTTTCTCCGCCTCGGCCTTCAGCTTCTCGGCGACCAGCGTATCGAGCAGCCCGACATTCTCCAGCCATCCGCCATCGTCCTGCTGAAAAAGATCGCGCATGACGATGCCGCCCGCCTGCTCATAGGCGTCGAGGCCGACGAACAGGGCTCGCCGGTCCGACGCGCGCACCGTGCGCTCGGTCAACATGCGGCGAATCTGATAGGGCTCCTGACTGTAGGAGCGCTGCAGCGCCTCCCAGACCTGCTCCTGGCGCGCGTGATCGTTCGTCACCGTGAACGCCATGAGCTGTTCGAGCGACATGCCGTCTTCGGCATAGATGTCGAGCAGCTTCTCCGACACCGCCGCCAGACGCAGCCGCTGCTTCACGACGTTCACGCCGACGAAGAAGGCTGCGGCGATCTCTTCCTCGGACTGGCCCTTCTGGCGCAATGCCTGAAACGCGCGGAACTGGTCGAGGGGATGGAGCGACGCGCGGTGAACGTTCTCGGCCAACGAGTCTTCTTCGGCGGAGATGTCGACGCTGGGATCGCGCACGACGCAAGGCACCGGGGCCGTTTTGGCGAGACGCTTCTGCTTGATGAGAAGCTGGAGCGCGCGATAGCGCCGGCCACCGGCCGGAACCTCGAAAATGCCGGTCTCGACACCCTCGGCGTCGAGGATCGGCCGGACATTGAGGCTTTGCAGGAGCGTGCGCCGCGCGATGTCCTCCGCCAGCTCCTCGATCGAGACGCCGGCCTTCACGCGCCGGACATTCGATTGGGAGAGAACGAGCTTGTTGAAGGGGATGTCGCGCGACGACGACAGGGTGATCTTCTGAACGGCAGTAGCCATCGGGATTGTCTCCGCGACGGGCGCCGAAAGACTCTCTCTCGGCTTCCAACCCGTCACGAAGACCGGCGCAGCCCTCTTCCTCTGGAACGCCGGATTTGCGGCGAGCCGGAGATGCGCATCCGCACAAATCCGTCTTCGCGTGACGGCTTGCTCACTGTCGCGACCGAAAGCGCATCACGCGGCCTCCTGCTCATTCGCGGTGGAGGCTTGTGCGTCATCGCTGGGAAGAAAGCCGAGAAGGAAGTCGGCGGCCTTGCTCGCCTGCGATGCGGCTCGAACGATGGCGCGGTTGTCCTCGCGCAACACCTCCAGCCAAGAGCCGATGTAATCGGCGTGGCGCACGGTCGGCACGATGCCGAGCGAGGCGCAGCAAAACGCGGCGTTCATCTCGGCGACCAGCTCTTCAAACGCGTATTTCTTAGAGCCGAAAGAGCCGGAGAGATCGCGATTGAGCCGGTGCGGCGCGCCGCTGGCGTGACCGAGCTCGTGAAGCGCCGTGCGGTGCCAGTTGATCGGCTCGAAATAGGCTTGCGGCGGTGGGACCTGCACGTAGTCCTGCGCGGGCATGTAGAAGGCCCGGCTGCCGCCGATGCGGAAGTCGATGCCGCTCGCTTTGATCAACGCTTCCACCTTGGGCTCGATGAGGCCCGGCACGGGTGGCGGTGCTGCGACCACGAGATTCTCCGGCAGGCCTTCGCATTGCGCCAGGTTGAAGACGGTGAAGCGCTTCAGGAAGGGGATCGCTTGCGCTTCCTCGCCGGTCTCTTGCGCCCGTTTCTTCTCGTCGTCGGGAACGAAGCGGTCGGCATAGACGACAGTGGTGCCGTGCTCGCCCTTGCGGACGTTGCCACCGAGACCGAGGGCCTGGCGAAAGGTCAGCCAACCTTGGACCGGGAAGCCATGCTCGATGACCGAACCCCAGAGGATCAGCACGTTGATGCCGGAATAGAACCGCCCGGTGCTGGCGTTCTTCGGGATGGCGAGCGGCGCCTTCGCGGCCGTCGTGCCCCAAGGCTGCACCCAAGGCACGCGGCCAGCCTCCAGCTCGTCAATGATCTTGGTGGTGATTTCATCGTAGAGGCTCGTCCGGCTGGCACCGGACCGAGCGCGAGCGGCTTCTCTGGACATCGCGGATCTCCGCGACGGGCGCCAGGAGCCTCTCTCCCAGCCCTCAACCCGTCACGGAAAACCCGTCCGCACTCTCACTCTCGGGGCGTTGCGGGGTGTCCCCGCAGAAGGGGTCGGCCGAGACTACAGGCTCGGCCGCAGGGGAAGGCTTTCCCCCAATGGGCGTCGCGGCCCATCGGTGGTTTGCGAAAGTGTACCGAAAAGGGTAATTCCTGCCCGCTACGATACATTTTTCGGGACCGAGGCGATGCTCGTGGTTCCCCCTTCCTATCGAAGAAGAGTTGACAAATATGCTCTGTAAGGGCAAATAATTTGCTAATCTAGAGCAGAATCATTGACTGACATGCAGCCTCGCCAACACAAGACGGCCAGCTTCCTATCCGCGCACCCGGTCTTCACGCGGGCCGAGTTTGCAGCGGCCTTCGGTCATCCGACGAGCGCGGCCAATGTCACCAGCCTGCTCCGGCATCACCTGCGGGCCGGCAATATAAAGCGCGTCAGCCGCGAGGTGTTCGCCGCCGTCCCGGCCCATCTCGCGGCGGACCGGATGGTGATCGACCGCTTCGCCGCGGCGAGCAAACTGCGCGCCGATGGCGTTCTCGGATTTCACTCCGCACTCGAGTTGCACGGCATAGCCTATTCCGAGTTCAACGAGGTCCAGCTCATCAGCGCCGGACGGACCGAACTTGTAGACCTGCCTTTCGGCGCCTGCCGTTTCGTCACCCCGCCGAAGGCGTTGGTGACGGCCGGCAAAGCGGACTACCTGACCACGACCGTGGATCGGCAGGGTGTGGCGGTGCGCGTGACCGCGGTTGAACGCACGATCGTCGACGTCCTGCACCGGCCGGAACTCGCGGGCGGTGTCGAGGAAGTCCTCAAATCGCTGGACCTGGTGCGCTATCTCGACCCGGCGAAGGTCGCCGATTATGTCGAGCTGCTGGACAATCGCTCAATCGCCTCCGTTTCCGGCTGGTGGCTCGAGAAGCGGCGCGCCGCGCTCGCTGTCACCGACGAGGTGCTGGCACGCCTTCGAGCGCGGCTCCCACGATCGAAGCACTACGCGCTGGGTGCGCAATCTGGTCATGCCGTACTTGTCGACCCGTGGCGCGTGCTTCTCCCGCCGCAGGCCGTCGAGGCTGCGTTTGAAGGCGTCTGATGGTCGCTTCGCGAGAAACCCTTCAAGACCTTGCGGCCGAGCGGCAACTCCAGCCTGCGACGCTGGAGCGTGTGATCCGGCTGATCGACATTCTCGACGCCTTCGGCGCCGACGCAGTGATCGGGCCGCGGATCGCCTTGAAAGGCGGCACGGCACTCAACGTCTTCCATTCCGATCTGGACCGCCTCTCGGTCGATATCGACGTCAACTATGTCGGCGCGACTGAGAAGGAACGGATGGATGCGGACCGGCCGGGTCTAGAAGACCGAATCGAGCGCCTGATGGAATCGAAAGGCTACGCCGTGCGGCGCGAGCCGTCGGAGCATGCGGGAGGCAAATGGATCTACCGCTACACCTCCGCGCTCGGCGGCGCCGGGACCATCGAGATCGACATCAACTATCTCTTCCGCGGCCCCCTTTACGGCGTGGATCGCATGGAGTCGGTGCCGATCGGATCGTACCAAGCGACGAATGTGCCGGTTCTCGACATCCATGAGATCGTCGCCGGCAAGATGGTCGCGCTGGTCACGCGGCGCGCCGCGCGCGATCTGTTCGATGCACATCGGATCATCGCCATGCCCGATCTCGACTGGGCGAAGATCAAGGCAGCCACCTTGATGATCGGTGCGAGCGCCAAGAGCTTCGATTGGCGCACAGCTTCGCCCGACGCGATCGCATGCGAAGTCGGCGACATCACCGGCAAGCTCACCATGTGCCTGCATGATCGGTATTTCGATGCCTTCGGCGGCCCGGCAGGCTGGATTGAGAGAGTCACAGCCGAATGCCGGGAGAAGCTCGCACCGCTTTTCCAGCTTACGGCCGGAGAACGGGCGTTTCTGGACGCAGTGCTGGACCGGGGAGAAATCGATCCGTCTTCGCTGGATGTGCCCGAACCCGTGCGCGCGGCGATAGCAGCCTCTCCGGCATTGCGATGGAAAGCGCAGAACGTCAAAGCCTGGAAATCTGGGGACGGGTCGCTGGCGCGACGCGCGAGACCAGGGGGGCGCCGCGACAGTGAGACGCGATAATCGGTGCTCCAGAGCTATCAAGGTCGCCTGCGCGACGTCGCCGATGGAGTTTGCCAATCAAGGCTCATCGCAGGGATACGCCGTAGCTCTCGGAAAGTGGTGAAAAGTGCATCACTCTGTTGATGTTTGATGCGCCGCTCTCTAAGCTCGGTCAGGAATCGTGGGGAGTGAGATGAACGAGCGCCCTCGCAAGGCAACACGGCTGACGGTGAGCTTGGAAGAGCAGGACTATCGAACCCTGACTGAGATCGCGTTGGCGCAAGATGCTTCGGTTTCGTGGGTCATCCGACAAGCGATTCGACAATTCATCGATGGCTCGCCTCAGGCTTCCCATCAGCCACCGGCACCGACCGGTGTCCGGAGGGGCCACGAGAAATGAGGCTCGTTCGGAATAGCGGGACGGATCGAGGGGTTGACAGCCTGCGGGAGTGGTTGACGCAGGGAGCTAGCATTGACCTCGTTTCCCCGTCTTTCTCCTTGTTCGCCTTCGCCGAGCTTCGCGATGCGTTGGACCGCGTTGAACGATGCCGACTGTTGCTCGGCGAGCCCGACGCTGTCCTGCCTGGTCTATTCGGCGGTGATGCCGATATCGCTTCCAGGGGAGCACTTCACGGACGTTGGCTTGCCCGCCTTGCGTCTGATTGGATCAAGAAACGAGCCGAAATCCGCCACGCCAGGAAGGCACCACCACAGTCATTAGTTCTGGTGGACGGCAAACCCTCTCTCCACCGCGCGATGCTGGGAACGTGTTCGTTCACAACGGAGGGGTTGGGGGTGACGCCCGCCGGCCGGTTAGGGCTAGTCCAAGCGACCGAATCGGACGCGGAGGCAGCAGACTTCGCCGAATGGTTTCGTTCAAATTGGGATGACTTGGAGCCTAACCCCTCGGCGAAGGCTCATCTCCTGCAGGTACTGGATGATGTGGGCTCTCAACGGGCGCCCTCACTCGTTTACTTCCAGATCCTCTATCAGATGTTCAAGGATTTGGGCGACGAGCTCGATGAAGAACGAATCATCAAGTCGGCCACGGGGATCCGGAATACCGTCGTTTGGAAGAAGCTGTTTCACTTCCAGCGAGATGGCGTAACCGGAGCCATCGACAAGCTCGAGAGGATTGGTGGTTGCATCATCGCCGACAGCGTCGGTCTGGGTAAGACGTTCGAGGCGCTTGCTGTCATCAAGTATTATGAGCTTCGCAACGACCGAGTTCTTGTCCTTTGCCCTAAGCGGCTACGCGACAACTGGACCCTCTATAAAGCGAATGATCGCCGCAATGTGCTAGCGCCAGATCGCTTGAATTATGACGTCCTGAATCACACGGATTTGTCGCGCGACGGTGGTCTTTCAGGGGACATTGATCTCTCGCACGTCAACTGGGGCAACTACGACCTCGTCGTCATTGATGAGTCTCATAATTTTCGGAACAAACCGACCCATAAGGACCGCGATAGCCGCTACGACCATCTCATGAAGCGGATCATCCAGTCGGGGGTGAAAACCAAGATTTTGATGCTGTCGGCCACACCAGTTAATAACCGTCTTGCCGACCTAAAGAACCAAATCGCATTCGTGACCGAAGGAAATGATGTGGCCCTCGTGGCCAGTGGCATTCCCAGTGTCGAAGCTACGATCCGCAAGGCGCAGGCGCAGTTCAATCGGTGGCTTGAATTGCCAGAAGGTGATCGACGTCCTGCCAGATTGATGGACATGCTTGGCTTCGATTATTTCAAGCTCCTCGACATGCTGACTATTGCTCGGTCGCGAAAGCATGTGCAGCGCTATTATGGAATCGAGGAGACCGGTGAGTTTCCCGACCGGCTCCCGCCAGTAAACATCAAAGCCGACGTTGATCTCACCGGGGAGTTCCGGCCGATCCGTGAGGTCAACAATGAAATTCGTCGCCTGACTCTCGGCGCTTACGCGCCACTACGATACGTGCTCTCGCACAAGCAGGCCGCTTATGACGAAAAGTACAGCACGAAAATTCACGGCGGCGATCGCTTTTTCCGACAGGTCGATCGCGAAGAGAGCCTCACCCATCTGCTGCGGGTGAATATCCTGAAGCGCATGGAGAGTTCGGTAGCGTCCTTCTCCCTGACCATAGAGCGTCAACTCGCCGACGTCGACGCGCTGCTTGCAAAGATCGATGCGCATGACGACTCGGTTGACGAGATTCCGATTGACGACGTTGACGTCGACGATCCGGCCTTCGAATCCTTGCTTGTCGGTCGGAAGGTCAAGGTATTGCTTCAAGACGTTGACCGTGTTCGTTGGCGACAGGACCTTGCCGAGGATCACAAGCGCCTTGAAGCGCTTCTTCTGGCGGCTCGCCTTGTGATCCCGAAACGGGACGCCAAACTCGCCGCGCTGAGGCGGGTTATCGCGGACAAGGTTCGCTCACCGATAAACCAGAACAATCGGAAGATTCTCCTGTTCACGGCCTTCGCGGACACCGCGGATTATCTCTATCGTGAGTTGGCGCCCTGGGCGCACGCCGAACTCGGCCTACACAGTGCAGTTGTCAGCGGTGCCGGATCGAACCGGACGACGTTGCCCGGCGTGCGCGGAGACATGAGCAGCATTCTGAGTGCTTTCTCTCCGCAATCTAAGGAACGCCCGGCCGAACTTGCGACGGAGGGCGAGATCGACCTTCTGATCGCCACGGATTGCATTTCTGAAGGCCAGAACCTCCAAGACTGTGACTACCTCATCAATTACGACATTCATTGGAATCCAGTGCGGATCATCCAACGCTTTGGCCGCATCGACCGAATTGGCTCCCGCAACGCCAAGATCCAGTTGGTCAATTTCTGGCCGAACATGGAGCTGGACGAATACCTGGATCTCGAGTCCCGCGTAAGCGGGCGCATGGTTCTTCTGGATGTATCGGCAACGGGAGAGGAAAATGTCATCGAGTTTCAAGCCGGAAACGAGATGAATGATCTGGAGTATCGCCGCGCGCAACTCCAGAAACTCCAGGACGCCGTGATCGATCTGGAAGATTTGTCGAGCGGCGTTTCAATCGCCGATCTGACCTTGAATGATTTCCGTATCGATCTTGCCGGTTATCTCCGAGCGAATAAGGGCCGGCTCGATTCCTTGCCGCTCGGCACCTATGCGGTGACTGAGACTCTCGGCGACGGCGAGAATCCGATCCCGCCCGGCGTGATCTTTTGCCTTCGGGCCGTCGGGGATGCAGCGCTGTCGGTCGCCGAACCAGGCTATCCGCTAGCGCCCCATTATGTTGTGCATGTGGGTGAGGATGGCGAGGTGTTGCTCCCCTACACGCAGGCGAAACAGGTGCTCGATCGCTTAAAGAAGCTCAGTCTCGGGCGCGATCAGCCGGACCAGGAGTCCTACAAGCGGTTCGACAAGGCGACCCACTCGGGTCGCGACATGGAGTCCTACCGAAAGCTGCTTGCTCAAGCTGTGGGCACGCTCGTTGGAAAGCGCGAGGAGCGCGCAGTCGCCAGCCTGTTTCAGATGGGTGGGACACACGCCATGAAGGGTGAATTTGCAGGGATTAACGACTTCGAAGTGGTGGCATTCTTGGTTGCCCTGCCCTCACCGACGAGTGCGGTCTCATGACCGGAATGGCAACGGTCGCCGCAATTGTCTCCGCTCTCGACCTGCCGTCGCGAGCGCGCGTGGATGCGCGCGTTCCCAAAAAGATGCTGGTGGAGCAAGGGGCCCCGACGACCGCCGATAAGCGAGCGATTCAGGACGGCATCGACGAGATGCAATGGCTTGCAGTGCTCAAGCCGAACACGGTTGCGATTCCCGCGTTCAACGACCATATCCACGACTATTCCGAGATCGCCGTCATTGCCGCGGCATTTCGCCCCGAAGCCCGTGCCGCGCGCCTGACGGAGTTGATTCACCGCGCAATCCCGTATCCGGTTCTCTTGATTACCAAGGGGGCCGGAGGCTTCGCTGTCTCGGTCGCGCCCAAACGTGCGGCGCAGAATGTTGGCGACAAGGTTGTTGTCGAGCGCGTCGTGATCGCTGAGGACATCGATCCGAACGCGCCACCGGCCGTCGAGCGCGCTTTTCTAGATAGCCTCGCGCTCGAACGCCAGCCCGCGCGCGATCTGTCTACTGTCTATGGGGGCTGGCTTGCGCGGATTGAGGCGTTGGCAGCCGCGCGGTTGTCGGGAAGTTACAAAATCAAGGACGAAAGTGGTCTGATTGACCGCCGGCGGATGGCGCTGGAAGAACACTCCCGCCTCGCGCGGGAGGCGGCTCAGTTGCGAGCGCAGGCGGCGCGCGCAAAGCAGATTAGCCAGCGAGTAGATCTAAATCAGAAGATCAAAGCGATAGAGGTGGCGATCGATCGGAATAAGCAATTGATGGCGGGGGATGATGCATGACACCGGATGTGGAGACAATGAATCCTCTGGTGCTCTGGAGACGTATAAGCCCGACCGACTTCAGGGCGATGAACGGGAGCGCATCCCCTCACGGCCGAGGCGGTGGCGCAATGCACATCGCGCTCGGTGTGCGGACCGACGCTTTTCCAATTGATGATTTTCTAAACGCTCGCGGGCAAACCGAGGTGATCATTTCTGCCGGGGCGGACCGTAATCGGACCCGCGTGGCGCATTTGGCCTTTAGTGGAAATCCTCGGCGCAGAGGAGGTGAATGGCGCATCCGCGATCAATATAGTAGCAGGCACCCGGCTTGGGCGACGACTGCCGGGTTCCCGACAGTCTATGACCCAAGCAATCCTCCCTATATCCTGATATTCAGGTTTGGGAAGTCATTTCACGCACGTTTTTCCCTTGAACGCCGCATTCTTGCGTTGAGAGCTGCCGAAAGACCGAAGGGGATAAGTTCCGTTCACACAGGTATTGGAGTGGCGCCACCTGCGTTTGTTGTCAGCTTTCATGTGCCCGGCCCAAGCCGCTTCGATGAATTTCTGATTCAACAGGAGGAGGAACGCGGAGATGCGTTCGATCCTAAGAATATATCGGACGGGAGAAAACGAATAATCGCAGCGGTCATTCGACGCCTGGGTCAACGGGCGTTCCGCCGAAAACTTATCTCCGCATATGCCGCCCAATGCGCCATGACGCAATGCAAGACTCTCTGGGTCTTGGAAGCCGCCCATATCACGCCCTACCGAGGAATGAAAACAAACGCTGTTTCTAATGGATTGTTACTTCGTGCTGACATCCACACACTTTTCGATCTTGCTCTAATCTCTATCGAGCCAAAGAAGTTTGTCGTGAAGGTGTCAAAGCTGCTGGAGGGATCAGAATATGAGGCACTTGACGGTCGAGGCCCTGCGCTCCCATCCAAGACGGCACTTCACCCAAGCGCTGCTGCGCTCGAGTACCACTATCGCTTCTTCCATCCTTAGAGCGGTCGCGAAGAAGGAGCGGAAACTTTGACCATGGAACAGACGCCGATGACGGGAATCAAGAAATTGAACTGGAACGCCCCAGAGACCAAGAGCGCTGATCTGGTTGCCGCCAACCTGGAGACGTTGAAGGTGCTGTTTCCTGAGGCCTTCGGTGAAGGACAGGTCGATTTCGACGTGTTGAGAGAGCTACTCGGCTCATCGATTGATCGCCGCGATGAAAAATTTGGGCTCAACTGGCACGGTAAGCGTCGTGCGCGGCAGATTGCACTGACGCCGTCGACCGGCACGCTACTTCCGTGCCCGGAGGAGAGCGTAGATTGGGATACGACCCAGAACCTACTGATCGAAGGCGACAACCTTGAGGTCCTGAAACTATTGCAAAAGAGCTTTGCGGGAAAGGTGAAGCTGATCTACATCGATCCGCCGTACAACACTGGTAAGGATTTTGTTTATCCCGATAAATATAGCGACAACATCAAAAACTATCTTGAGCTGACCGGGCAGATAGAGGGCGGGCGTAGAATCAGCTCCAACACCGACGCATCCGGCAGATTTCATACCGACTGGATGAATATGATGTATCCCCGACTGAAGGTGGCGAGGAATCTTCTCCACCCCGATGGTGTCATCCTTGTCTCATGCGACGACGGAGAAGTGGCCAATCTTAGATTGATGCTGAATGAAATCTATGGCGAAGAAAATTTCGTCGCGCAGTTCGTTTGGAAAGCACGTCAATTCACCGACGCTCGTGCGAATACGAATATATCGACTGACCATGAATACATTTTAGCTTATGCGAGGGACGACGGATTCTCTCTAAAGGGGGTAGGGCGGGACGAATCTAAGTTTGGAAATCCTGATAACGATCCGCGTGGAGATTGGATGAGCCGGAGCATGCTCGGTCTTGCCACGCGCGATCAGCGGCCAAATCTCCACTATGATATCGTGGAGCCGTCTACAGGCCGGGTGTTCCCTCCGAATGCCTCAACGGGATGGCGCTACTCGAGGGAAAAAATGGCGGAACTGATATCCGCGGGTAAGGTGCTCTTTCCTAAGAACGACCAAGGAAGGCCGCGCGAAAAGAAGTTTCGCAATGAAATGCGCGCCGAGTTTATCGCGTTCCGATCGATCATTGATGGAATTCACACAGCCGACGGTACGCAGGAAATTCGATCACTATTCGATGTCGATCTCTTTGCCTTTCCGAAGCCGACGGAACTGATCGCAAGCCTTATTGAGCAGGTCACTGCGGATGGAGACATAGTCCTAGACTTCTTTGCGGGCTCCGGGACAACAGGGCATGCGGTGCTGAAGCAGAATGCTGCGGAAAGCGTTAAGCGACGCTATATGCTTGTGCAGCTCCCCGAGCCGCTCGACCCAAGCAACAGGGAACAGAAAGTTGCGGCCGATTTTTGTGACAAATTGAAGTTGCCGCGCAAAATTTCTGAATTGACTAAAGAGCGTCTCCGGCGTTCTGCAAAACGGGTCGATGAAGAAAATCCGCTCTTCAAAGGTGATTCGGGCTTTCGTGTCTTTAAGCTTGCATCCTCGAACATCCGCGCGTGGGAGCCCGATCCAGATGACATAGAGAACAGCCTTCTGAAGAACACGGAGCATCTCGTCCAAGGTCGCGCCGAGGATGATGTGCTCTATGAGCTTTTGCTCAAACTCGGCCTCGACCTCTGCGTGCCGATCGAAACGAGAAGCATTGCAGGGAAGGCGGTCCATTCCATTGGTGGAGGCGTGCTAGTAGTTTGCCTCGCCGATGGTCTAACGAAGGAGGTAATTGAGCCGCTCAGTGCTGGCATTATTGCATGGCGCGCGGAACTCGCGCCTGCGGCTGACACGCGCGTCGTGTTCAAGGATTCAGGGATCACGGATGATATCGCTAAGACAAACATGGCAGCGATCCTGAACCAGAATGGCATCTCCGACGTGCGCAGCTTGTGAGGCCTGTTCGATGAAGCTGCACTTTGAGCCCGACCTTGATTATCAGGAGGCGGCGATTGAGGCCGTCGCTGGCCTCTTCCGCGGGCAGGAGATCAACCGAACCGAATTCACTGTAATCCGCAGGCCTATGGCCGAACGGACCGGTCAGACTGACCTTGATCTCGGCGCGTTTCTTGGCCCGCAAGGCGAATTAGGGTTGGTCGAAAGCGAGCTCGGCATCGGCAACAGGCTGACCCTGCTGGATGACGAGATCATGGCTAACCTCAAGGACATTCAGCTCCGCAATGGCCTTGCCCCATCAACCGCGCTAACCTCCGGCGATTTCACGGTCGAGATGGAGACCGGTACGGGCAAAACTTACGTCTATCTGCGGACGATCTTCGAACTGAACAAGCTATATGGCTTCACCAAATTTGTCATCGTCGTACCCTCGGTCGCCATCAAGGAAGGTGTCTACAAGACGCTCCAGATCACGGAGGAGCATTTCAGGGGGCTCTATTCGGGCCAGCCGTTCGACTATTTCCTTTATGATTCCACGAAGCTCGGCCAGGTGCGCAATTTTGCGACCAACCCGAACATTCAGATCATGGTGGTGACCGTCGGCGCCATCAACAAGAAGGACGTCAACAACCTCTACAAGGACAGTGAGAAGACCGGAGGCGAGCGGCCCATCGATTTGATCCGTGCGACACGGCCGATACTGATCGTCGATGAACCGCAAAGTGTCGATGGCGGCCTATCTGGCGCCGGCAAGAACGCGCTTGGCGAGATGAATCCGCTCTGCACGCTCCGCTATTCGGCGACTCATGTCGACAAACACCACATGGTTTTCCGGCTCGATGCTGTGGACGCCTACGAGCGCAAGCTGGTCAAGCAGATCGAGGTCGCCTCGCTGGAAGTCGAAGGGGGCCACAACAAGGCCTACGTCCGTTTCGTCTCGGCGAGCAACGGCAAAGGGCCGGTGACCGCCCGCGTTGAAATCGACGTGCTGGAGAGCAAGCAAGTCCGGCGCAAAGAGGTGGTCGTTCAGGACGGCGATGACCTGGAGGAACTGACCAAGCGGGCTATCTACGCGGACTGCCGGATCGGCGAGATTCGCGCTGGGCGCGACAGCCAGCTTCTGGAAGTGAAGCTGCCCGGCAGCGAGACATTTCTCCAGCCCGGCCAGGCCGTGGGCGATGTGGACGCGGATGCGCTGAAGCGGCTGATGCTGCGCAGGACAATCCACGAGCATCTTGAGAAGGAAAAGCGCCTCGCGCCCCTTGGCATCAAGGTGCTCAGTCTGTTCTTCATCGACGCGGTCGAGCACTACCGGTCCTATGACGCCGACGGGAACCCTGTGAAGGGCAAATACGCCCGGATTTTCGAGGAGGAGTATCGCCGCGCAGCGAAGCTTCCCGAGTTTGTCAGCCTGTTTAAGGAGGTCGATTTGACGTCCGAGGCCGAGGAGGTCCACGATGGTTATTTTTCGATCGACAAAGCCCGGCACTGGACCGACACGGCAGACAATACCCAATCAGCTCGCGATAACGCGGAGCGCGCATACAATCTGATCATGAAGGACAAGGAGAAGCTTCTGGGCTTCGAGACGAAGCTAAAGTTCATCTTCTCACACTCGGCCCTGAAGGAAGGCTGGGACAATCCCAACGTGTTTCAGATTTGCGCACTGCGTGAAATCGGTACTGAGCGCGAGCGACGACAAACGATCGGTCGCGGTCTGCGCCTTTGCGTAAACCAGAAGGGCGAGCGCCTTCGCGGCTTCGACATTAACACCCTGACCGTGATCGCCACCGAGAGCTACGAGGAGTTCGCCGAAAACCTGCAGAAGGAAATTGAGAAGGATACGGGAATCAAGTTCGGCATAGTCGAGAAGCATCAGTTCGCGGCCATACCGATCGTCAAGGCGGACGGATCAACCGGCATGCTGGGCTTCGAAGAGTCGGCGGCCATCTTCGATCATCTGAGATCGCAAGGGTTCGTCGACGCCAAAGGCAAGGTGCAGGACACTCTGCGCACCGCGCTCAAAGACGGATCCTTCGCCCTGCCGCCGGCGCCGGCGCCGCACTTGGCGTCGGTGCGCGACGTCCTAAAGAAGGTGGCCGGCAAGCTGGATATCAAGAACGCCGATGAGCGCGTCGTCGTCAAAACGCGGCAAGCCATTCTGGAAAGCGCCGAGTTTCAGGCGCTTTGGGACCGGATCAAGCACAAGACCACCTATCGCGTTCACTTCGACAACGAGAAGCTGATCGCAGATTGCGCGAAGGCCATCGCCAACGGTCCACCGGTGTCGAAAGCGCGCGTTCGGATCAGAAAGGCGGATCTTTCAATTGGTCAGGGCGGCGTTGAAGCCACGGAGCATGACAAGAACAGCGGAACGATCGTCACGATCGAGGAAGGCGATATCGTCCTGCCGGATGTGTTGACCGATCTTCAGGATCGAACTCAGCTAACCCGCAAGAGTCTGGTCCGGGTTCTAACTGAGTGCGGCCGCCTGACGGATTTCAAGCGCAACCCGCAGGCGTTTATCGAGATTGCAGGAGAAGTAATCAATCGGACCAAGCGATTGGCCATTGTCGACGGCATCAAGTACCAGCGGATCGGTGACGAATACTACTATGCGCAAGAGCTGTTTTCGCAAGAGGAGCTTACAGGCTATCTACGGAACATGCTGAAGGACGCGCAGAAGTCCGTTTTCGAGCATGTCGTCTATGACTCTGGCGGCGTCGAACGAACGTTCGCCGAACAACTCGAAAAAAATGAGGCGGTGAGAATCTACGCGAAGCTGCCGGCGTGGTTCAAAGTGCCGACACCGCTCGGGACCTACAACCCGGATTGGGCGGTGCTTATTGAAGTCAGTGGCGAAGAGCGCCTGTATTTCGTTGTCGAGACCAAAGGCAGCATGTTTGTCGACGACCTGCGCGACAATGAGGCGGCGAAGATCGCTTGCGGGGAGGCGCATTTCCAGGCGCTGGCTGTTGGGAAGAATCCGGCACGATATATCAAAGCGAGGAACGTCGACGACGTGATGGACCGGCTTTGAAGGACGCTCCGCCCCGGGGCAGGTAGCGACGGGGGAATACAGCCCAATTGGAGGAGGCCGAGGTTCTTGTTTTTCTCCCTCATTTGAGGTAGAAAAAGCGGAACCTGCCCCTTCCCCGGAGAATCCAGTGGCTGCGCCCCTGTCCGTGTACATAGATGCCGATGACGTGAAGGCCCGGTTGGCCGCCATGGGGCTGACCGATGAGCCTCTCGCGCACGCGGCGCAGCGTTGGTATTTGTCCTGGGTAAGCTTCACCATAAATCACCCGCCCTTCGCCATCGGCATTGCGGCTTGGATGGAAGCAGTTGCGGCGCTGCGGGAAGGTTTGCTGCCGCTTGGCTGGACGCGGTCAGACGAGAAGAACTACGCCCTGGTGATCCACCCTGATGGGTCGATGGCGATCAATATTGCTTCCGGCGACATGGGGACGGGGATCCCAACCGCCAATGTCAGCAACCGGGCGCCGAAGGGCGTTAGCACGGCAGACGCCATCTCGGTAAATCAGGTGCAGCTCGAATTGGATTTGCCGGTTCCTGACATGCCGCATGTGCGGGGCGATGAGGGTCCGCTGACCTGGTTTTTGCTTCTCCACCGTGCCGGCTCTGAGGTGCGTTGCGAACTGTCCTTGCCGTCGCAGATTTCGGCGGACGGCCGGATCACGCGCTGGCAGGAACGCATCATGCTGCCATCGATCCCGTTGGACGGCGCCGAGGTTGAAATCGTGGCGCCCGTGGGGCCGGATCTCGATATCGATGTGAAGCGAAAGGCATGACAGTCGTTGATGCCTTCAATCCCACCCGCCTTACCTGGGCTCGTCGGAGACGCGGACTAACCAAGACCCGCCTCGCCGCGAGTATCGGCGTAGAGTTGCGATCGGTTTCAGCCTACGAGACGGGTGAGTTTAATCCGGAGCCTGAGCGGTTGGCGACCATTGCTCGCACGCTGAACTTTCCGCAGGCGTTTTTCTTTGGTGACGATATCGAGGAGCCGGCGATCGACACGGCGAGCTTTCGGTCTTTGTCGAAGATGACGGCGCGCCAACGCGACACCGCGCTCGGTAACGGCGCTGTGGCAATGCTGCTCAACGAATGGATCGAAACGCGCTTCGATTTGCCCGCGCCCCAATTGCCAGATCTCGGTCGTGATGCAAGTCCCGAAACGGCGGCGGCGGCGGTACGTCGTGCGTGGGAGTTGGGAGAACTGCCGATCAAAAACATGGTGCATCTGCTCGAGTCGAAAGGCGTGCGCGTCTACTCACTCGCCATTGATGCTGCTGAGGTTGACGCATTCTCCATGTGGCGAGGAGATCGCCCCTTTGTCTTTCTCAACACGCTCAAGTCGGCCGAGCATGGACGGTTCGATGCCGCCCACGAGCTGGGACATTTGGTTCTGCATCGGCACGCCGCGCCGAATGGTCAGGAGGCCGAGCAGGATGCCAACGCGTTCGCGTCCGCATTGCTGATGCCGCCAGCCAGTGTGCGTGCCCACGCGCCGCGCTTTGCCACCATCGACAATCTCATGCGGCTCAAAAAGGTTTGGGGCGTATCACTGGCGGCGATGACGTACCGGCTCCATAAACTCGATCTTCTGTCTGAATGGCACTATCGCCAGCTCTATATCGAGATGTCGTCGCGTGGGTTCCGTAAAAAAGAGCCGGAGGGCGGGCCCCGTGAGATCTCGCAGGTGCTGCAAAAGGTGTTCGCGGCGCTCCGAAAGGAAGGAATCAGCAAGGAGGAGGTCGCAGAGGCGCTGCGTGTCCACCCCAAAGATATTGATGAACTAGTGTTCGGCTTGGCGTTGACCAGCCTCAACGGTATTCCCAACAGCGGCGATCGAAGCCGCTCGCGGCCACCGCTCAGACTCGTTTCGTCGGAGGACTGAGCTATGTTGTCGCTCGCGGAAGCGCAGGCCATCGAGAATATCGCAGATATTCTCTATGAGTTCCTGCCAGGAAGCGGCAATAACAAGACTGCTTTTCCGCTTGCTGCTGCCCAAGCCGGTGTCGGTGAGTTCTGGACTTCTGGGAGTAAGCGGCCGGCAATTGTCGAGCTCCTGAAGCGAACGCTGGAATATCGCCGGAACCGTTTCACACCGTTGATGATCGCCATCGTCCACCAATCGATGACTTGGCGCCGGGGCAAGGGTAATCCGCTGACTCGCGATGAAATTGATCGATTGAACGCGGCGCTGCCGGGCGTGTCTTTCAGGATTCCGGAGCTTCTCGATCCAGCCTTCTTGAAGACCTTCGGCGAGCCGCCGAAGACTGAACGCACTGCGCCCGAGCCAATGTTGGCAGAGGCGGCCGCTCAGACGTTGATTGCGCGCTTGATCGAGATATCGAACCTAAGCCCACAAGAAAGAGGCCTGAGGTTTGAAAGTTTTCTCTCGGATATATTTGCCGCATTCGGTCTGGCGCCCCGTGGTTCCTTCCGTATCGTGGGAGAGCAGATTGACGGGAGCTTTCGGCTGCACACGGAAACCTACCTGGTCGAAGCCAAGTGGCATGGGCCACAGATTGGGTTTGCCGACCTGATGGCGTTTTCGGGCAAAGTCTCGGGCAAGGCGGCGTGGGCGCGCGGCCTATTTGTCAGCAACTCAGGATTCACCCAGGAGGGCCTGGAGGCATTCAGCCGTGGCCGTCAGACGAACCTCATCTGCGTCGACGGGCTGGATTTGTATGAGGTGCTATCGCGGCGCGTTTCGCTCATTGCAGTGCTCGAGGAAAAGGCGCGCCGTGCTGCTGAAACTAACCGCGCGTACATTCCCGTGCGCGACCTAAGCTTTCAAACCACATGAAAAAGGTCGGAGAGTCCTTCGAGCTCAGCGCGACCGACTTAGTCGGCTACCTGAATTGTCATCATCTCACGGGTCTGGACCGCGCGGTGGCCAACGGGGCGTTATCGAAGCCGAAGGTCTGGGACCCCCTTCTGCAGATCTTGGCCGAACGCGGGATAGCCCATGAGCAGAGTTACATAGAGCACCTCACCACCGCAGGGCTGGACGCCGTGCGGATCGACGGTGTCGAAGTCACGCACGGGGCCGTCGCTGAGACGCGCGCCATCATGCAGCGCGGTGTTCCGGTCATCGCTCAGGCAGCACTCGCGCATCAGGGCTGGAACGGACGCGCCGACATCCTGCGCCGCGTCGAAGTACCGAGCGCGCTGGGCGGCTGGTCCTATGAGCCGGTCGACACGAAGCTCGCACGCGAAACGAAAGCCGGAACGATCCTCCAGCTCTGTCTCTACGCCGACCTGCTGGCCGCCATGCAGGGACTTCCGCCCGAATACATGTACGTCGTCGCGCCGTGGTCGGAATTTCAGCCGCAGCAATATCGCTTCGCCGACTATGCGGCGTATTTCCGAAAGGTGAAGCGCGGGTTGCTGACGGCCATGGCCGCGCCGGCGACAGATGACACCTACCCCGATCCAATCGAGCATTGCGATATCTGCCGTTGGCGAGAGGCTTGCGACAAGCGTCGCCGCGATGACGATCATCTCTGCCTCGTTGCCGGCATCTCGAAGATTCAGATCAATGAGTTGAAGGCACGCGATGTCGCGACGGTACAAGGTTTGGCCGGCATGCCCTTGCCGCTCGAGTGGAAGCCCGATCGCGGTTCGGCCGATTCCTATATCCGCATCCGCGAGCAGGCGCGGATCGTGGTCGAGGCCCGCACAGCAGGGACTCGCATATTCGAGCTGCTGCCGGTGGAGACCGGCTTCGGGCTCACCCGTCTGCCCGAGCCTTCTGATGGCGATGTGTTTCTTGACTTCGAAGGCGATCCATTTGTCGGCGAGCATGGCCTCGAATATCTGGTCGGCTATCTGTTCAAGGACGCACACGGCGCGCTCGTCTACGAGGGCGACTGGGCTTTCACCCGCGCCGACGAGAAGCGCGCCTTTGAAAAGTTCGTCGATTTTGTGATGACGCGGTGGGCTCTGTTCCCCGGCCTGCACGTCTACCACTACGCTCCCTATGAGCCGGCGGCCCTGAAGCGCCTGATGGGCCGCTACGCGACGCGCGAGGAGGAGATCGACCGGATGCTCCGCGCCGGCCTCTTCGTCGATCTCTATCAAGTCGTGCGCCATAGTCTTCGTGCAAGCGTCGAAAGCTATTCGATCAAGCGGTTGGAGCCCCTCTATGGCTTCGAACGTCAAACGCCACTGACCGATGCGAATGTCGCGCTCGCCAATCTCCAGGCCAATATCGAGCTCAGCGATGCGCCGTCAATTGCCGAAGAGACCAAGGCAGTGGTGCGCGCCTACAACGAGGATGATTGCCGTTCCACCGTGGTCTTGCGCGACTGGCTCGAAGCGCACCGGACGAAGCTGGTCGCTGATGGAACAGTCGTGCCTCGACCGCAACCTGGTGACGGTGCGCCGAACGAGAAGATCACCGACTGGCTGGTCAAGATCAATGCGCTAATCGAAAGACTGACGGCGGATGTTCCGGTGGATCCCACCGAACGGAATGAGGAGCAGCAGGCCCGTTGGATCTTGGCAAACATTGTTGATTGGCATCGCCGGGAAGAGAAGGCGGTGTGGTGGGAGTATTTCCGGCTGGCCGCTCTCTCGGCCGAGGATCTACTCGAGGAGCGCGCCGGACTCTCCGGTCTTATCTTTGCCGCCACGGCCGGCGGCACAGCCAAGGCGCCGATCCATCGTTACCGTTTCCCGCCGCAGGAGACCGAAATTCGCGGCGGCGAGGAACTCTGCAATCTCGGCGGCGCCAAACTCGGCAAGGTCGAGGTGATCTCCTTTGCAGACAACACCGTCGATATCAAGAAGCGCCAGGATACCGCCAGCCTCCATCCGCAAGCCGCGTTCGCCCACAGCTATGTTGGCGGCCAAGTGATGGCCGAGGCGCTGGTGCGGATCGGCGACTATGTCGCCGATCACGGCGTACGGGGCGATGGGCCTTATCAGGCGGCGCGCGATCTCCTGCTCAGAGGAAGCCCGCGCGTCGGCGATGAGCCGCTGCACCGCGCCGGAGAGACGACGGTTGAAGCCGCCGTTCGGCTGTGCGGCCACGTGGCGGGCGGCGTTCTCCCGATCCAAGGACCGCCCGGTGCGGGCAAGACCTTCACTGGTGCGCAGATGATTTGCGAGCTGGTGCGCCGTGGGAAGAAAGTTGGCATCACGGCCAACAGTCATAAGGTCATTCGCAACCTGATCGATGCGACGATCAAGGCGGCCGACGAATTGGGAATCGACCTGCAATGCTGCCAAAAGGCCGATGAGGTCGAAGACCCGCAGCATCGCCTTTTCTTCGCCAAGAGAAATGAGGACTTGTTCGCGGCATTGAGCGGCGGCGCCTCGGTCGGCGGCGGCACGGCATGGCTGTGGTCGCGGCCGGACACGTTCGAGACGGTCGACGTTCTCTTCGTGGACGAAGCCGCGCAGATGTCGCTCGCCAACGTGCTTGCCGTGTCGCAGGCGGCGAAGACGGTGGTGCTGATCGGCGATCCGCAGCAACTCGATCAGCCGATGCAAGGCAGCCACCCGGAGGGCACCGATGTGTCGGCGCTCGATCATATTCTCGGCGGCGAGCGGACGATTTCTGCGGATAAGGGCCTGTTTCTCGAAGAGACCTGGCGGCTGCATCCTGCGATCTGCGCCTACACCTCCGAGGTCTTCTATGACGGCAAGCTCCGCTCGAAGACCGGGCTAGAGAAGCTGGTCATCAAAGGGTCCGGACCGGTCAGCGGGTCTGGTCTCTACCTTCTCCCTGTCGCACACAGCGGCAATCAGAACTGCTCGCCTGAAGAGGCACAAGCGGTCGCGCGTCTCGTGCGGGCGATCCTCGCGAGCAAGGCGACTTGGGTCGATCGCGAAGGGCAAGAGAAGCCGATCACGCTCGACGACATCGTTATCATCACGCCCTACAACGCGCAGGTCTTCGAGATTCAGCAATGCCTGTCGGGTGCGCGCGTGGGCACGGTCGACAAGTTCCAGGGGCAGGAAGCTCCGATCGCAGTTTATTCGATGGCCACTTCCAGCCATGCGGACGCGCCGCGCGGAATGGAGTTCCTCTACAGCCTCAACCGGCTCAATGTTGCGACTTCGCGCGCCAAATGCGTATCGGTCCTCGTCGGCTCACCGCAGATATTCGAAACGGAGTGCCGGACGCCGCGGCAGATTCAGTTGGCGAACGCGTTCTGCCGCTATCTCGAGATGGTGAATTCCACGTTGGCCGTCTCCTAATCTTCGGGTTCTTAGGAGTGCATTCGGCCGATACCGCACCGGGCCGTCATATCGCTCAGGTCGACCCGGACTACAGCGGCAAGACCATCGTCAATTGCGAGGGGTTTGCTGATCGTTTCGCGTGCGCGCACCCGCGATTGATCATCGCTGGCGATAGCTCGCCCTTGCGGTAGATCATGCCGTCGGCGGTCTGGTGAAATCCTCGGGCACCTCGCCGAAGGTCTTAAGGATGACGGTGTCTCGAACTCGCCGAAATTGAGGTCGCCGCTGCGGGAGAAGGCGACGGCACCGGCATTGCATTGGTTCGCGGCCCTCGCCTCGGCGCGCCGATTGCGGTGGCGTTGCTCAAGCACTCGACGGCCTGGCCGGGCGCGAGGCCACCTTCGACCTCAGTGAAGGGCGACCCGACGTAATAGATCATGGCCAGACATTCGTTCGTCCCGCCGCCGCGAGAACAATACTCAAACCGAGCGCACTCCGGTGCCTTGGCGCAAGTTCCCGGCCGGAACAAGTTTCGCGCTTACGGCTGGCGGCGGATCCGCACCCCCCCTATCTGGTAGCCATCAGCGCCCGCCCCCCCCAAATCTTAAATTGACTCTATGCGCAACCGTTGTAGGGTGTGCAATTGTATTAGCTCGTGAGTCGTGTCGTGCCCTTGGAGGGAAGGAATGAGCCAACAGTCCAAAATCGACGAGCTGGAGCGGCTCCTTAACAGCGAGGAGGACATCCCGATCCAGATCCTGCCGAACGGCGAGATTCGACAGATCGGTCAGACCACGTCGTCCGAGCTCGGCAACAAGAAGCCGCTGACGATGAAAGAAAACCTCGGCGGCGAGTATTGAGGCCCGCGATGGACATCGCTCGCATCCACCGCGAATTCGCCGAGGCACAGCGGACCTTCGCGCTCGTCGAGCTGCAGCCGACGCTCGACGGCAAGGTCTATGCCCGTGCGGCGCTGCAGACCTCGAACGGCCGACAGTATGTGCTCTCGATCAAATTCCCTGACAACTATCCGAACGAGATGCCGCGCGTGTTCATCGACGCGCCGACCATCACCCATGCGCCGCACCGGTATCAGGGCGGGCACATCTGTTACCTGCATCCGACGATGTGGAACCCGGGCGTCCATCACCTGACTTTCGTCATCGGCCGCGCCGCGAAGTGGCTCAACAAATACGAGGTCTGGCGCAACAACGGCGGCACCTGGCCAGGCGCCGAGATCAGGCACTGAGGGGCGGCCTTTGAAAGTCGATTTCAAGACCTTGAAGATGATGGAGCTGCGCAGCTCCCCGGGCGAGGTTCTCGACCGCGTGGCGCGGGACGGCGAGGTCTTCGTCGTCGAGCGCAACGGCCAGCCAAAGGCCTGCCTCGTGCCGGTCTCCTTCTTGCTGCCGGACATCGCCCCCGACCGCATCGCCAAAGAGCTCGCCAAGCTCGACGGCAAGAAGGAGAGCTACAAGCTCACGATCAATGAGAGCAAAGAACTAGAGATCAGTTGCCCGGAAACAGCCGCCGGCGAGAACATCATCGTCAGCATCGTGCTGCCGCATGGCTACCCCAATTCCGCGCCGCGGATTTACGCCGCGCAGGTCGCGTCCAACGCCCCGCAGCGCTGGCCGGACGGCGCGCTCTCGATCTTCGGCGCGACGACGGCTTGGAACGTCAAGACCCACGACGTCAGCCACGCTCTCGGCCTCGCACGGGTCTGGCTCAAACACTACGCCAAGTGGTGCAAGACCGGCGAATGGCCGGAAAGGACGGATGCATGATGACTGACCGCGCCATGACCGACCGCACCTTCGAACGCATCGAGACGCTGTTCGACATTGCCGCCTTCGCCAACGTGAACGTCCTCATCGCGGGCTGCGGCTCCGGTGGCGCCAGCGTCGCGCTCCAGCTCGTCATGTCCGGCATCCGCAACTTCACGCTGATCGACAACGACATCCTCGGGCCGGAGAACGTCATCCGGCATGTCTGCGGCCGCCGCTACATCGGCCAGAAGAAAACCGACGCCGTCGCCGACGTGCTGCACGACCGCAACCCGAACGCCAGCATCGCCAAGATCGACGCGGACATCATGAACTATCCCGGCCTCGCCGCCGAGATCGTGAAGGCCGACGTGGTGGTGCTCGCCACCGATAACGAGCCGACCCGCTACACCATCAACGAGATGTGCATCCGCCACGGCGTTCCGTTCGTGGTCGGCCGTGTGTTCACCCGCGGCATCGGCGGCGAAGTCTTCGCCTACCGTCCGCCAGAGGGCGCCTGCCTCGCCTGCCTCGAAGCGGCGTTGCAGCGCACGCCCTTCCGGCAAGGCATCCGCGAGATCGACCTCGTCTCCGACGAGGAGCGCGAGAAGGTCTATGGCATGGAGATCGCCGAGATCAAGGACTCGCCTGGCCTCACGGTGGACATCACCTTCATCACCTCGTTCCACACCCGGTTTGTCCTCGACGCCGTCGCGAGGCGCCTCGGCGAGCGTCCCAAATTCCTCGATCCTATCGACGAGAACTACCTGATCTGGGGCAACCGGCCTGTCCATCCCTTCAATAAGCATTTTCACCTGCAACGCACCGCGCTCAGCCCGCAGGAGCAGTGTGCGGTCTGCGCCACGAGGAGCACGGCCCATGCTGTTTAGATCGAAAAAGCCGGTGTTCTCGATCTCGATCGCGCGCGGCGCGCTCGAAGCCGTGTTCGACGAGTGCGACCGCTACGATGTCGATGAAACCGGCGGCCGGCTTCTCGGCACCTACCGCCATGACCAGGGGCGCTACGACATCGAGGTCAAGGGCGTGCTCGAGCCGGGGCCGAACGCGCAACGGACGTCGACTTATTTCTTGCAGGACGGCGACCACCAGGAAAAGCTATTCCGCGCTATCGAAGCCAGCCACCCCGAAATCGAGCATCTCGGCAACTGGCACACCCATCACGTCAACGGCTACCCGACCTTGAGCGGCGGCGACAAGCAGACCTACTTCAAGACCGTCAACCACGAGAATCACAATACCGACTTCTTCTACGCGCTGCTCGTCGTCACCAAGAACGGCGGCGGCAACCCGCGCTACGCCGTGAAGCACTTCATCTTCCGGCGCGGCGACGACACGATCTACGAGGTTCTCGCGAAAGACGTGCGGCTCGTCGATACCCCCGTTCTGCGCCCGCGCGCGATGGCCGAGAATGCGGAGCCGCGCGATCCTCCGCCGCAGCCTGCCCAGACCGGCGCCGCCAACCCGCAGCGCGCCAAGGATCAGGAGTTCTTTGCCGAATTCTATCCGGGCCTCAAGGCGTTGCTCTCCAAGGATAGCGGCGCGCCCTATTGGAAGGGGCCGTTGCAGTTGGTCGACGGCTCGCGCGCCGAGGTGGTGGCGATCGAGGACCCCGACGACAAGGCGCGGTCCTATTCGATCGCCACGTCCTGCAAGAACCCGGTCATCGCCGACATCCTGACGCAGTACCGGGCGCGCAAGTTCCGCTCGGCGAGGCACGCCGTTCTGCAGCTCGAACGCGATCTCAACCAGGCGCTCTATCGCGGCAAGAAGGGGTGAGGGGCATGAACATCATCACGGTCAATGTCGGCCAAGGCGCGCTCGCGATCGTGAGGCACCAGAAGGAAGCCATCATCGTCGATTGCCGCATTCCGCCGGCCGATGACAGCACCGTGGCCTACGTCAAGGAGATCATGGCGCTGTCCCTGAAGGACCATTGCGTGACGGGCCTCATTCTGACCGGCTTCGACAGCGACCACAGCGAGATCGTGGGCGCCTCGATCGTGCTGCGCAAGTACCGCCCGGACTGGGTCATGTACCCCAAATACTACAAGGACAGCGACGAGGCGAAGCGCGTCTTCGCCCTCATCAATGCCGAGGAGGCGGCGCGCCGGCAAACCAACAATCCTTTGAGGAAGGTCTCGGTGCGCGTCGACCAACTCGCCAACCGCTGCTTGACCGGCCTCTCGGGCAAGTTCGAGTTCGAACTCTTCTCGCCGCACATCGAGGACATGGACTGCTCCAACAATTGCAGCATCGTGCTCAAACTCACAGGGCTCGGTGCTCGCGGCTTCTCCTACCTCATCACCGGCGACACGGAGAATCCGCGCTGGGACCGGATCAATAAGCTCTTCGGCACCGCGCTGAAGGCACACGTGCTCGCCGCACCCCATCACGGCTCGAAAAACGCGACGCATCCGGCGTCGCTCGTCAACATCGCCCCGCACACGGTTCTGATCAGTGCCGGCGTCGATAGCCAGTACGGCCACCCGCATCCGCAGGCGCTGCAAGTCTATAGCCGCGTGGCGAAGCACGTCTTTGCGACCAACATGGAGGGCGGCGTGTCGCTCTTGACCCAGCCCGGACCGACAGAGTTGACGACGACCCTTATCAGGTCTGTCAACGCGCCGGCCACCGCGGCCTGAGCGGCGGCCCGGCATGGACGCGGCGGTCGCCCCCAGGATCGGCCTCGCCCTCTCGGGCGGCGGCTCGCGCGCCATCGCGTTTCACCTCGGGTGTCTGCGCGCGCTTAAGCGGCTCGGACTTCTCGATCACGTTGCCATTCTCTCGACGGTGTCGGGCGGCAGCGTAATTGGTGCTTATTTCCACGCCCACCACGGCGACTTCGCCTCCTTCGAGGCGAAAATCCGCCACTTGCTCCGCCAAGGACTTGTGGCGCCGATGTACCGCAAGCTTTTCAGCGTGACCGGTATCAAGGTCGCCGCCGCTTTCGTGGTGATTGGACTGGTCGCGCTCGCCGTCACCTTGATCAAGATGGCGATCAAGGTGGCGCGCTGGGTCACGCCCCCGGGGCTCGCGGCGCGTTTCGAGCGCTTCGAGATCCGATCGCCGCTGCATCGCTTCGCGAGCCGGACCACCTTGCTCGAAGCGGTCTTCGACGACCTCTTGTTCAAGGGAGCGTCCCTGAAGGACCTGTCGGCACAACCGCATCTCGTCATCAACGCCACAGAGCTGAGAACCGGATCGGCGTTCCGCTTCGGCACCATGGAGTCGGGATCTTGGCGCTGGGGCAAGATACACCGCAACGATGCGTCGGTGGCCCACGCAGTCGCCGCCTCGGCGGCCTATCCGCTCTTTCTCCCGGCGTTCGACGAGACGCTGACCTTCGAAAAGGACGGAGCGCTCAAGGATAGCCGCGTCATCCTGACCGACGGGGGCATCTACGACAATCTCGGCCTCGGCTGTCTCTGGCCGGACCGGTCGCCGGACGTGAGCCTCAACGTAGTTCCGGTTGACACGATCATCTGCTGCTCGGCAGGCTACGGCTTGCGGCAGGATCCGCCAGGTCAGTTTATCTTCGCGCGCATGCTCAGCGTCTTCAGCGCGGTGTTCGATCGTGCCCAGAACGCCGCCATGCACCGGCTGCACGAGGCGCAGCGGACTGGGCAAATCAAAGCTTTCCTGTTCCCGTATCTTGGACAACAAGACCGGCAGCTCCCGAAACCGCCCGCGGACCTCGTGCGCCGCGAGGAAGCACACGCCTATCCGACTGATTTCAACGCGATGCCGGAGGAATGGATAGAGCGCCTCGGCCTGCGCGGGGAGCAACTGACCTTCTGCCTGGCTCGCAGCTATCTGCCTCATCTCGTCAACGACCCGTCTTGCGCCGAGGAAACTCTCGATGCGGATTGAAATCTTCAACGTCGGTCACGGCCAATGCGCCATGCTCACCGCGCCAAACGGGCGACGCATGATGCTCGATTGCGGCGACCGTTGGGGTGAAGATCGCTTTTGGACTCCTTCGCTCCATTTCTTCCGCGAGACTGTCGATCTGCTTGGCCTGATGAATCTCGACGAGGACCACCTGAGCGACTTCAAGAACGTGATGCAGGACTGCACGGTCCCCTGGATTCTCAGCAATCCCACTGTCGGCCCGCGCGAGTTCGCGATGCTCAAGAAGGATGGCATGGGACCCGGCGCGCAAGCGGTCGCGGCTTGGCTTGCCCAACCGAAAAATCCATTGGCTGGAGCGCAGCCGGATTTCGGGGATGTTCAAATCCGCTGGTACTATCCCTTCTTCGTCCCTGGGGCCGAGAACAAGACCAACGATCTCAGCCTCGCGGTCATCGCCCAATTCGGCACGTTCAAGATCCTGTTCACGGGCGATCTTGAGGTTGCGGGCTGGCGACGTTTGCTGGCGCTCCAGGATTTCCGCCAGGACGTGCTGAACGTCTCGGTACTCGTCGCCTCACATCATGGCCGGGACAGCGGTTGCTGCACCGAACTGTTCGAATTGTTCCGGCCGCAGCTTGTCATCGTCTCGGATGACCAACGTCAATACGACAGTCAGGATACTGACGACTGGTATCGGACTCGATGCGCTGGCGCGGTCTTCGTCACAAACGAACGGCGGTACGTGGCCACGACCCGCAAGGATGGTTCAATGCGCATCGACGTCACGGCGGACGGGCGCTGGACCATCCAGCGCGTGACGGTTCGCGACTGGCCGCGGACAACGACTCCTTCCCAGCCGCACCTCGGTCTTGGTGCGCTCTCAGCACTCGGATTGGGCGAGAAGCCGCTTGCTCCCGGCGTTGGGGGTCTTCTCTCGCATTGGCCGCCTGCGCCGCCCAAGGCAAGCCTCGGCTTGTTGAACGCCCCCAACACAGACGACGACAGGCTTGTCAACGCGTTGGGCCTTCCTTCCAAGACGCCCTATTCGTCCAAGCGCTAAGTCGAGAATCAGATCGCGGCCGATCTAGGCGTCCTTCCTTGCCGACGACTCCTTGCTTCGCGCCTGCCAAAAGCCAAACTTCTCCATGATGAGATGACGTGCGAGCGATTGGACGTTATGCGCGTCGTAGACTGTCAAGCTGCGCGCGGCATCAGAGAAACGGTGGGTTGTCGTGCTACTGCGCAACCAGCTTGCGAGGGCCAGTGCATCGATCAGCCAGACATTCACGTCGCGCACATTGCCGCGGGACCAGCTCGGCTTTCCCGCGGAAGGCGGCGGACGCTTTTTCTCGATGCGTGTCTTGGGTCCGCGTAGGGTCCATATATGCGTATCTGACAGGTCGATGCCCGACTTTTGAAGCCGTTCCTCGAGATCCGCCTTTACGACCGGATTCCATGTGCCGTCTGGCATCTTCGATGGATTCTTTTGACTTGCCCGCAACTCCAAGCCGAGTTCCTCGATTGCAGAGTACGCGAGCGTGACGGCGTTCGCGACGTACACGTGGTAGATCGGATCACTTTGCACTTGAAATCGCCTCGGCGACTCACTCGGGTGGAGGTCCATGAGGTGCGGCGAGGAGGACTGGTAGCTTAGCGCAAGCTTATGTAATGCGTAGCTTGACGAGCGTTTTCGGCTGGCGCGGTTCGCAAGTACGCAGGCGTCCAGAAACCCGCTCCGGCTGAGGTAGGACGTGGTTGGTGCCGCGGCGCCGACCGCCCGTGGCTCGATGCTGAATGGCTCCGGACCAAACGTGATCGAACCTTCGAGCGCGGCCATCGCCGAGACCAGCAAGTTCATAGCCTGTTGCGCATGCGCCAGCTTCTGTGCCCGGATCATAATCTCCATGTCGAAGAACACGGGCACGTCATCCGACCCGTAGTTGCCGGTCGCCGCGTGGCCGCGTTGCTTGAATAGTTTCATGGAATAGGCGTGTATCTCATTCGGGGTCCCACGGTAGACGCCCGGCTCCTTTTCGAAGGACCAGGCTGCGCCGCGCGAGGCGAAGGCCTCGCCGGGCGGATCGTTCGAGAAGAGCGTCGTGTGGTAAAGCGGCATCGGGTGTTGGATCGTCACATAAGTGCACGGAGGGGCAGCGCCGGCCTCATTGGGCCAACCACGGGGCGCTATGTTGCGCTATTTTCCTCCGGCTCCACATGCCATGTGCTGGTGTCGACCTTCATCTCGGTGTGCTCGGGGGGAGTTCGAGCGGCTGCGCGGGGGACCTAAGCGACGAGCTTGAGAGGGCGCTTCTTCGCGAGCATCGCTCGGACGAACTTGTCCCATTTGGCCATCCCGGTTCGCTTCTCGCGCATGTAGTTCCAGCGGTCGTAGCTTTTCGAGCTTACGTCCTGCAACGCGTGGTTTTGGATACGATCGCGAATTTCTTTTGGAACGCCAGCTTGGCCCGCGAGCGTCTTCCAGGTCCGGCGGAGATCGCGGTTGGTGACGACAGGGATGACGCCGCGATCGCGCTGCCGCCACATAAAGCTGTAGAGCGTCCCGTGGCTGACGGGTCTCTTGGGATCCTTCGCTGACGGGAAGAACCAACCGTATTCGTTCGGCTTGATCGATTCGATCAGTTCCGCGGCGATGGGAGGCACCGGAATCGCGTGGGGAGCACCGTTCTTTGTTTTCGACCAGTCGATGATTTTCTCCTCGGCGTCCCAGTTGTCGACATGCAGACGCGCAATCTCCTCCACGCGTTGACCGGTCAGCATGAGTATGCGGACGGCTCTCGTATAGGGCGGATGTACGGGTGCGTCCGGGTTTTCGAGCCAGCGGTAGAGCCGAACGAACTCGTCTTCGTCGAGCCAGCGCGTGCCGACCTTCTTCGGTTCTGTCGGGATTCCGGCGGCGGGATTGTACACGAGCCGGAAACGGCGCTGGGAAGCGCTGCGATAATCGTGCTCTGACTTCAGGCCCCAGCTATAGGCAGCGTGGATGTAGCTTCGGACGTGGTCGGCCATCGCCTTCTTGCCGCGTTCGTAGATCGGCCGGATCACCTCGACGATTTCGTCGGGCTCGATCTCGCGTGCCGGTCGGTTGCGGCCGAGGGCGTCAGCGATCTTGTTGAGGCCTTTCTCTGTCTCCTTCCACGAAGGCTTTTCCGCGTCCTTCAGATATTGGACGTAAGCCTCGAACAAGTCGGCCACCGTGCCCGGCCGCGTGTCGCCGGCGATCTTGATGCTGCGGCCCTTCTGGATCAGGTCGGCGAAGTCGCGGGCGAAAACCTCCCGCGCCTTGCTCAGTGACATTGACGGGTACGAGCCGAGCTTCTTCTTCAGACGCTTCTGATCGCGCCACTGCTGCGCCATCCAGTCCGCCGTGATGCGGGTGGGCATGGGCTTCATGACCAGAACGAGACGGCCGGTGCCGTGTCCCTCTCCATCGACGAGGCTTAGCTGCTTCCCCGTCTGCTCCACCTGCTTCAGAGCGCGGCGTATTTCTCCATCGGTAAGGCTCGGCACTGGGCTCTCCCATCGGCTCTCGGGTGGGGTCGCCAGACGGCTAGTAGGGGTCGGCGACTGGGGTCAAAAGGGCGACTGATCCCCCTCAAAACCGACCCCAATATGCCATAGCGTCCGAGTCCACGACAAGCCAGAAAATTTAGGTGATTCAATGGGTAGGAGCGTGATCGAACGTGATCTAGAAAGGTCGAGTGGGATGGTTGTGCACCAGAATTAAGGCGGTCGCGGAAAGCTCCAGCGCCCGCTTGACCACCTCGCGCGGATAGACCGGCGCGTGGTCGACGGTACCGACCTGCTGCAGTTCGTCGGCAATGAGCTGGTTGCGCTTGTCGAGGAAAAGAACACGGAACTGCTCGCGGTCGGCAAAGGCCTGCGCGGTGCGGCAATAATCGAGCACGGCCGACCACGACGACAGCACCGGTCGCTTCTTCACTTCGCCGCGCACCAGCCGGCTCGCCGCCGCCTGCACCAGTTTGAATTCGGTGATGGCGGCCTCGCCGAGCCCCTTGATCTCCGCGAGCCGCGCCACGGGCGCCGCGATCACCTCGGCGAACGAGCCGAAGGTTGCAATCAGCGTCTTGGCGAGCGGCTTTACGTCGCGCCGCGGCAACGCGCGAAACAGCACCAGCTCCAGGAGCTCATAATCGGACAGGGCCTCGGCGCCGGCTTCGCGAAAGCGCTCGCGCAGGCGCCCGCGATGACCATAGTAGTGCGGGGCCTCGGCGAGGCCGCGCTCGCTATCGCGTTTCCTCTCGACCATTCGGACTGGACGCGACTCCAGGCTTTGCACGTCATCCCACCGCCGCTGAAAGCGGCCAAGAGACGGCACAATACCCCCGCCAAGGATGCCCGGATTACGGCATTTTGCAATCGCTTTGCGCGCGACCGCCCTTACACCGGATAGGGCGGCCGGGTGAACCCCCTTGGCGAAAGCGTAAAAATCTCGACGCCGCTCTCGGTGACGCCGACGGAGTGTTCGAACTGCGCCGACAGCGAGCGATCGCGGGTCACCGCCGTCCAGCCGTCGGAGAGCACCTTGACGTGCGGGCGACCCAGATTGATCATTGGTTCGACGGTGAAGAACATACCCGGCTTGAGCACGATGCCTTCGCCCGGCCGGCCCGCGTGCACGATGTTCGGCTCATCGTGGAACAGCCGGCCGACACCATGGCCGCAAAAATCGCGCACCACCGTCATGTGCTGGGCTTCGACAAAGCTCTGGATGGCGTGGCCGATGTCGCCGGTGGTGGCGCCGGGCCTGATTGCCGCGATGCCGCGCATCATCGCCTCGTAGGTGACCTCGATCAGCCGTTCGGCACGGCGGGGGATTTCGCCGATCGCGTACATGCGGCTGGAATCGCCGTGCCAACCGTCGAGAATCAGCGTCACGTCGACGTTGACGATATCGCCTTCCCGCAGTGGTTTCTCGCTCGGAATGCCATGGCAGACCACATGATTGACTGATGTGCAGGTGGCCTTGCGGTAGCCGCGGTACATGAGTGTCGCCGGCAGCGCCTTGTGGTCCATGCCGAACCCGTAGGCCAGCCTGTCGATGCGGTCGGTGGAGACGCCGGGTCTGATCTCGGCGGCCAGCATGTCGAGGCACTCGGCCGCCAGCGCGCCAGCTTTGCGTATGCCGTCGAAGGCGGCCGCACCGTGGATCTTGATCTGTCCGGTCTTGCGCAACGGCGCGAAGGTCGCGTCCACATAAGTCATGGGAACGGGAGTTGAGTTGGAATTCGACGATCAGATGCCTAACCTTGGCTGCGACGCGCGCGGTAGCGCAACGCGGCCGTCCTTTGCCAATGTAAGCATGCCCGCGTCCAACGCAAGCAATCCGCCCTCCCGGCGGCGGTCGAGCGAGAAATCGCCCATGAAAGCGTCCATGAAAGCGTCCATGCCATTGATCCATAGCCTGCGTGCGCTGCGCGCCGTTACCGTGCGGGAGGTCCTCCGAGGGGCGCATTTCAGCGCAACGAGCGCATTATCTGATGAACGTTCCCGCGTGCAGCTCGGAAAACGCCTGCCGCAGCTCGGCCTGCGTGTTCATCACGATGGGCCCGTGCCACGCGACCGGCTCTTCGATCGGCTTGCCGGAAACGAGAAGAAAGCGGATGCCTTCCTCGCCGGCCTCCACGGTGACCTCGTCGCCGCTGTCGAAGAGAACGAGCGAGCGGTTGCCGGTCCGCTCGCGGACCAGAATGTCGCCGCCCTCGGTCTTCTCGGTGAGCACGCCGAACGGCTCCGAGGCGGCGCGGAAGCTGCCGGAACCCTCGAACACATAGGCGAAGGCGTGCCTTTCCACTTCGACCTTCAGCGTCTTGCGCTTGCGGGGTGGCACCGCGACATCGAGGTAACGCGGGTCGGCGGCGACGCCTTCGACCGGGCCGTGCTGGCCCCAAAAATCGCCGCACACGACGCGTACGCGGGTGCCGTCGTCGTCGACGACCTCCGGAATCTCGGTGGCCTTAATGTCCTGGTAGCGCGGCGCCGTCATCTTCAGCGCCGAGGGCAGGTTGGCCCAGAGCTGGAAGCCGTGCATGCGGCCCAACCGGTCGCCCTGCGGCATCTCTTGGTGAAGAATGCCGCGCCCGGCGGTCATCCATTGCACGTCGCCGGCGCCGAGATTGCCGCGATTGCCCAGGCTGTCGCCATGCTCGACGGTGCCGGCGAGCACATAAGTGATGGTTTCGATGCCGCGATGCGGATGCCAGGGGAAGCCGTTGAGATATTCGCTCGGCCGGTCGCTGCGGAAATCGTCGAGCAGGAGGAACGGATCGAACTCGGTGGTGTCGCCGAAGCCAAAAGCACGGCGCAGGTGCACGCCGGCGCCCTCGATGGTGGGCCTCGATGTGACGATGCGCTTGATCGGGCGAATGGACATTGGGGGTCGATCCTTTTCGTGCGGCGGCCGGTCGATTCCGTAACCGTCTCAACCGGCCGAAAATGGGTGGTGGGGTCGTCCGCGCAAGAAGTTACACCGCTTATACCAGCCGCCCTCACCGTCGAGTGTGATTGAGTCGGTTTGTATTTTCTCGTTATGCAAGAAGCCGCATAGGCGGCCTGCGTTCCTTAAAGCAAGACGGTATCATGGTCGCCGGATGGCCTACCCGTTCTACACCATTGGTCATGGCACGCGCCCTCTGGACGAATTCATAGAATTGCTCCGGAGCGTCGGCGTGACGCTGGTCGCGGATGTCCGCACCGTCCCGCGCTCGCGGACCAACCCGCAATACAACCGCGATGTGCTGCCACACGCGCTCGAACAAGCCCGCATCGGCTATGAACACATTGCGGCTCTGGGCGGCCTGCGCGGAAGAAGGCGCGATGTGGAGTCGAGCCTGAACGCGTTCTGGCAGAACGACAGCTTTCACAACTACGCCGATTACGCGATGGATCAGAGCTTTCGCGACGGCTCGGCACACCTGAGGGAGCTGGGCCGCGACCGGTGCTGCGCCATCATGTGTGCGGAGACTTTATGGTGGCGCTGCCATCGGCGCATCATCGCCGATTATCTCATCGCCTCGGGCGATACCGTGTTTCATATCCTTGGTGCGAGACACGTCGAGGCGGCGCGAATGACGAGTTCGGCGCGATTGCAGCGCTCTGGAGTATTGATCTACCCCCGCAGCCCTTAATCGCGGGCGCCTGCCGGCGATAGACGTCGACCGCAAGCTTCACGCCGTCGCGCATCGGCACCGCGACGTCGGTCTCCCGTATCATCTGCGCATGCTCCGGCGGCCGGTCATAATCCCCGGGTGGGCGGTCGCCGGCATAAAGGGGCAGGGATGAGATCGTCATGTCGCGTTTCCTCCAGTCGGCTGAAGCGGTTTCCAGTTGGCTTGACTTGGCGCCTCGGACAAAATGAGGCGAGGTTCTGTGAGAACGAGATTGACATGTGAATCGTCACGCCGGTTAGGTTAACGCAGCGCAATCCGCGAAATCACCACCAATCGGCGCAATACGCTCCGCTCTCGTTGATCCCAAACAGCTGCCCGAGCTAATCTGATCGCAGGTTCAACCAGTCAAAACCACCGTGCAGAGCTACGCCGATCCACGCGGCAATCTCGGCGAACTGCGTGTCGTTCATTTCCCGCCGCTGCCTCGCCTGGGCCGACGGATCGCTCTCACCTTTCCGCTGCCTCCGCCGCCGCAGAAGAACTGATCGCCGCCATCGGACTCGAGCCCCGATACGCCCAGGCCGGGCGGCATCTCAAGGCTTTCCAGGACATCGCCGGTCTGAGGATCGATGCGTCTCACGTCGCTCTCGTCACCTTCCCAGGTTCCATGCCAAAGCTCGCCATCGACCCAGGTGACCCCGGTGACGAAGCGCTTCGATTCGATCGTGCGAAGGATCTCCCCGGTCGTGGGATCGACTTGATGGATTTTTCGGCGCCGCTGTTGTCCCACCCACAGTGTGCCCTCGGCCCAGGCGAGCCCCGAGGCGCCGCCGCTGGGTGTCGGGATTGTCGCCAGCACTCGGCCGGTGGTGGGATCGATCTTCTGGATGCGATCCTCGGCGATCTGAAACAGGTGCTCCCCGTCAAAGGCGGTTCCCGCATGCGCCGCCGCATTAATCGAGCGCCGCATTTTGCCGCTCTTGGGATCGAAGGCGATCAGCTTGTCGCCGGAGGCGAACCAGACGTTCTGACCGTCGAACGTAACACCATGCACCCGATCGGCGCCCGGAAAGGGTCCGTACTCGCGAAGGATTTCGGCTGCGGATCGTTTCATGGTTTCCGTCCTCGGTTATGCGTGATGGATAGACTCTTAATCAACCGGCAGCGGCGTTGGGAGTAACAAGGTCGTCGTGAATCCCGGCACGGGTGGCGTCAGCCAGCGCTGCGCGCGGCCGCGACCGAAAGACTGCACCTTGCCCGCGGCGGTGAGCGCATCGAGCGCGCGCTGCACGCTGCGCTGGCTGGCGCCGAGCGCCAGCGCCAAGGCGGAACTCGACCATAATTCGCCGTCGGCGAGAAAGGCGAGCACCGCCGCATGCTCTTCCTCGACCGGCCGTGCCAGCACGACGATGTCGCGGGCGCGCTGCGGTGCAAGCACAAATCCGCGCGGCGTCGCGCTCACGCGCGCGAGTGTCCGCAGCTTCGCGCGCAGCCGCGCAGTTTGCGGCGACCTGCGGCACTGACGTTGCGACCTACCGGCGCGACCGGCCGGGCATGAGCGCTTTCGCGCTCGAAGACGGTGCCATCTATCACACCTATTCGACCTATGCGCGCGGACTGGACGGCCTGTGGGGCGCCTATCAGTGGCTCGATCGGGCGCCCAAGGGACGCAACGAGCAGGGCATCTGGTGGCGTCGTCACGACGAGTACGGCCATGACTGACGTATCGATGTCTTCCATCGTGCGTCACGACGTCGAGACCTTTGCCGGAGGCGGTCATACCGCTTCCGGCGCGTCCGGTTGGCTCGGCCTTGCCGCTGCGCCGACGTTTGCCGTCATGGCGCTGTGGACGGGCTTATTCAGCGGCCAGCCCGACATGCTCTGCATGAGCATGCAGGACGCATCGCCGTTGAACGGGATGGCGCTGATGTACGCGTTGAAGAGCGCCTTTCATTTGGCACCCTGGCTGAAGCTCGTCTCCGGTTGGCGAGGCGGCGCCCGCGCGACCCGTCTAAGGCGCGACGCGGCGGCTCGAAAGTCTGCGTAGGTCAAATCCGCAGCGCCTGTTCCGCGTGCATGTAGGGAAGCTTGAGCGCGTCGGCGACGGCGCGGTGGGTGATATGCCCGTCGTGGACATTGAGCCCAGCGCGTAAATGCCGGTCTTCGGCGAGCGCGCGCCGCCAGCCCTTGTCGGCGAGCGCGAGGACAAAGGACGTGGTCACGTTGCTCAACGCGAAAGTCGAGGTGCGCGCGACCGCGCCGGGCATGTTGGTCACGCAGTAGTGCACGACGTCGTCGACCACGTAGGTCGGATGCGAATGGGTGGTTGGACGCGATGTTTCGGCGCAGCCGCCTTGATCAATGGCGACGTCGACGATGACCGCGCCCGGCTTCATCGCCTTCACCGTCTGTGCGGAAATGAGCTTCGGCGCGGTGGCGCCCGGGACCAGCACGGTGGCGATGACGAGATCGGCGCGCCGGCAGAGCAGTTCGATCACGTCTGGCGTGGAAAACAGCGTGCGCGCGCGGCCGCCCAAGGCGGCATCGACGCGGCGCAGCGCCTCAGGATTGCGGTCGATGACCGCGACCTCGGCGCCCATGCCGGAGGCGATCAGCGCCGCGTTGGTTCCGGCGACGCCGCCGCCAAGGATGACAACACTTGCCGGCGGTACCCCGGGGACGCCGGCGAGCAACACCCCGCGGCCGCCGTTCTCCTTTTCCAGGCAGCGCGCGCCCACATGCGGCGCCATGCGGCCGGCGACTTCCGACATCGGCGTGAGCAGCGGCAGCGTGCCGTGCGGGCTCGTCACCGTCTCGTAGGCGATCGCGGTGACACCGGCCTTGATCAGGTCTTCGGTCTGGCCGCGGTCGGGCGCCAGATGCAGATAGGCAAACATCACCTGGCCCCGGCGCAATATCTTGCGCTCGGCCGCCAGCGGTTCTTTCACCTTCACGATCAATTCGGCATTGCCGTAGGTGGAGTCGGCGTCGTTCACGATCTCGGCACCTGCGGCCCGATAATCGGCGTCGGCGAGGCCGGCGCCTAATCCCGCACCCGTTTCGACCAGGATTTTGTGGCCCTTGTCGGTCAGTTCGCGCACGGTCGAAGGCACGATGCCGACGCGGTATTCGTTGTCCTTGATCTCCTTGGGCACGCCGATGAGCATGGGGTTTGCTTGGTTGCTTGGTTGCTTGGTTGCTTGGTTGCTTGGTTGCTGCGCGACGGGGCAGGGAACGAGGCTACATCACGTAAAGCCGATTCGGCAGTTCGTCGACCGAGCCGTCGGGCGGCGCGTGCTTGGCGAGGACGGTGCCGCAGTGCTCGATGGCGGCGACAAATCCCGCGGCGATGCGGCCAGCGCGCATGTGGTCGACGAGCGCGTCGATGGCTGCCTGCCACTCCGCGGGAGGAACTTTTTCGGCGATGCCGTCGTCGGCGATGATGCGCGTATAGCGCTCCGCCAGCGACACGAAGATGAGTACGCCGCTGCGGTTCCTGGTATGGGCGACGCGGCGCACGAAAAACTGCTCGAGCGCGGCGCGATGCGCTCGCCTGCGCTTGATGGCGCGCGGAACGAGCGCGAGGTGCGCCGGCGTGAGGGCGAACAGCAGGGCGGCGGCGAGGAAGACCGCAAGCTGCACCAGAAAAATCCGTTGCACACTCCATGGCGTGAAGGCGATGAGCGGCCAGGGCGCCAGCAGCGCCAGCACGCTCGCCCACAGGATCGGGATATGGGCATAGTCCGAGGACGCGCGCGCCAGCACGCAGACGATCTGGCCGCAGGTGTGCTTTTCCGCGGCGCGGATGGCGGCGGCGACAGCCTGGTGATCTTCGTTGCCGAACGCCATCACCAGCTTCCCGAGGCTCCGCCGCCGCCCGAAGAGCCGCCGCCGCCGGAAAATCCGCCGCCAAAACCCCCGCCGCCAAAGCCGCCAACCCCGCCGCCGCCCCAGCCCGAGCCCCAGAAGCCGCCGTACGGAATGAAGAGCGGCGGCACGCCTGCGCCGCGGCGGCCGCCTTGGCCCGACGGCGGACCTGACGGGCCGTTGGCGTGGCGCATCAGGTACCAGATGACGAACATCAGCAGCAGGAAAAACAAAAGGGAAAACATGTCGTTGGCGATCGCTGAGCGATTGTCGGAGCGGACAGCGACTTTGCGGTGCCATTCGCCGGAGTCGGTTGAGAGCACGCTGATGATGCCGTCGACGCCGCGCTCGATGCCGCCGGAGTAATCATTGGCGCGAAAGCGCGGGATGATAGCGCTGGCGATGATCACCGACGACAGCGCGTCGGTGAGCGTGCCCTCGAGCCCGTAGCCGACCTCGATGCGCACCTTGTGCTCGGCCGGGGCCACGAGCAAGAGAACGCCGTTGTTCTTCTTGGCTTCGCCGAGCTTCCAGAAACGGAACAGCTCGTTGGCGTAGGTCTCGATGTCGCTACCCTGCAGCGATTTCACCGTGGCGACGACCAGTTGGATGCCGGATTTCTCCTCCAGCGCCTTCAACTTCGTCTCAACCGCGGCGCGGTTTGCCGCCGACATGACTCCCGCCTGATCGACCACGCGGCCGGTCAGCGGCGGAAAAGTGAGTGCCGCAGCCGCAGCGGCAAGGCCGAGGAGCAGCAAGAACACCGTCATTCCGGGGCGCGCCAACGGGCCCGGCCCGAAATGGCCGGCCCGATGACAGGCCCCGCGCGAGCCCGGAATCCGTAACCACGAACGACGCAAGTATGCGCCGGCGGTGCCTGCGCCGTTGGACGTGTGGTTATGGATTCCGGGCCCGCCGCTGCGCCGCGGCCCGGAATGACGAAAGTCGTTCATCAGAACTTCACCTGCGGCGGCTTTTCCGCGCCGGCGGTAGCCGTGAATTCGGCCATCGGCTTGTCACCGGCAAATGCCGTTTTCGCCCACAAAACGGTCGGGAATGTGCGCAACGCCGTGTTATAGGCGCGCACCGCGTCGATGTAGTCGCGCCGCGCCACCGCAATACGGTTCTCGGTGCCTTCGAGCTGCGACTGCAGCGCCAAGAAATTGGCGTTGGACTTCAGGTCGGGGTAGTTCTCGGTGACCGCCAACAGCCGGCCGAGCGCGCCGGTGAGCTCATTCTGCGCCTGCTGGAAAGCTTTGAGCTTTTGCGGATCGGTGAGCTGGGAGACGTCGACCTTGACCTGTGTTGCCTTGGCGCGCGCCTCCACGACGGCAGTAAGGACGGATTTTTCCTGCGCCGCATAGCCTTTGACCGTCGCGACTAGGTTGGGGATGAGATCGGCGCGACGCTGATACTGGTTCTCGACGTCCGCCCAACGCGCTTTGGCCTGCTCCTGCAGCGTCGGAATGGTGTTGTAGCCGCAGGCCGACAAGGCAAAGCCGATGCCGACGAGCACCACGGCAAGGCGAAGGCGGGAGACGATCCGGTTCATGCTGCCCCTCGAATGTTTCGGTGCGCTTGTCGCGCACGGCAGAGTTACGCTTCGACCGGCTCCGTTCCCACGATCTCGATGCCGAAGCCGGACAGGCCGACATAGGTCATGCGCGAGGAGGTCAACAGCCGGATCGAAGTGACGCCGAGATCCTTGAGGATCTGTGCGCCGAGACCGACCTCGCGCCATTGCCGGCTGCGCGCCTCGCCGGACGAGGTCTCGTTCGATTTGGGAATGGCGACCACCGGCACGCCGGCGGCGCCGTCGCGCAACACAACCAACACGCCGCGGCCTTCGGCCTTGAAACAGGCGAGCGTGCTGTGGATCGCCTTCGCCCCCCCGAACAAGTCGGCGATGAGATTGGCGCGATGTAGCCGCGTCAGCACCTTGTTGCCGTCGCCGACGCGGCCGTAGATGAAGGCCATGTGATGGACTGGATCGAACGGCGTGAGAAAGGCGTAACCAGTCAGCGTGCCGATCTCGGACTCGACCGGGAATTCGCCGACGCGCGCGATCAGCTTTTCGCGGGCCTGGCGATAGGCGATCAGTTCGGCGATGAAGATGCGCTGGAGCTTGTGGCGCTCGGCGAAGGCGGCGAGATCGGGGCCGCGCATCATCGTGCCGTCGTCGTTCATCAACTCCGCGAGCACGCCGACCAGCGGCAGGCCGGCGAGCCGGCAGAGGTCGACACAGGCTTCGGTATGGCCCGACCGCATGAGCACGCCGCCCTCCTTGGCCACCAGGGGAAACACGTGGCCGGGTCTTACGAAATCGCGCGGCCCCATATTGCCGTTGGCGAGGGCCCGCACGGTGTTGGTGCGTTCCTCGGCGGAAATGCCGGTGGTCAAGCCGTGGCGGACGTCCACAGAGACGGTGAAAGCGGTGCCGAGCGGCGCATCGTTGCGTGCGACCATCGGCTCGAGGTGCAGGCGCCGCGCCTCCTCCGGCGCCAGCGGCGCGCAGACGATGCCCGAGGTGTTGCGGATGATGAATGCCATCTTCTCCGGTGTGCACAGCGCCGCGGCGACGAACAGGTCACCCTCGTTTTCGCGGTCGTCGTCATCGGCAACGATGAGCATTTCGCCGCGGGCGAAGGCGGCGACGGCGGCGCGGATGCGTTGGTGGGTGTCGTCCATATTTTTCTGCGTCCTCAGCCTGTCGGCGGCGGAGATGGCCAGGGCGGCGGCGGGCCGACTTGGCCGCGCTGGCGCAGATAGTGATCGGCAATGACGCACGCCATCATGGCCTCGCCGACCGGCACCGCACGGATGCCGACGCACGGGTCGTGGCGGCCGCTGGTCGAGATCTCGGTGTTGCGGCCGTAGCGATCGACGGTGCGCCGCGGAATAAGTATGGAAGAAGTGGGTTTGACGGCAAAACGCGCCACCACAGACTGACCGGTGGAAATGCCGCCGAGGACGCCGCCGGCATTGTTGGAGAGGAAGACCGGCTTGCCGTCATTGCCCATGCGCATCTCGTCGGCATTCTCTTCGCCGGAAAGCGTCGCGGCGGCAAAGCCGGCGCCGATTTCGACGCCTTTGACGGCGTTGATGCTCATCAGCGCCGCGGCAAGATCGCCATCGAGCTTCCCATAAATTGGCGCACCCAGACCTGCCGGCACGCCTTCGGCGATGATTTCAATGACCGCGCCGACGGAAGATCCACGCTTGCGCACGCCGTCGAGATAGTCGGCGAAGAAGGCCGCCTTCTCGGCATCGGGACAGAAGAAGGGGTTTTTACCGACCTCGGCCCAATCCCAGCGCGCGCGATCGATTCGGTGCGGGCCCATCTGCACCAGGGCGCCGCGCACCACGAGACCGGGCACGACTTTGCGCGCGACGGCACCGGCGGCGACCCGCGTCGCCGTCTCGCGCGCGGACTGCCGGCCGCCGCCGCGGTAGTCGCGCAGGCCGTATTTTGCGTCATAAGCGTAGTCGGCGTGGCCGGGGCGGTATTTGTCTTTGATGTCGGAATAGTCCTTGCTGCGCTGATCGACATTATCGATGAGCAGCGCGATCGGCGTACCGGTGGTCACTTGCTTGCCGATTCTCTCGTCCAGAAACACCCCGGAAAGGATTTTGACCACGTCCGGCTCTTGGCGCTGGGTGGTGAAGCGCGATTGGCCGGGCCGGCGCCGGTCGAGATAGGGTTGGATGTCGTCAATGGTGAGTGCAATGCGCGGCGGGCAACCGTCGACAACACAACCAATCGCCAGCCCATGGCTTTCGCCGAAGGTCGTGACCCGGAACGAATGCCCGAATGTGTTGAACGACATAAGCGCAGAACGACGCTGAAAACATGACGGCAAAGGCCCGTCCGGCTTGGTAGCCCGCGTTGCCGAGCCCGTCAAATAATGCACCCCATGCGCGTCCGCGGCGCGTCCGCCGAGGCTATTTCTGCAGGCAAAAATCCACACCATCGCCGGCACCAGCGCCATCTTCTATTCACGTCGTGTTCATCTCGCTGAACGATGATTAATGACAATCTGAATATTCGTTAAGCTACGGAAAAATAAAGACTATTTTCGATTTTTGGGTTGCGGAGCAAATCGCCTTGTGTCATCATCTTTGGTGGTCAGGGGGCGAAAGCAAAGGGATCGAGACGACGCCCGGAAAGCTTGAACTCAACCCTGCCGTTACATCAGAAGGAACAAAGCCATGGCTGCTACCAAGAAGAAAAGCAAGAAGAAGAAGATGCCGAAGAAGTAATGACGCCTGCGCGAGCCTCGTAGCGGGGCCGCGCTGTCAGTTTCGCGAGGCGTCTAAACGGTGTTTCGCGACAGCGGCCGGACAAAATTCCGGCCGCTGCTGTTTTTGGCGCGCCTGCGGGGGAGTCATTGCAAGCCCAAGAGCTGACCAATTCGGCCCGTCAGGCCGGTGCAGAAGTCGCAATGACGCGATTGCTTATTCCTTGGCTTCGCCGTTCTTGGCAACGACGATGTCCGGCGCATCCGGGTGTTTCATGCCGACGATGTGATAACCCGCATCGACGTGATGCACTTCGCCGGTTACACCGCGCGACATGTCGGAAAGAAGATAGGCTCCGGCTTCGCCCACCTCGTCGATGGTGACGCTGCGCCGCAACGGTGCGTTGTACTCGTTCCAGCGCAGGATATAGCGAAAATCGCCGATGCCCGAAGCGGCAAGCGTCTTGATCGGTCCCGAAGAGATGGCATTGACGCGGATGTTGTTGGCGCCGAGATCGGCGGCGAGATAGCGCACCGAGGCTTCTAGTGCTGCCTTGGCGACCCCCATCACGTTGTAATGCGGCATCCATTTCTCCGCGCCGTAATAGGTGAGCGTGAGCATGGCGCCGCCGTTCGGCATCAGCTTTTCCGCGCACCGAGCGATCGAGGTGAACGAATAGCAGCTCACCAGCATCGTCTTGGTGAAATTGTCCTGGGTGGTGTCGATGTACCGGCCGTCGAGCTGATCGCGGTCGGAGAACGCGATCGCATGCACGACGAAATCGATCGTCTTCCAGCCGGAGCGCAGGGCGGCGAACACGGCATCGATCGTCTGCGGCACGGTGACGTCGCAGTCGCCGACCACGATGCCGCTCACTTCCTGCGCCAGCGGCTCGACGCGCTTTTTCAGCGCCTCGCCCTGATAGGTGAAGGCCAGTTCGGCGCCATGCGCACGGCATGCTTTGGCGATGCCCCAGGCGAGCGAACGATTGTTGGCGACCCCCATGATCAGCCCGCGTTTGCCGCCCATGAGGCCCGAGATTCCTGACATTTCTCCGATCCCCGCTCGACGACTTCCAGGCCGCAAAATCTCCTATGGCATAGGGCCGAGGGAGCCATCAAGCACGAGCACCAAACTGGAACCGGAGGGGTCACATGTCCTTGCGCGGATCGTAGGGCCTTTCCGCCTGCCATTTCTCCATCAGCGCTTTCAACTCGCCGTCGCCGCGCTCGGGCAGCGTGATGCGCACGGTGACGAGAAGGTCGCCGGGGCGGCCTTTGGCGGGGAAACCCTTGCCCTTGAGGCGGAACGTAAGGCCGCCGCTGGTCCACGGCGGGATCATGATTTCGACCGGCCGGTCGAGAGTCGGCACGCGTACCTTGGCGCCAAGCGCAGCCTCGTAGAGAGTAACGGGTAGATCGAGCCGCACATCCGCTCCCTCAAGGGTGAAGATCGGGTGCGGGGCGATTGTGACGGCGATCAGCACGTCGCCGGCACCGCTGGGTCCGGCCATGCCTTGACCCCGCAGCCGGACCGTTTGGCCGTCGGTTACGCCGGCGGGAATCTTCACGTCCACTTCCTTGCCGGCCGGCAATCGCACCCGTTTGGCGGCGCCGTGCGCAGCTTCCGGCAGGGTTACCGTCAGTGCTGCCCGCACATCGCGACCGGCGCCGAAATCTTCGCCTTCGAACCCGGGCGCGAACCCGCCATGACGTGCTCGCGTACCGGCTGCTCCTCCCATGCCGCCGAAAGCTTCGCGGAGAATGTCCTCAAAGCCGCCGAAACCTGCGCCGCCGCTGCGGCCTCGTCGGGTGGCACGGGTGAAGCCCTCCGGGCCGAAGCTGAAGGTCTCAAATTCCGCATTAGGGTCGAAACCTCCGCCCGGCCGTGGGCCGGCTCCAAACCCCTCAAAGCCGTGGAATCTCGGTTTGCCTTCGGCATCGATTTCTCCGCGGTCGAAGGCTTTGCGCTTGTCCTCTTCGCCGAGAATTTCGTAAGCGGCGTTGAGTTCGGCAAAGCGCGCGGCGGCCTTGGGGTCGTTCTTGTTGGCGTCGGGATGCAGCTTTTTCGCCAGGCGCCGAAAGGCGCTCTTGATGTCGGCTGCACTCGCTTTGCGATCGACGCCCAGCACTTGGTAGGGATCGCGCATCCCCCGGAGACTCCGCTTTCAGCCTGCTTTTGGGCAAGCCCCGCCGCCCACCCGATAAATGTGGGACTTCATCGGCTTGCCCGCAACTCGACGGCATCCGGTGGGGCCATTGACCAAAACCGATCAGCTGTTCTTGAAGGGTTGAAGGCTCTTTACCTCCCACTTGCCATGGCCGGCGCGGCACGCTTCGCCGGTGAGCCAGGCTTGCGCTTGACCGTGCACGTAGCTCGCCAGAAACTCTCTGCAAGTGAAGCCGCCTTCGCTATAGGCAGTTGCGAGCGGCGTGATGTTGCCGCCGGCGCCGGTGTGTGGGTTCTGCCATGGTATGCTCGCGTCTTTGCCGCCATGCGCGAGGACTTCGGCCGCGACGGCACGCGCATAGGCGAGGTCAACTTCCGACGGGGCGGTCTCCGCGACGTTCGTGGCACCATTCGCCGGCCGGGGAACGGAGCCGGTCTGTTCCACGTCCCCGCCGTCCTTCGGCAACAGCGAGTTGAGCCGGTAGGAGCAGCCGGCGGCAGGAAGGGTGCAAAGCAAGGCGGAAAGTACCGCGACGACAGGGGCAAGCGGCCGCGATAGGCGTGCAGCCCCGGTTCCACTATATAGAGACCGGCGGCGCGCTTTCCGGTCGCCCCACCCGAACACCTGAGTACTCCGATAATGTCCGACGCAACCGCCATAGAACACCCGACAGGGTTAACGCCCGGTGACTTCTTTGCCGTCGACGAGCCGCTGCGCCTGTTCGCGGCCTGGTTCGCCGAGGCCAAGCGGTCCGAGCCGGTCAATCCCGAAGCGATGACGCTGTCGACCGTTGATGCCGATGGCCTTCCCAATGCGCGGATGGTGCTGCTCAAGGGTTTCGATGAGCACGGGTTCGTGTTCTACACCAACCTCGACAGTGTGAAGGCGCGCGAATTGGCAGGGGCGGCAAAGGCGGCGCTGACCTTCTACTGGAAATCTTTGCAGCGTCAGGTGCGGCTGCGCGGCAGTGTCGAGCCGGTCGTGGCCACGGAAGCCGACGCTTACTTCGCGACCCGCCCGCGCATGGCGCAGATCGGCGCCTGGGCTTCCAAGCAATCCGCACCGATGGAAAGTCGCATGGCTTTCGAGAAGGCGGTGGCGCGCTATGCGGCGAAATTCGGTATCGGCGAAGTGCCGCGGCCGCCGCACTGGTCTGGCTACCGCGTGAAACCGGTGGCGATCGAGTTCTGGCAAGAGCGGCCATTCCGCCTGCACGACCGCATTGTCTTTACGCGGTCCGATGCGTCCGCCCTCTGGCGCAAGACGCGGCTCTACCCGTAGGCGGCGCCAATGAGGCGGGCGAAGCGAGATAGCAATTCCGAGCATAGAATCGCATTGCTTAGCTTCGCGGGCAATGACGGGTCGAAAGATTGAAAGAAAGAAGAAACAGCAGATGCCATTGAGCAATCAACCGCGACGCACGCTGCTTCTCACCGGGGCGAGCCGCGGTATAGGCCATGCGACGGTGAAGCGGTTTTCCGCCGCCGGCTGGCGTGTCATCACCTGTTCCCGGCATCCGTTTCCGGAGAACTGTCCGTGGGAAGCAGGCCCCGAGGACCACATCCAGGTCGATCTCGCCGACAGCGAGAACACCGAGGCGGCGATTGCCGAAGTCAAGCGGCGGCTCAACGGCGAGCTGCACGCTCTGGTCAATAATGCCGCCATCTCGCCCAAGGCGGAAGGCGGCGAGCGGCTGGGCTCGCTCGACACCTCGCGTGAAGATTGGCATCACGTCTTTCAGGTGAATTTTTTCGCCCCGATCATGCTGGCACGCGGACTTCTCGATGAGCTCAGGGCCGTCAAGGGGGCCGTCGTCAACGTCACCTCGATCGCCGGTTCGCGCGTGCATCCCTTCGCCGGCGCCGCCTACGCCACTTCGAAGGCCGCGCTCGGCGCGCTCACCCGCGAAATGGCGGCCGATTTCGGCGCGCTCGGCGTACGCGTCAACGCCATTGCACCGGGCGAGATCGACACCGCCATGCTCTCGCCCGGCACGCAAATGATCGTCGCGCACATTCCCATGCACCGCCTGGGTACGCCGGACGAGGTGGCAAAGATCATCTATGTGCTGTGCACGGACACCGCCTCATACGTCAACGGCGCAGAGATCCATATCAATGGCGGCCAGCACGTCTAGTCATTGCAGCATTGCGGCAACAGCGATTGCCGATTTGGAAAATATCGGCGGAAGTCTACGGTAAATCGAGGATGCCGGGCGGCGGCACGGACGGATGGAAAATGAGCATGGACAAAACGGACTATCTCCACGCCACGGCCCTTGTCGATTGCGACCATCCGGCCGTACGGGCGTTCGCGCAAAGGGCGGCCGCAGACAAGCATACCGCGAAGGATAAGGCGATCGCGCTTTACGGCGCCGTGCGCGATTCGATCCAATACGATCCCTACATCGATTTTTTCGATCCGGCCATGTTTCGGGCGAGCGGCGTGCTGAGTGCCGGCAGGGGTTTTTGCGTCGGCAAGTCTGCGCTGCTCACCGCCGCTGCGCGCGCCACCGGCATCCCCGCGCGTCCAGGCTATGCTGACGTGCGCAACCATCTCACCTCCAAGCGCCTGAAAGAGACAGTCGGCGACATCTTTCTTTGGCACTCGTACACCGAGTTCAAGGTCGATGGCAGATGGGTCAAGTGCACGCCCGCCTTCGACAGGATGCTGTGCGAGCGCGCAGGGATCAGGCCGCTCGATTTCGACGGCATGAACGACAGCCTGTTTCACCCCTTCGACCGCAGCGGACGCCGGCACATGGAATATCTGCGGGACCGCGGGGCATTCGAGGACGTACCGTTCGAAGCCATCGTCGCGGATTTCAAAAAGCTCTATCCTCGGCTTTTGGCGGCCAGCCCCGCCGCCGCGAATTTCCGCGACGAAGTGACCACCTGATCTTCTTCAAATTGAACGGCCGGACGGCGGGCGGTAGGCTGAAGGAGCAGAGCGGCCTCTCCTCGCGCTCAGCGCACCTTGCGCTTGCCGAAGGTGGGTTGCACCTCCGGGATGGGCGGCATCTGCCAGGTGCCGACGACGGGCATGGTCGTGTCTCGGTTGATGATCACGTCGATAAGGGTCGGAACATCGGAGCGGATCGCTTCGCGATAAGCGTCGCCGAATTGGTCGGGGTGTTCGACGCGGATGCCGCGCCCGCCCATGGCTTCGGCCATCTTGGCAAAATCCGGATTCCACAGCTCGCCAGTGCGTTCATTGACGAAGCTCGTGCCGATTTCGCGCCCGTCGTGATAGACGCGCTGCAGGTCCCGGATGCAGCCGATGGCGTAATTGTTCTGCAGCACCCACACCGCCGGAAGATTGTATTCGGCGGCGGTTGCGACGGCGTGCGGCATCATCATGAAGTTGCCGTCGCCGCACAGGGTGACGCAGGGCGAATTGGGTCGGGCAAGCCTTGCACCTAGGACGCCGGCCACGCCGAAGCCCATCGCGGCGAAGCCACCGGCCGTGATGTGGTTGCCGGCGATCCGCGGCTTCCAATACTGTTCCGACCACACTTGGCAGTTGCCGACATCGTCGATCATCACGGTCTCAGGCGGAGAAATCCTGTTCATCTCCGCCATCATGCGGCGCGGTTCTATGGGCACCTCGTTGGAGCGTTCGAAGGGCTCGCAGAAATTGCGCCAGTCCGTGCGCCAAGCTTCGATTTCCTTGTGCCAGGGGCTGCCATAGCTCAGACGGCCCCCTTTGGCGCGGGCAATCCTTACCGCCTGGGCGAGGAAGGCTTTGGCGTCGCCGACCAGACCCATCTCGACCGGATAGTTGCGCCCGATTTCCTCGGGATCTATGTCAACCTGGATAAGGCGCGTCGGCGGAATATTGTAGACATAGCCGGGAAGCCACGACCCGGTATGCAGGTCGTTGAAGCGGGCGCCGATGGCGAGGATCACATCGGCACTGCGCGCGGCTTCGGTGGCCGGATACTCGCCCCAGACGCCGGCCACGCCGAGGTTGAGTCGGTGATCGAACGGCAGCGCGCTTTTGCCCATGAAGGACGTATAGACCGGAATTTCCAGTTGCTCGGCGAGCGCTCTTAATTCTTCATAGGCGCGGGCTACGCGGACGCCACCGCCGGCAAGAATCAGCGGCCGTTGGGCGCTGGTGAGAAGGTTGAGCGCCTTCTCGACGGTCTCGTCGGCGACCGTAGTGCGCCAATTGAGTGGCTGTCCGTGCACATTCGGGTCCGGCGTCGAGACCGGCGCGGTTCTCATATAGAGGTCATAGGGCATGTCAAAGTGCACCGGCCCCGGCCTGCCGGTGCGCATCATGGTGAAGGCGTCGGGAAGCGCTTTGACCAAATCATCGACCTTGCGGATGCGCCAGGATTTCTTGACGATGGGCGTGAACATCGAGGACATGTCGCCGTGGTAACGGTAGTCGTCCTGCAACGCGCCGGTGTCGAACTGGGTCGTCGGCACTTGGCCGGTGATGACCAGGAAGGCTGAGCAGTCATAGAAGGCGTTGGCCACCGAAATCATCATGTTCATGGGGCCCGGACCGGTAGAGGTATAGACTGCAAGGGGCTGGCCGGTGAGACGATAGTAGACGTCGGCCATGAAACCGCCTGCTTGCTCTATGCGGGGCGAGATATGGCGGATGCGGTCGGTCTGCTTGTAGATTCCGTCGAGGAGGCCGATGGCGCCATGCCCGGCATAGCCGAGGATGCAGGGGACTTTCTCCTTGATCAGATACTCGGCGATGATATCGGCACCGCGTATCTCGTTGGCACCGGCGCCGTAGCTTGGAGTTCGCGCTTGCGACCCATGAGGCGTGTAACCTGACGGCGTCGTGCCGCGCATCTCGCCGGAACTTCGGGGGTAGGAGGAATCCCGTGCTTCCGACCCATAGGGCCGATAACCAAGCGAAGCGGACTGAGATCCGTAGCCTTCATACGATTTGGATCGGTCCTGCATGGTGATTCCTCCTGCTGTTTCCTTCCGGGCAGTTCAGTGAGCCGCGGTCTAAGAGTCCGTGTTGAATCTTCGTCAAGGGTTACAAAGCTTTCGCAGCATGAGGCGGATGGACGCGAGTTTCAAGAACGCGAGGGCGTTGCGGTTGAGATTTTCCCAGTCCTTGG
>JAKAPE010000320.1 GCA_021811945.1 Pseudomonadota bacterium | reverse complement strand
GATCTGGCTCGTCCCGCGGCCAGGCATCGAGGCGCTCGGCGCCAAAGGACTGCAGCATCGTCTGCTCGATCCGCTCGGCTTCGAGCTCCGCGGCTTTGACGCCAGCGCGCAACGCCGCAGCCGCACCGGCGATGGGCGAGGAGGCGGTCGCGAACGGCTTGAGGGCACGCCGCGCCGCACGCAGGCTGCGCACCACCTCTTGCTGCCACTTGGCGACGATGCCGGCGGCCTGGCGCAAGTCTTGCTCCGACAACACCGCGCCATGAACCGCGCCGGCAAAGGTGCAGTACAACAGCAGATTGACGTCGATGCCGCAGCGGTCCTGCAGATCGAGACATTCCTGCTGCACCGCGGAGTCGCCGTATACCGCGAGCGAAAACGTCCAAAACGGCAGCGGGCGCTCGGTCATGGCACGGGCTATCGTTCTCGGCGCGCCGGAGCTTGGCCAACCGGGACGGCCGCCGGGTTCTCCAACCGCAAACTATCGCGGTCGCTGAAATCACAATAGTGGCGCTTGGGCTTTGCGAAAGAGAAAGGCTACAACAGCGAAACGGCGCTTTGGACAACGAATCCGGGGACGTCAGGCTCAATCATGCTGCAGAGCGACAGCGAACATACCGGCAAAGCTCATGTCTCGCGGGCGCCGTCGATCACGCCCATGATGGAGCAATATATCGAGATCAAGACGGCCAATCCGGATTGCCTGTTGTTCTACCGGATGGGCGACTTCTATGAATTGTTCTTCGAGGACGCCGAAGTCGCCTCGCGCGCGCTCGGCATCGTGCTGACCAAGCGCGGCAAGCATCTTGGCCGCGACATTCCGATGTGCGGCGTGCCGATCGAACGCGCCGACGAATATCTGCACCGCCTCATCGCGCTCGGCCACCGCGTCGCCGTGTGCGAGCAGCTGGAGGATCCGGCGGAAGCGCGCAAGCGCGGCGCCAAGAGCGTCGTGCGCCGCGACGTGGTGCGGCTGGTGACGCCGGGGACGCTGACCGAGGACTCGCTGCTCGACGCCAGGCGCAACAATTACCTCCTTGCGATCGCGCGCTCTCGCGCCTCCTCCGGCCAGGACCGTTTCGCGCTCGCCTGGATCGACGTTTCCACCGGCGAATTCCGCGTCACCGAATGCGAACGCGACGCACTCGCTGCCGAGACCGCCCGCATCGAACCGGGCGAGGTTATCGTCTCCGACGCGCTCTATGCCGACGCGGAACTCGCACCCTATCTGCGCGGACTGCCGGCGCTGACCCCGCTGCCGCGCGATGTTTTCGACGGCGCCACGGCGGAGCGGCGGCTTGCCGCTTTTTTCGCCGTGGCGACGACGGCGTCCTTTGGCGGCTTCTCGCGCACGGAGCTGACGGCCGCTGCGGCGGCTGTCACCTATGTCGAGCGCACGCAGATCGGCAGGCGGCCGCCGCTGTCGCCGCCGGCGCGGCAGGCAGCGGGTGCCACGCTTGCTATCGACCCGGCGACGCGGGCGAACCTCGAACTCATGCGCACGCTTGCCGGCGAGCGGCGCGGCTCGCTCCTCGCCGCCATCGACCGCACGGTGACGGCGTCCGGCTCGCGCCTGTTGGCGCAGCGGCTTGCGGCGCCGCTGACCGGCCCGGACGAGATCGCGCACCGGCTCGACGCCGTCGCCGCTTTCGTCGATGCGGCCGACGCCCGCGTCGACCTGCGCGAGCGGCTCAAGACAGCGCCCGATCTCGCCCGTGCGCTCGCGCGCATCGTGGTCGGCCGCGGCAGCCCGCGCGACCTCGCCGCCATCCGCGACGGCATTTTGACGGCGGCGGCAATCGCGGTGCGGCTTGCCGGCATGGCGGATTTATCCGGCGACATCGTGCAAGCAGCAGAAGCGCTCAACCGCCCCGACGCCGCCCTTGCTGCCGAGCTCGGGCTGGCCTTGGCGGACGAATTGCCGGCGCTGCGCCGCGACGGCGGCTTCGTACGCTCAGGCTATGATCCGGCGCTCGACGAGGCGTGCGCGCTGCGCGATGAATCGCGCCGCGTCATCGCCGGTCTGCAGCAGCGCTACGCCGAGTCGACCAGCGTGCGCTCGCTCAAGATTCGGCACAACAATGTGCTCGGTTATTTCGTCGATGTCAGCGCCCAGCACGGCGAGAAGCTCCGCGCCGCACCGCTCAACGCGACCTTCATTCATCGACAGACGCTGGCCGGCCAGGTCCGCTTCACCACCACCGAGCTGGGGGAGCTCGAGGCCAGGATCGCCGGCGCCGCCGAGCGGGCGCTGGCGATCGAGCTGGAGATTTTCGACCGCCTTGCTGCCGCGATCACGGCGGCGAGCGCCGCGATCAAGGAAGCGGCGGAAGCGCTCGCCAGCCTCGATGTCGCGGCGGCGCTGGCCACGCACTTCGTAGAGAGCAAAAAAGCGACGCCTAGGGAAGGTCTGTACATCTCCTTCGTCGTCGTCTCCGTCCACAACCCCGTGGTCGAAGAGGCGCTCGCCGCCTCGTCCCAATTCTCCCCCGACAGCGGCGGAGGGGGCTCGTTCGTCGCCAATGATTGCGATCTGTCGCCGTTTTGCTCGCCCGCAGCAGAGGGCAGGGAGAAAGCCGGGCGCATTTGGCTGGTTACCGGCCCCAATATGGCGGGGAAGTCGACGTTCCTGCGCCAGAATGCCCTGATCGCCGTGCTGGCGCAGATGGGAAGTTTCGTGCCGGCGTGCGCGGCCCATATCGGCGTCGTCGATCGCCTGTTCTCGCGCGTCGGCGCCGCCGACGATCTCGCCCGCGGCCGCTCGACCTTCATGGTCGAGATGGTGGAGACGGCGGCAATCCTCAATCAGGCCGGCGAGCGCAGCCTTGTCATCCTCGACGAGATCGGCCGCGGCACCGCGACCTTCGACGGGCTCTCCATCGCCTGGGCGGCGATCGAGCATCTGCATGAGAAAAATCGTTGCCGAGCACTGTTTGCCACGCATTTCCACGAGATGACGGCGCTCGCCGCCAAGCTGCCGCGGCTCTACAACGCCACCATGCGGGTGAAGGAGTGGCAGGGGGAAGTGGTTTTCCTGCACGAGGTCGTTCCCGGCGCCGCCGATCGTTCCTACGGTATCCAGGTAGCAAAGCTCGCCGGATTGCCGCCGAGCGTGATCGAGCGCGCCAAGCTCGTACTCGGTGAGCTCGAAGCCGAGGACCGCATTTTTGCGGCAAAGAAGCTGATCGACGATCTGCCGCTGTTTGCCGCCGCGCGGCCCGCAGCGGCACCGCCGCGGCAACGCGACGTGGCGCTCGCCGCGCTGGCGGAGGCGCTCGCCGCGCTCAACCCCGACGACATGTCGCCGCGCGAAGCGCTCGAAGCGCTCTACGCGCTCAAGGCGCAGCTTGCGCAGCAATGTAGCCCGGATGTGCGCAGCGAAACCCGGGAACGAAAGTGACGCGCATACGCCATTCCCGGCCACGACCCACGCTACGATCCATGCGCTCAAGGGGCAGCTTGCGAAGAGCAAAATCTAGGCCGACGCCCAGTTTTTAACGCGTTGGACAATGTTAACATGCGGCATATATTAGTGTCCTTCTGAACGGTTTGGCTAGAGGAAGCGCGTGATGGCCGCCCGCAACGTCGTGCAGGCATTCAGTGAGGAGCATGTGGCTTATCTCACTGGCCTTACCGTACACCAACTCAGATATTGGGACCGCACTGGGTTTTTTGCGCCTAGCTTTGCGTCTGAAGATCGGCGCGAACCGCTGAGCCGTGTGTATTCGTTTAAAGACGTGGTCTCCCTGCGCGTTTTGAGCAAGCTGAAGGAATATAAGGTATCCCTTCAGCATCTTCGACAAGTGTCGAAGAAACTTGCTCATTTGGCAGATGACAAATGGGCCACGACAACACTGTATGTGTGGAAAAGAAAGGTCTTGTTTGCTTATCCCGAAACGAAAATACCGCGAGAGATCGTGAGTGGGCAATATGCTATCCCGAGCATCGTACTTGCGGCCGAAGTTTCTGATACTCAGCACACCGTCGAACAATTCCGCAAGCGGTCAGCGGACAACATCGGGCATATCAAGCGACATCGCGCGACCGTGCAGAATGCGCCGGTGATTGCAGGAACTCGGGTTACGGTTGCTGCGATTAAGCGCTTCAATGAAGCTGGATACAGTGTCAAACAAATAATAGAACAATATCCTGATCTTACCGAGTATGACGTTAAAGCTGCTTTGGCGTACAAGGAGAGTGCTGCCGCTTAAGGTCGGCTTGGGCTGGGGTAGGTGCGTTTCTTTTTGGACAACTGTGTTCCCGACCCGGTTGGGCATTTCCTCATGTCGCAAGGACATGAAGTTATTTTTCAGCGCGATTCAATCCGTCCCGATGCTGAAGATAGAATGGTAGCTTTGGCTGCGGTCGAAAACGACGCCATATTGATAAGTTCGGACAAAGATTACAAAGCGATCGCCTCCCGCTTTCACATTAGTCATCGGCGGCTCAAAAAGTTAAGCCGCATCCAATTTCGCTGCGCTGAACCCAAGCATGTCGAAAGATTAAGGGTCTTCAGGGAATCGTGTGGGTACTTTTGGCCCATTTTCGATCGTCTGCCTGCTGCTGCTGAGACCGTGGGCATGTGGGCAACGCACTTGCGTTGTCCAAGCGAAGCGTCATGTCCACGGTCAC
>JAKAPE010000319.1 GCA_021811945.1 Pseudomonadota bacterium | reverse complement strand
GCGCGAAAACGTCCCCAGGAACTGGACGGACTTTTGCGATTCCGTCACCGACAACTTCCGCGTCATCTCACCCGAAAATTTTCGGGTCATGACGTGAACGGGGTATACTAACTATGCGGCTTTTCCCGCTCGATCGCCCGCCAGCCGATGTCGCGCCGGTAAAATCCTTGTGGCCAGCGGATGCGGGAGATCGCCTCATAAGCCCGCGCCCGCGCCTCGCGCACGTCGTCGCCCAGGGCGCAGACGTTGAGCACGCGCCCGCCATCGGCGAGGATACGGCCGTCGTCTGCCCGGGTGCCGGCATGGAAAATCTCCACGCCCTCGACCGAGGCCGCCGCCTCGAGGCCTTCGATGACCGAGCCTCTGGCGTAAGCGCCGGGATAGCCTTTCGCCGCCATCACCACGGTGAGGGCGGCCCGAGGATCCCAGCGCAGATCGAAGGATTTCAGCATTCCGCCGCGGGCGGCGATGAGCGCCGGGACGAGGTCCGACTTCAGCCGCAGCATCAGCACCTGACATTCCGGATCGCCGAAGCGCACATTGTATTCGATGAGCTTCGGCCCCGCCGCTGTGATCATGAGGCCGGCGTAGAGCACGCCCTTGTAGGGCGCGCCCATCGCCTTCATCGCGCGAAGCGTCGGCAGCACGATGTCGCGCATGACCCGCGCGCTCATCGCACCGTCGATAACCGGCGCCGGCGAATAGGCGCCCATGCCGCCGGTATTCGGTCCCTTGTCGCCGTCGCCGGCGCGTTTGTGGTCTTGCGCGGTCGCAAGCGCAATCGCGGCGTCGCCGTCACACAGGGCAAAAAAGGAAGCTTCTTCGCCGTCGAGGAATTCCTCGATGACGATCTCGGCGCCGGCGACACCCAGGCCGCCGCCCAACATCAGGTCGATCGCAGCTTCGGCCTCGGCAAGCGTTCCCGCCACCACGACGCCCTTTCCGGCGGCAAGCCCGTCCGCCTTGACGACGACAGGCATGCCGCGGCTGCGCACATGGGCCTTGGCCGCATCGGCCACGCGGAAACGCTCAAAGCCGGCGGTCGGGATGCCGTTCACCCGGCACAAATCCTTGGCAAAGCCCTTGGAGCCTTCCAGCCGCGCAGCGGCGCGGCTCGGGCCGAAGGTTTTGATGCCGGCCGCCTCGAGATCGTCGACCAGGCCGGCACAGAGCGGCGCTTCCGGCCCGACGACGACCAGGTCGATCCGGTTAGAGCGGCAAAAGGCGGTCACCGCCGCGTGGTCGGCGATGTCGAGCGCCACGCATTGCGCTTCGCGCGCGATACCGGCATTGCCCGGCGCACAGAACAGCCGATCGGTCAACGGGCTTGCGGCCATTTTCCAGGCCAGCGCATGTTCGCGCCCACCGCCGCCAAGGAGCAGAATATTCATGAGTTGAAACGCATTGGCGGAGCCGCTGTAGCATGCCGGTGCGCCGGTGCAAGGCCCGGTCGAGGGTTGTGCAAAGGTCTTGACCGGGGCACGCCATGAGAACACTTACACCCATCATCTGCACGATGGCATGTGCGCCGCGATGAACGAACCACGCCTGAATCTGCCGGAACTGACGGTCTCCGAGCTCTCGGCGGCCCTCAAGCGCACGATCGAGGACGCCTACGGTTATGTGCGCGTGCGCGGCGAACTCGGCAAGGTGAGCTACCATTCCAACGGCCACGTCTATTTCGATCTTAAGGACGAGCGCGCTTGCATCGCCGGCGTCATCTGGCGAAACACTGCGCCGCGCATAAAGCTCCGGCTCGAAGCGGGCCTCGAAGTTGTGATCACCGGGCGGCTCACCACCTATCCCGGCCGCTCGCAGTACCAGATCGTAGTGGACACCTTAGAGCCCGCCGGCATTGGTGCGCTCATGGCGCTGCTTGAGGAGCGCAAGAAGCGGCTCGCCGCCGAAGGCCTGTTCGACGAGGCGAGAAAGCAGCTTTTGCCCTATCTGCCGGAGGTGATCGGCGTCGTCACGTCGCCGACCGGCGCTGTCATTCGCGACATCCTGCAGCGGCTGGCCGACCGCTTTCCGCGCCGCGTGCTGGTCTGGCCGGTCAAAGTGCAGGGCGAGGGCTCGGCCGCAGAGGTCGCCGCCGCCATCGCCGGCTTCAATGCGCTTGCCTCCTCCGCCAGAGAGAACGAACGGGATGCGTTGCCTCGGCCTGATCTGATCATCGTCGCTCGCGGCGGCGGTTCGCTCGAGGATTTGTGGTCGTTCAACGAGGAGATCGTGGTGCGGGCCGCGGCGGCGAGCTTCGTTCCGGTCATCGCCGCGGTCGGGCACGAGACCGACGTGACCCTGATTGATTTTGCCGCCGACAAGCGGGCGCAGACGACGACTGCCGCCGCCGAGATGGCGGTCCCGGTGCGCGCGGAACTGATGCTCAATCTCGACAGTCTGGCGCGGCGCGCGCTAGCCTCGTGGCGGCGCAATCACGAAGCCCGGCGCGGCGGGCTGCGCTCGGTTGCCCGCGCACTGCCGGACGCCGAGGAGGTGTTGGCGCTGCCGCGGCAGCGGCTCGACCACGCTGCCGAGCGGCTCTCGCGCGCGCTGCGCGCCAATGCGTACCTCCATCGCCTGGGATTTGCGCGCCTTAGCGGCCGGCTCAGTCCGCACCTCCTGCGCTCGGAGCTTGGACGCCGCCGCGAGCGCCATGCCGGCATCAGTGAGCGGCTGCGGGCGAGCGCCGCTGCCAACCTCAAGGCACATCGAACGGCAATCGAGCGGCGAGGCGAGCGCGTCGGCGTCTTGGCTGCGCGCGCCAGCCGTGCCATCGACAATTGCATCGAAACACGGTGGGTGCGTTGCGAGCGCGATGCCCAACTGCTCGCTGCGTATTCGTATCGCGGTGTGTTGGCGCGCGGTTTTGCGCTGGTGCGCGATCGTACCGGCCGGCCGCTGCGTACCGCCGCCGATGTTGCTCCCGGCACGCCGATCGGCATCGAGTTCACCGATGGCCGAGTCGGTGCGCGCGTCGAATCCGTGCCGACATCGGCCGCGGTGCCGGCCGCAAGGCCGACGCGGCGGCGTCGGGGCGGCGGCGCATCGGAGCAGGGCAGTCTATTCTAAGCGAGCGGGTGCAGCACTCATTCAATTTTGCACCAGCTTCGTCTTCATGAGGCAAATCCGAGTGCGCATCAAGCCTGACTATTTGTTCACTCTGTCGATTATTGAATGCGGCTGCGTGTTCATGTGCATAAATGCTCAGCGTCGTAGAACTGCCATGTGTCGTAGAACTGCCATGTTGTTTTCAGATTATTGTTTGGCGAATATTGTTTCACGTCCATGGAGGACAGCATGATTCGGATTGCATTTGCGGCCGCGGTTGCAGCTTTTGTCTTCAGCGCCGCTTACGGCGTTTCGTACGCCGCACCGGCTACACCGCTTCCAGCGGGGCTCGCAAGCACGGCAGCGCACGGTAACGTTACACAGGCGTGGTGCGGCTGGCGCTGCCGCCACTGGCGCTGGCGCCATCGCCATTGGTGCCGTTGGCATCCCCGCGCTTGTGGGTGGTGACCCGCCCCTCATGTCGTTTGCTTCAACTTGGCGCTGCGCCAGGGCGACCGGCGCGGCGCACGGTATTTCCGATATCCTCATTGCGAGCGAGAGAGGTTTCGCCTTTGCGACGGAACGATTATGTTAGCGCTGCGGGCGGCACGTCGCGATGCGCGGTAAGCCCCCAACGGAGGTCCATTTTGCTCAATCGTACCGATCGCTCGGCTCCCATGTCCGGGGAGGCGGAGGTCAAATATCTCGACGGGGATTTCCGTGTCGTGCAGCCGGGAACGTTCGTCGTCTGCGCGGTGACCGGCCTGCCCATTCCGCTGGAAGAGCTCAGATATTGGAGTGTCGACCTGCAGGAAGCTTATGCCACGGCCGAAGCGGTACTGCAGCGGCACAGCGCGGCCTACGCGCGCAAATCTTGATCGCTTTGGCGGCGGTCATTCTCTCCTCTTTGCGACAGGGTTTACGCCGGCGTTCGAGGCCGAGGAACCGGCGCTGCCGCCCTCACTGCCTTGAGTATCAGGTCGCGAAACACGTCCTTCTCTTCGATCATCAGACGCACCGGCAACGCGCTCGCGCGGTTGGCGAGTGCGGCAAGACGTTGATCCCCGGCAAGGCGGACGAGGTCCTTCTCGGTGGTCATGAGCACAAAGTTGTCCGCCGACGCGCGCGCCAGCAGCGCCTGCGCCTCCTTTGCCGTATAGCGATGGTGATCGGGGAAGCTCGCGCGCTCGGCCACCGCAATCCCGGCGACGGCAAGCGTCGCGAAGAATTTTTCCGGATCGGCGATGCCGGCAAATGCCAGCACCTTGCGCGAGCCGAGCGCGGCAAGCGTACTGCGGTCGGGCTCGAGGTGGCCATGGAGGATGGCAACGCCGCGGCGGCGCGCCACGTCGGCCACTCCGGCAGCGCCGTGCGGAGGACCGACGATAACAAGCGCATTTGCCCGCGCGATCTGGGTTTCGAGCGGTGCTCGCAAGGGTCCGGCCGGAATGACGCGTCCGTTGCCGATGCCGCGACGACCGTCGACAACGAGGATCGCGAGGTCCTTCGCGAGCGTAGGGTTTTGAAAGCCATCGTCCATGACGACGACACTGGCACCGCTGCGCCGCGCGGCCTTGGCGCCGTCGACG
>JAKAPE010000318.1 GCA_021811945.1 Pseudomonadota bacterium | reverse complement strand
CGATCGCGAAGTGATCGGAGTCAACACCGCAATCTATACGCCATCGGGAGGATTCGTCGGCGTTGCCTTCGATATTCCCGCGGCCGACGCCAAATTGGTCGTCCAGCAGCTCAAGGAAAAAGGCCATGTCACCCGCGGCTGGATCGGCGTGCAGATTCAGCGAGTTACGCCGGCGATCGCCGAGGCCCTTGGGCTGAAGCAGTCGCAGGGAGCCCTCGTGGCCCAGGTCGAGCTCGGCAGTCCCGCCGCCAAGGGCGGCGTCAAGACCGGCGACGTCATCACTGCGGTGAATGGCAACGCGGTCAAGGACTCACGCGACCTCGCCCGCAAGATTGCCGCGCTCGCGCCCGGGACCGCGACCAAGCTCGGCGTCTTTCGCGACGGAAAGGAGAGCACGATCACGGTGAACCTAGGCGAATTTCCGCGGGCACCGGCGAAACCCAAAGTCGAAGAGAAAAAAGCGCCGCCCGCTGCTCCGGTACTCGGGCTGACGCTCGCTCCGGCCAGCACTGTGGCGGGAGCCGGGAGTCGCGGCGTCGTGATCACGCAAATCAATTCCAACAGCCAGGCCGCGGAAACTGGACTGCAGACGGGTGACGTCATTCTGGAGGTCGACACCAAGGCCGTGAATACGCCCGCTGACGTGCGCAAAATGGTGGCCGCCGCGCGCGCCCACTCGAAGCGGGCGGTGCTGCTGCGCGTCAAGAGGGGTGAAACAAAGAGCTTCGTCGCCGTTCCGCTCGCGTAATTGCAACCGTTGCCGTTCGCAAGGGCCCTGAGCGGAGACGGCGTTGGCCGGCGCCGTCACCGCTCGGCGCTCCGCGAGCACGAGAGGCGGCGGCAATCGAAACCTGCCGCTGCCGAGCCGCGCCTATCCGCGCCGGCGCGGCGTTACGCGTTGTCGAGGAGATGGAGATGTACAGGCATATCCTGGCCGCAGTCGATGGAAGCACGACCTCCAACCTCGCATTGCAGGAAGCCATAAGGCTGGCAAAGGACCAGAAGGCCGAGCTGCGGCTCGTTCACGTGGTCGACGAGACCCCGGCCTATGTGGAGGCGCCCTATCAGGTTGCCGAGTATCAAAAAGCATCGCGCCAGGCCGGACAGAAGGTTCTCATGACCTGCGCCGCTGCCGTGCAAGAAGCCGGGATCAGCGCCGATACGAAACTGGCCTTCATTGAAACGCCTGATCAACGTATTTACGACGCGATTGAGGACGAAGTGGAGCATTGGCCGGCTGACCTCGTCGTGATCGGGACCCACGGCCGTCACGGATTCCGCCGTCTGCTCCTCGGCAGCGTCGCGGAAGGGGTAATCAGGGTGGCGACCAAGCCGGTGTTGCTCGTGCGCGGGGCATGAAGCAATATGCCGGTCCGCTCTGCGGTGGCGCGCCTTGTGCAAAGCAAGTCCCGCTCACTTGCCTACTAGCGTGACGCAAGACGTTCCAGTATAAGACCTTTCCGTCGATCGGGCGCGGCCAAAGGGAAGGCACCGCGGGGCAGCGACTTGAACAGGAGAGACGATCATGGCCGTGCCGAAGAGAAAAACGTCGCCGTCGCGTCGCGGCATGCGGCGGTCGGCCGACGCGCTCAAGCGCCCAGCCTATGTCGAGGATAAGGATTCCGGCGAGTTGCGCCGGCCGCATCACATCGACCTCAAGAGCGGCATGTACCGCGGCCGGCAGGTGCTCAAGCGCAAGACCGAGGCGTAGCGTCTTGCCGCTTTGAGGCTGGAGCGGCGCGGCGAGGGCTCGGTTACGAACCGGTGTACGCCTGGCAGCCAAGGAGGCGCGCCATGTTCGTTCTCGGCTTTCCGCTGCTGCTTGTTCCCTTCGCCATCTACAACATCATTGCGTTTCTCACTCCTGGCGTAGTCTGGACCGCGCAGGTGGCGACGGTCCACATGATGTCGGGGAAAGATTGGGTCTTGACCTGGGAGGACATCCTCCTCGGTCTGGCGATCCTGCTGCTCGCGGTCGAGATCATGAAATCGACGCGCATCGGGATGCGCACCATCATCGATCACCTATTGGCGATGGCGTTGTTCATCGTCATGCTGGCGGAATTTCTTCTTGTGCAAAGGGCGGGCACGTCGACGTTCTTTCTGCTGACGGTGATCAGCCTGATCGACGTAGTGGACGGCTTCATCGTCGGCATCCGCACGTCTCAGCACCAGGTCGAAATCGAGGCCGAACGCGCGGGCTGAGCGGCCTCAAAGCGAGCGGGAGAGGGCGCGACCGGCCGGCGGCGGTTGGCGGCAGCGCACGCGGTAGGCGGCGACCGCCACCTCCGGTTCGGCGCGGCGGCGTGCGCGCGTCTGCGGCGCCTGGACCGACGCAGCGATGAGCAAAGCGACGAAGTCGGAGCGTGGGCGGATGCTGGTGCCCGCGCCGGAAGCTTCGCGGTCTGTCGCCGCAAGTGGGATCAGCGCCGTGCCCATAGACGCGCCTCCTGTGCCGAAATGGGACGCCCGTGGCGTCTGGGTCACGCAATCGCAAGGGACGTGCCGCCCGCAGACGCCGCCGGGTCGAGGCTGTCGAGGCGGCCGCGGATTTCCGATTTCTTTACGCACCTTCCATATGCTGCGGGCGAACCGCCGTCTGCCGTCGCTGCCGCGGACTGCAGCGAATCCAAACGAGGCGACCGTGAGCCAAGGCGGCCCGCAAGACCTTCACCCCGAATGCCGATATGATCCGACCGCGAAACCGGCCGGAGCGCCGGTTCGCGCGAAAGCCGCCGGCGCGATCGATGCCGCCGAAATTCTCGCTTCGGTCGGTGAGGCGCTCTATGAGTGGGACATCAAGAGCGATGCCCTGGCCTGGAGCACGAATGCGCGCGACGTTTTGCGCGTCGACGATACCGACATGATCTCGACTGGCAGCGCTTACGCTCAATTGCTCGCGGCCGAGACCACGGAGGCGCGCTTCGAGGCGGTCATGTACTCCGACCACCATGACGAGGGGCACGGCGTCTCCTATTGCGTCCAATATTGCTTGCATCGCGGCGACTCCCCGGAGGATGGGCTTTGGATCGAGGACACGGGCCGTTGGTTTGCCGGTTCCGACGGCAAACCGGCGCGCGCGCACGGCACCGTGCGCGTCATCAATGAGCGTCACGAACGCGAGCACCGGCTCAGCTATCTCGCCCGCCACGACGATCTCACGGGCGAACTGAACCGCCACCGCCTCGCCGAGGTTCTGAAGAGCACGATCGAAGACGCCGTGCGCTTCCGTTCTTCCTGCGGGTTCCTGCTGGTCGCCATCGACGATCTCGCGCACATCAACGAGTCCTACGGCTTCGACATCGCCGACCAGGTGATCGGCGCGGTCGCCAAGCGAATCCATAGCCGCAAGCGGGCCAAGGACACGCTCGGGCGCTATTCGGGCAACAAGTTCGGAGTGGTGCTCACCGACTGCACGCCGGACGAGATGACGATTGCCGCCGAGCGGCTGATTGCCGGGGTGCGCGACGAAATGGTGTCGACCACCGCCGGGCCGGTCGCGGCAACCGTAACGATCGCCGGCGTGACGGCGCCGCGCTACGCCCGCAGCCTGACCGAGGTGCTGGCGCGCGCTCAGGAGACGCTCGACACGGCAAAAGGCCGGCGTCGCGGCTCGTTTCTCGCTTATCGACCCAATATCGAGCGCGAGGCGCAGCGCCGAGACAACGTCCGCGCGACCGATGAGATCGTCGCCGCGCTCAACGAGCGACGTATCCTCCTCGCCTATGAGGCGGTGGTGGCGGCGCGCGACCGCCGGCCGGCATTCTACGAGTGCCTTCTGCGCGTGCGGCGCACCGACGGCAGCCTGCTCGGCGCGACCGAGGTGGTTCCGGTCGCAGAACGGCTCGGGCTGGTACGCCTGCTCGACCACCGCGTCCTTGAGCTCGTCGTCGATGAGCTCGTGTCGGCGCCGACCTTGCAGGCGAGCGTCAACGTTTCGCCCGCCTCCACCACCGACCCCGACTGGTGGGCGGAATTGGGCGCGCTTCTGCGCACCCACGCCGGAGTGGCCGAGCGCCTCATCATCGAGATCACCGAGGGCACCGCCATCTGCGATCTCGACGAAACCCGCGGCTTCGTTGCCCGCGTCAAGGATCTCGGCTGCCGCATCGCCATCGATGATTTCGGCGCCGGCTACACTTCGTTCCGCAATTTGCGCAAGCTCGGCGTCGATATCCTCAAGATCGATGGCGCGTTCGTGCAGAAATTGATCCGCTCGGAGGACGATCGCGCTTTCGTGCGCACGCTCATTGATCTGGCCAAACGGCTCAAATTGGCCACCGTCGCCGAATGGGTGCAGGACGAGCGAACCGCCGCGACGCTGGCGGCCTGGGGTTGCGACTACTTGCAGGGCGCCCTCGTCGGCCTCGCCACGACCGAGCGGCCATGGATTGAAGCCGCGCTCGCCAGAGCGATGTGACTGAACGGCTGGCGAACCCAGGCGGACTACGAAAGTGGGTATTATGTCCAGATTCCGAAGTTCGCGCCATTTTGCGGCTCGCCCGTTTGCGAACTTCGGAATCGAAGGACACTTGTGTCCCGCTTCCGACGTTCGTATCACTTTGCCGCATGCCCTATTACGAACGTCGGAAGCAAAGGGACACGAGCAACTTTATGAATCTAGTGTGGTTTTGGATTTGACGCTCCGATGACGAGTTGCCG
>JAKAPE010000046.1 GCA_021811945.1 Pseudomonadota bacterium | reverse complement strand
GCAGGCCTGGGAAACTCACCACGCACCATCCTCGACGAGCTGGCGCGCATTCAATCACACGATGTCGTGCTGCCGACCGCAACCCACGGTCAGATCCGCCTGCGCTGCGTCACCCAACCCGATCCCGCCCAGGCCGCACTCCTCGATCGTCTCGGCATCGTGCTGCCCAAGCGCATGCGCCTCAAAGAGCAAGAGCTACCAGCCAGCGCAGCCAGCGCCTGACGTCCATCCAAGCGACCGAAAATGTAGTGAAGACTTTTCGGCTAAGGTATTGATTTATCAAGAGTCGAGGTGCGATTCTGCGCAAGTTGGGCTAGGTTAGTGGAAACCTGTTTCCCACAGATCATGTTCTGAACGCACCGGCGCCATGCGATGAAGACGCTCACCGTTGACAAGATGATCTTTTTGGTTGGCGCCAGAACGGCGTGCACGCTATGAAGCGCCGCAGCGGGGGCAGGCATCGGGGTGACAGGCGCCGCACCGGGACTTGCCGCAGGTCGCGCATGAGGGCTGAGCCGTTGCATCATTGAGATGCAGATGATCGTCGCAGACCCAGCGGGTGCGCGCCGATCCCGGCCCCCAGTCGCAAGGTGGCGACTCGATCATGCGGATGGCGGCATGCCAATCGATGTGGACGATGCGTTCGCCCTTGCGCCTCTTGATCCGCACCGCGTAGCGGTACACGGGGGCATAGAGCGCCAATCCCTGAACCCAATCGACGGTCACTCGTACGGCGTAATTGTGGCGCAGATCGTCAAGCTTGGCCTTATACTCGCGCTCGATGGCCGCAATGCGCATCGTCTCGCGTTTGCGGTCTGCCTCCGCTCTTTCCCCCGATGCATAAGCAAGCGCGGCGACCCTTGCTTTGGCGTCTCGGCGTAAATCGTCGTGATATTCGTATATGCGCGCACAGTCGCGGTCGAACCTGCGGCGCATGGCGTTAAGAAACGGCGCGAGATCGCGCCGGACACAATGCGCCACAAGCGCCGGCAGGCGCGTCGCGAGCATTCCCGGATCCGCATCGGCTGCGGCCGCCCCCCGAGTGCCGGGCTCGCTCGCGCGCCACGGAACACTTGCGAGCAAAGCGCGCAGCCGCTCCAGCAGTTCGCCGTCCAGGGCTGCGCCGGTGCCCTGATTGAGACCGATCCAAACCAGGCCATCACGCTTTTCGTCGGATATGGCCGAGTAGCGGAACGCGAGCAGCAGACATCGGGTCCAGGCCGGCTTGACCTCGTTGAGGCGCCAAGTGGCGTTGGGCAGATCGAGGGCGCGGTCGAGCATGCGTTCGGGCTCGCCCGGCGGCGCGACGGAATCGGAGATGACCTGCCGCTCCGCGAAACGCCCGCGCTCGCCGATGAGTACGCCGAAACGCTCGAGCCAATCGCCTTCGAGCCGGATCGGTACGGCGTCGGCAGGTGTCGCGACGCCAAATCCGAGCCGCACGAATTCCGGCCAACCCAGCAACGCGCGCAGCGGCTCCGGGGCCAACACGGCAAGGCCGTCGGGCTCGATCGGTTCGACCGCCGCTCCTCCACTGTCGAGGACGTCGGCAACGAAATCGCGCAGTCCACCCATCTTCCGTGCTCAGGTCGCCTCGAAATCCTCGCCGAACAATCTCTCGTCGAGCGCCTTGGCGCCGTCGTGCTGCTCGCGCGCCATTTGCAGGCGCTGGCCGAGCGCCTCGAAGGCCTGCTGGCGCCCCGCTTCGGTTGCGGCCAACCACGCCTCGAGCAGCAAAGCGGGAAAATCCCGCTCCTCCTCCAGTCCGCCGAGTATGGCCCCGACCTCGCCGATCACCAGTTCGAACATCGAGATTTTTTCATCGAGCAGCGCCAGCAGCCGTTCTTCCAAAGTGCCGCGGGTAACAAGATTGAACACAAAAACCTCTCGGCTCTGGCCGATGCGGTCGATGCGGCCGATGCGCTGCTCGATCGCCATAGGATTCCAGGGCACGTCGAAATTGATGAGCGTGTTGCAGAATTGGATGTTGCGGCCCTCACCGCCCGACTCGGTGCAAAGAAGCACGGCCGCATGATCGCGGAAGGCCGAGATCGCCGCGTCCTTTTCCGTTCCGCCGAGGCTCCCGTGGAAACGCGCATGCGAAATGCCAGCCCGTTCAAGAAGGCCGGCAAGGTGCGAGAGCGTCTCGCGCGAATGCACGAACACCAGCTTCTTCTCGACCGCGTTATGCTGCAGGAGCTCGATGAGGGCCGCCTCCTTGGCCCCGGTTTCGATCGCCGCCCATTGCGCGGCAAGTGCTGTCCAGACCGGATCGTCGCCGCGACGCACCGCAACGCGGCCGAGCGCCGCCGCGGCGGCCTGCGGGGAAGAGCCCGCCGCGCCGAGCAGATGATGCAGCGCAAGGCGGTCGTGCTTCGCCTCGCCTGCCGCAGCCAGGCGCCGGGCCGCCCCAGCCAGCGCGGCGTAGGCCTCCTCCTCTGCGGCGGTGCCGTCGACCCTGATCGTCTTGGCGTGACGCCGCGGCAGCTTGAGCGCCACGACGGCGCGGGTATTGCGGATCATTGCTCCGCGCATGAGCGCGCGCAGCTTTTCGGCGTTGGCCGGCTGACGCGGCTTGCCCGGCGTCATATAGGCGAGGCGAAACTCCTTGAGGGTCTTGAAAATGCCGGGCTTGAGCAACGTCAGCAGGTTGTACAGTTCCGTGAGGTCGTTCTGCACCGGGGTTGCGGACAGCAGAAGCAAAAAGCGCTTGTTGAGCTGGTCAACAAGCTTCCAGCTTTGGCTTGATCGGTCGCGCAGATGGTGCGCCTCGTCCACGATGATGAGATCGAACTGGCGCGCGATCAGGCGTTGCGCATGATCACGCCGCCACGCCGTGGCGATCGAGGCGACGATGCGATGTTGGGTCCAGAATGTCTCCGGTTTCTCGCGCAGCAGGACGTCATGGGTGGTGGCAAAGGACAAGCCGAATTTGGTCTCCAGCTCTTCGCGCCATTGCCCGACCAGAGAGGCCGGCGCGAGCACAAGAACATGTTCGGCCATACCGCGCAGCGCATATTCCTTGAGCACCATGCCGGCTTCGATCGTCTTGCCGAGGCCGACCTCGTCGGCAAGGAGAACACGGCCGCGAAACTGCCTCAGCACCTTGCGCACCGTTTCGATCTGATGTGTCAACGGCTCGACACCGGTCAGGTGCGGCGGACACAATAGTTCGTCGAAGCCCTGTGCGAGGCCGAGATGCGCGAACCGCTCGCGCAGTCCGAACCAGTGACCATCCGGCTCCGGCGCGCGCACCGCCGCCGCCATGAGCGGCGCCAAATCGGTCTCGATTGAGAAAGGTATCTCGACATCGATTCGCGGCAGGGGCTCGGGCGGCGCTGCCGCCGCTTGCTGCTGCTGTTCGCTGGTCCGCCCCGACTGCACAGGCTTCGGTTCGACTTTGGCGTGCCGCGCACGCTGCGGTCGCCGAAGAGCTGGCGGCTCCGGTTCGAAGATCGCCTGAAGCTGTTCACCCAGCCACCGCCGACGGTTTGACCCGCCGGCGAAAACATCGACCGCGGCTGGCCACCGCGTAAAGCCGTTGCGCAAAAGCAACGCTCTCGCGGCGCTCCGCTTGTTGAGCTGGCCGAGGGCGAGAGCGTGCAGCAGATTCACAGCCGGTCCTGAAGCAAAGCGCGTACACCGCTTGAGGAACGCCAGTGCCCGCTGCGGGCGCGCATCGAACAACGCCGCTGTAGCGGCAAGGACGAGAACGGTCGGGTCTGCGGGGCACGCTTCCACCGCTTGTTCCGCCAGCGGCAGGAAAGCATCGCGGTCGGCGTCGGCGAATGCGTCGAGGAGCCGTTTCGTCCATGAGTCCGACGGCGAAAGCTCGTCTGTGAACAGCTCTGGCTGACGCAGTGCTGAATACCGCATGGCCATCGTCCAACCGAGCCTAGGCGCCGGACTTGAAGGCGCAATTCATGTCGCGTCCGCAGGCAACGCTACGCAGCCTACGCCGCGCAGGTTACATGATTCGCGTGAACGATCGGCGGCTGGTGCGGCAGCGGTGCGCTTCCTGTGGATCGACGGAACTCATGCCGCGGCGAAACCGGCTCGAAGAATCTTGGATCTTGGAAAGCCATGACAGCGCGGCCGTTGACACCGTGGTCGGTGCGGGCTCTTTACCGGTCCATGCCGAATACCAGACCCGCAATGATTGATAAGGCTTACCAGCCCGCCGCGGTGGAAGGGCGCATTTACGCCGCCTGGGAGGCTGCTGGCGCTTTCCGCGCCGGCCGGCCCGAGCGCGCCAAGGCCGCTCCCTATTGCATCGTCATCCCGCCGCCCAACGTCACCGGCTCCTTGCATATGGGCCATGCGCTCAACAATACCTTGCAAGACATCCTCTGTCGCTTCGAGCGCATGCGCGGGCGCGATGTGCTCTGGCAGCCGGGCACCGATCACGCCGGCATCGCCACGCAGACCGTGGTCGAGCGCCAGCTCATGCGGCGCCGCGAGCCGTCGAGCCGCGAGATGGGCCGCGACGCCTTCATCCGCCGCGTGTGGCAATGGAAGGCGGAATCCGGCGGCACCATCGTCGCGCAGTTGAAGCGGCTCGGCGCTTCCTGCGACTGGTCGCGCGAGCGCTTCACCATGGACGAAGGCCTGTCGCGTGCCGTGGCCAGGGTATTTGTCAAGCTCTGTCGCGACGGGCTCATCTACAGGGACAAGCGCCTGGTCAACTGGGATCCGACACTCAAGACCGCGATCTCCGACCTCGAAGTGCAGCAGGTCGAGACCAGGGGACATCTCTGGCACATCAGATATCCGATCGAGGGCAACGACGGGTTCATCGTGGTGGCGACGACGCGGCCCGAGACAATGCTCGGCGATACGGCCGTCGCCGTCCATCCGCACAACGAGCGCCTCAGGCACCTCATCGGCAAGACAGCGATCCTGCCGCTCGTCGGCCGCCGCATTCCGATCATCGGCGACGACTACGCAAATCCGGAAAAAGGCTCGGGCGCGGTGAAGATCACTCCCGCGCACGATTTCAACGATTTCGAGGTCGGTCGCCGTCACGATCTGCCGCTCGTCAACGTCCTCGATGCCGAGGCGAAGCTCGACCTCAGGGACAACGCGGCTTTCCTGCACGGCGTGCCGCCGTCGCCGACGCTGGACGAGACGCTGTCGCTCAACGGGCTCGATCGCTTCGCGGCGCGCAAACGGGTCCTCGAACATCTCGAGGCGCGCGGTCTGATCGAAAAAATCGAGCCCACCGTGCACATGGTGCCGCACGGCGACCGTTCCGGTGCGGTGCTCGAACCGTTCCTCACCGACCAATGGTATGTCGACGCGAAGACGCTCGCCGGACCGGCAATCGAAGCCGTGCGCGCGGGTCGCACGGTGTTCGTGCCGGCGCAGTGGCATGCCACCTTCTTCAACTGGATGGAGAACATCCAGCCCTGGTGCATCTCCCGCCAGATCTGGTGGGGCCACCAGATTCCGGCCTGGTATGGGCCGGACGGCAAAGTCTTCGTCGCCGAAAACGAGGACGACGCCGTTGCCGACGCGCTCGCTCACTACACCGATATCGAGGAGATTACCGCCGAAGACGGTCACGACATTGCGGCCGATCCCGCGCGGCGCGCCCGGTTCGCCAACGAATATCTGCATCGCGACGAGGATGTGCTCGACACCTGGTTCTCCTCGGCGCTGTGGCCGTTCTCGACCCTCGGATGGCCGGACGAGACGGTGGAGCTTAAGCGCTACTATCCGACCGGCGTGCTGGTGACGGGCTTCGACATCATCTTCTTCTGGGTCGCTCGCATGATGATGATGGGGCTCTATTGCACCGGGGAGGTGCCGTTCCGCACGGTCTACATCCACGCCCTGGTCCGCGACGAGCGCGGGCAGAAAATGTCGAAATCCAAGGGCAACGTCATCGATCCTTTGCAGATGATCGACGATTACGGCGCCGACGCGTTGCGTTTCACGCTCGCGGCGATGGCCGCGCAGGGCCGCGACATCAAATTGTCGGCGGAACGCGTCGCGGGCTATCGCAATTTCGCGACCAAGCTCTGGAACGCCGCGCGCTTTTGCGAAATCAACGATTGCCGGCGCGATCCCGATTTTTCCGCGCACCAGGCCAAGGAGGCGCTCAATCGCTGGATCGTCCACGAGACGGCACGGGCGGAACGCGAGGTGACGGCCGCGCTCGAAGTCTTCAAGTTCAACGAGGCAGCGAGCGCGATCTACCGCTTTGTCTGGAACGTCTTTTGCGATTGGTATCTGGAATTGGCAAAGCCGGTGCTCACCGGCCCCGACGGCGCCGCCAAGAATGAGACCAGGGCGGCGACGGCCTGGGTGCTCGACGAAATTCTGAAACTGCTGCATCCATTCATGCCCTTCCTCACCGAGGAGCTGTGGCAGGTGACCAGCGCGTACGGCGGAATCAAGCGCCACATGCTGGCGCTCGGTGCCTGGCCCAATCATGACGGGCTTGACGACGCAACGGCTGAAGCCGAGATCGGCTGGGTTATCGACCTGGTTTCTGCAATTCGCTCCGTCCGCGCGGAAATGAATGTCAATGTGCCAGTACCGCTTGTCATGATCAGGGTCGGTGATCAGGTCTGGCAAAGGGCTCAGCGTTGGTCTGAGTTCATAAAGCGGATTGCCAGGATTTCAGAGATGACGAGGGCGCCCACGCCTGCGCGGGGTACCGTTCAGCTCGTTGTTCGGGGAGAGACTGTCGGTCTGGGTCTTGCAGGGATACTCGATCTCGCCGCCGAACGCGCGCGGCTCGGCAGGGAAATGACCAAGTGCGACGCGGACATCGCCCGCATCGATCACAAGTTGGGCAACTCCGATTTTCTGCAGCGGGCGCCCGAAGAGGTGATCGAGGGCGAACGCGACAAGCGCGCCGACGCGCTTGCCCGCAGGGCCAAGCTCGCCGAGGCGTTGGAACGGCTCAAGAGCGCAACGTAATCCTTTGCTCTTCTCCGATCCGCAACCGCAGGAAAATCCGGTGAAAATCCGCTCTTTCGTTATTCCGGCGGGGCTCTTGTGGCTCGTCGGCAACGCGTTGCGGCTGCCGATTCTTGCGGTGCCGCCGGTGATTCCGGTGCTGCGCCGCGACTTCGGGCTTTCCGGCACGGAGATCGGAATTCTCACCGGCTTGCCCGTCATTCTCTTCGCGGCGGCGGCGCTCGCCGGATCGCGCCTGATCGCTCGGCTCGGCGCCGTCGCGGCAGTCATCGCCGGTTTGCTGCTGACGGCCATCGGTTCGGCGCTTCGCGGGGCGGCGTCCGATGCGATGACGCTGTTCGCGGTCACCGCGCTGATGAGCGTGGGCGTCGCGGTGACGCAACCGGCCTTGCCGGTGCTCGTCGCCCGCTGGTTGCCGCGGCACATCGGCCTCGGCACCGGCATTTACACCAATGGATTGCTCGTAGGGGAAATCCTGCCGGTCGCGCTCTTTCCGCTGCTGCTGCCACTCTTTGGCGGAAGCTGGCGCGCAACGTTCGTCTTATGGGCGGTACCGGTTATCGCCATCGCGCTCCTCGTCGCCGCGACCGCCCCCCGCGAGAGCGCTGCAGGCGCGCCCATGGCCGCGCGCTGGTGGCCCGGCTGGACCGCTCGCGACATCTTTCGGCTCGGTATCATCTTCGCAAGCTCGAGCGCGCTCTATTTCGGCACCAACGCTTTCCTTCCCGGCTATCTGAGCGAGAGCGGCCGTTCCGATCTCATCAGTCCGGCGCTTACCGCGCTCAATCTCGGTCAACTCCCCGCTTCGGTCCTCCTAATTGCCTTTGCCCACCGCCTTGAACGCAGGATTTGGCCGTTCGTCCTCGCCGGGGCGATTTCCCTCTTCAGCGTCGTCGCGATCGCCGCCACGGCGGGTACGGTGACCGTCGCCGCCGCCGCCATGCTCGGCTTTGCCGGTGGGGGCGCTTTCGCGCTCGGTCTGACGCTTCCGCCCCTGTTGTGCGAGCCGCACGAAGTTGCCCCCGTGTCAGCGGCGATGTTCACTATCAGCTATACCGCCGCCGTCGCAGTGTCCCTGGTGAGCGGCGCGGCCTGGGACCTGACGGGGACGGCGCGTTCGGCTTTCCTGCCGATCGCGCTTGCCGCCTTGCCGTTGATCCTGCTAGTGCCAACGGTGCGCTTTGACCGCGCGCCGGGCGCCCTCGTTCAAGGGCGATGAGGCAGGAACTGGAGCCTCGCAGCGCTTCGGCTTAAAGTACCTGCGACAAATCAAATGCTGCGCCCGTCGTGACATCGTCGCTTTAACGCTGAGGGGCCTTGCCATGCGGATTTTTCTTGCCGGAGCGAGCGGTGTGATCGGGCGGCGGCTGACGCCGCTGCTTCTTACCGCCGGCCATGACGTGACCGGCATGACGCGCTCGAAAGAGGTCGCACGCGAACTCGAAGCGGCTGGCATTCACGCTGCGGTCGCCGACGTGTTCGATGCCGATGGGCTCAAGCGCACCGTCGCCGCCGCCGGCCCCGAAGTCGTCATCCACCAACTGACCGACCTGCCGCGCGTGCTCAATGACGAGGCGCAGCTTGCCGCCGCCTATCCGCGCAATGCCCGCATCCGCACAGAAGGTACCCGCAATCTGGTCGCGGCCGCGCGGGCGGCATCGGCGCGCCGCTTTGTCGTGCAAAGCGTCGCCTTCGCCTACGCGTCCGACAAACAGCCCCACGTTGAAACCAACCCGCTGACTTTGATCGACGGCCCTGGGCGCGCCGCCGCGGACATGGAAAAGCAGGTGCTGGAATCCGGCATGGAGGCGATCGTGCTCCGCTATGGGTTGTTCTACGGCCCCGGCACCTGGACCGACGGCCCGGCGCGCAAACCGTCGCTGCATATCGACGCCGGCGCGCAGGCGGCTTTGCTCGCGGTCACGCGCGGCAGCGGCATCTACAACATCGCCGACGACGACGGCACGGTCTCGATCGAAAAGGCGCGCCGGGAGCTGGGGTTCGATCCGGCGTTCAGGCTGGAGTGAGATTTTCCACCGCTAGCCGCTGCGTCTGCGTTGATGCTCCACGTAGCTCTTCAGCACGGCGCCCATGCGCGATTGGTAGCCCTTGCCGGTGCGCTTGAACCAGCCGATAACCTTCGGGTCGAGCCGCAGCGTGATCTGCTGCTTGCGCGGCGGCATCCACACTTTTGCATCATCCCAGAAGCCGGGCGGAACCACACCGGCGTCCGGATCGGCCGCGGCGCGGCGCAAGGTTGGGTCCGCCGAAATTAGCGCGGCGGCCGATGTGGCACGATAGCCGCCGGCGAAAACGGCTTGCTGAGAAAGCGCGAACCTTTCAGTCCATAACGCCAAGGCTTCTCCGCCGCCTTGGTGATGCCGATACGAGGGCCGGCGACGACCTCCACCGGCCCTTTCCGGGCGAAAATCGCAAATGGCGCCTCTTCGAGGGGAAGGCCGTTATGCTTCCCGATAATGCCGAGAGCCTGGCATAACCGGCCGGGACCCGAGCAGAGCAGCCGTTCGTCGGCAACGCCGCGCCGTCGGCGCATCGTCGCGATGCCGGCGGTCGGCTCCAATGCGCGAATGAGCACCGCGCTCGCCGAACCCTTCGGTTCGCAGACGAAATTCAGGCACCAGTGCATGCCGTAGGAGCGGTAGACATAGGCGTAGCCAGGGGGACCGAACATCACCGCATTGCGCGCCGTCTCGCCGCGGAAGCTGTGGGCAGCCGGATCAGTGTGGTGATAGGCCTCCACCTCGACGATACGGCCGCCGAGGCTAGCGAACAGGAGCGTCGCTCCGATCAAGTCGGGTGCGACCTCATGCACGCTGCGGCTGAAGAAGGTGCGCTTGATGCGTTTCGGCATGCGCCGATCGTCGCAGGCCTGTTGGTTCCAGGGTAAATCGGAAATTAACAAGAGCACGATGCAGGCAATGAATCTGTGGCTCTTCGGCCACAGGCGTGGAACTTTTCGCTTCTATGCACCGCATCGTCGAAAACGCCGCTTTTTGGCCATAGGTTTTTTTGAGATCAATTGCAGGCGCGGCCTTGTGGAATACCGCCGTTGCCGTTGCTTCCGGTCCGGGTGGCTCGTTGGCTTTTACCCGGATTCGGAGGGGAGGGGGCGAGGAGGCCAGTTGGCCGCGAAAGTTCATGGACGCCAAAGCAAGCTTGAAATCGCGGCTACCCAGCCGCCATGCCACGGAAGGACCCGAGCGCGCTCCCCACCGAGCGTTCTATTACGCGATGGGGCTGACGCCGGAGCAGATACACCAACCGTTTGTCGGGGTCGCCACCTGCTGGAACGAGGCGGCGCCCTGCAACATCGCGTTGATGCGACAAGCTCAAGCGGTGAAGCAAGGGGTCGCGGCCGCCGGCGCCACCTCGCGCGAGTTCTGCACCATAACGGTGACCGACGGCATTGCGATGGGACACGAGGGCATGAAATCCTCGCTGCCCTCGCGCGAGGTCATCGCCGACTCGGTGGAATTGACGATGCGCGGCCACACCTACGACGCGCTGATCGGCATTGCCGGCTGCGACAAGTCGCAGCCGGGCATGATGATGGCCATGTGCCGCCTCAATGTACCGTCGATCTTCATTTACGGCGGCACCATTCTGCCGGGCACCTTCAAGGGCAGGCCGGTCACCGTTCAGGACGTTTACGAGGCCGTCGGCAAGCACTCGATCGGCGCCATGTCCGAGGCAGATCTCGAAACGCTTGAGCAGAACGCCTGCCCTTCGGCCGGCGCTTGTGGCGCGCAATTTACTGCCAACACCATGGCGACCGTGTCGGAGGCGATCGGGCTTGCTTTGCCGTATTCGGCCGGAGCGCCGGCGCCTTACGAGATCAGGGACAAGTTCTGCATGCTGGCGGGCGAGATGATCATGGATTTGATCGTCAAGAACATCCGCCCGCGCGACATCGTCACCCGCAAGGCGTTGGAAAATGCCGCCGCCGTGGTCGCCGCGACCGGCGGCTCGACCAATGGTGCGCTGCACCTGCCGGCCATCGCCCACGAATGCGGCATAAAATTCGATCTCTTCGACGTCGCCGAGGTATTGAAGAGAACGCCCTATATCGCCGACCTGAAGCCGTCCGGCCGCTACGTGGCGAAAGACATGTTCGAAGCCGGCGGCGTTCCGCTGTTGATGAAGACGCTGCTCGACCATGGCTTTCTTCATGGCGACTGCCTCACCGTCACCGGTCGCAGCATTGCCGAGAACCTCAAGTCCGTGAAGTGGAACCCCGATCAGGACGTCATTCGTCCTGCGGACAAGCCGATCTCGCCGACCGGCGGCGTCATCGGCCTCAAAGGGAACCTCGCGCCCGAGGGCGCCATCGTTAAGGTTGCCGGCATGGAACGCTTGCATTTCTCCGGACCGGCGCGCTGCTTCGACAGCGAGGAAGCCTGTTTCGAGGCGGTGAAGAACAGAAAATACAAGGAAGGCGACGTGCTGGTTATTCGCTACGAAGGTCCGAGGGGCGGGCCGGGCATGCGCGAGATGCTGGCGACCACGGCCGCGCTTTACGGGCAAGGCATGGGCGGCAAGGTGGCGCTCATCACCGACGGTCGCTTTTCCGGCGCCACGCGTGGCTTCTGCGTCGGCCATGTCGGCCCCGAAGCAGCGGTGGGCGGCCCGATCGCGCTGTTGCGCGACGGCGACATCATCGAACTCGACGCCGAGAAGGCCGCGCTCGAAGTCAAGCTGACGCCGGGCGAACTCGAGAAGCGTGCGCGCGAATGGAAGCCGCGGGCAAGCGATTTCACGTCGGGCTATTTGTGGAAATACGCCCAGCAAGTCGGGTCGGCGCGGCACGGCGCCGTTACCCATCCGGGCGGTGCCGCCGAGAAGACGTGTTATGCGGACATCTAGCGAAACAAGGGGAACTTTGCGCCGCACGTTAGGTGGCGTGCTCGTTGCTCTTGTCGGCGGGCTTGGCTTGGAACTTGGCTTCGGGCCGGCACCGGCCACTCAGCCGGCACTTGCGTTCGACGGCACCATTACCTCGGACACTGCCGCGTTGAACCCCGGCGACGGCGTGCGCCAGGCCGATGCAGCGGACGGGGTCGACGCCCAGAAGGCGAAGGAATTTTCCGCCCTGCAGTACGCGGCCGATCGGGGTCACCTCGTGGCGCAATGGAAGGTGGGCCGCATGTACGCGGAGGGTGATGGCGTTCCCCAGAACGATCTGCGCGCCTTCGACTATTTCAGCCAGATCGCCAATACCTATCCCGACGAGAGCCCCGGCACGCCGCAGGCACGCTTCGTCGCTAACGCCTTCGTCGCTTTGGGTCGCTACTACCTCGCCGGAATCCCTCACTCGAAGATCAAAGCGGATCCACAGCGCGCCCGTAAAATGCTCACCTATGCCGCGTCGTACTTCGGCGATCCCGACGCTCAATATCAGCTCGGCAGGCTCTATCTCCGCGGCACGCCGAACGATCCTCACCAGGCGGCGCGCTGGTTCCTGCTTGCCGCCGCCAAGGGCGACTGCCGCGCCGAGGCGGTACTTGGCGACATGCTGTTCCGCGGCGAGCACGTCCCGCGTCAGGCCGCCCGTGGCCTGATGTGGCTCACGCTGAGCCGCGACTGCGCCGGCTCGACCGTACCGTGGATCAAGCCGCTTTACGACAACGCCTTCCGGCACGCGAGCGAGGACGAGCGCGCCATGGCGCTCGTTTATCTCGAAAACTGGCTCAAGGAACGCAGGCCCGATTAGCGATCGAGCGCCGCCTGCATGCGCTCGCCCCGCGGCTCTCCCCGCGCAGCGTGCTCGACAAGTTCGCCGCCATGCAGATGATCGATGGTCACGTGCCGACAACCGTTCGCCTGCTGATCGCCGGCCAGGACGGCTTTCTCGACGAGGCCTGCGATGTGCTGCGCGCCGGGCTTGCCAGCGCCAAATGGATCACGGTCGATGATACCGGTGCTCGCCACAAGGCCGCGAACGGCTTCTGCACCCAGATCGGCAACGCGCACTTTGCCTGGTTCGGCACCACCGGTTCAAAGAACCGCAGCAACTTTCTCGATCTGCTGCGCGTCTAACCCGCATTGGGTCATTCCTTGCCTCCCTACCGGCGAGACGAATGCGGTTTCTCCTGGAGCGTTGCCTGCGGCACGGCGGGGCGCCGCTCAACCCATGGCTTCTTCCACCAGCTCGATCAGATCCTTGACCGCTAAGCGTTGCTCGTTGCCGGTGGCCTTAACCGCCTCGCGGAACATGTTCATGTCTTTCGGGCAGGCCACGACGAAGGTCTCGGCGCCGGGAATAGTCAGCGCCTCCTTGATCCGTTGCTCGCTCGGCCGCTCATCGGTGCCGGCATTGGTCATCCAGATGCGCCCGCCGCCAGCCCCGCAGCAGAAGCTGTTGGCACCGTGGCGCCCCATCTCCACCAGTCTGGCCCCCAGCGCGGCCAGAACGGCCCGCGGCGCTTCGGTGACCCCGTTGTAACGCGAAAGATGGCAGGGATCGTGATAGGTGACCGTCGCTCCTAGCGACCTGGACAATGGCAATCGTCCGCTGGAAATCAGGTCGGCGAGAACTTCGGTGTAATGCCTCACCCTATAGCGTGCCCCGAATGCGGGGAATTCATTTTTCAAGGTGTTATAGGAATGGGGGTCCGTCGTGATGATTTCTTTGAATTTCGCCTGTTGCAGTGCGGCTATATTGTGTTCTGCAAGGAACTGATAGAGCCCCTCCTCGCCGACGCGGCGGATGTCGTTGCCGGCATTCCGTTCACCGTCGTAGAGGATGCCGAAATCCAGCCCCGCCTTGTGGAATACCCGGGCCACGCTTTGGGTGGTACGGCGCTGGCTGGGATCGTAGGAGGCGAAATCGCCTACGAACCACAGCAGCTCGACCGCCTCCTTCCTGGCATCTTTAATGGTGAAATCCAGGCCCTCGGTCCATTTGCCCCGGTTGCGCTCGAGTTCGCCGAAGGAATTGCCGAACCGGGTCAGCTTCTCCAGGGTGGCCTGCATGTTGCGGTCGAGCGTCCCCTTCTCGACTAGGTGGCGGCGCAACTGGACCATCAACGGGACATGTTCGATCCATACCGGGCAGACCTCGACGCAGGCCAGACAGGTGGTGCAGGACCACAGGGTCTCGGCCTTGATGACGTCGCCGGCCAGCGCGCCGTCGCTCCGCGCCGCCACCTCGTGCAGCCAGCTGCGGCCGCCCAGTTTGAGTTCGGCGTGCTCGCGCAATTCGAGGATGAAGTCGCGGGGCGACAGCGGCCATCCCCCCGCCCGGGCCGGGCAGGCGGCGTGGCAACGCCCACATTTGGTGCAAGCGTCCAGCTGCAGCAACTGCTGCCAGGTGAAATCGGCCAGGCTCTTGTAGCCCATGCTGTCGGCGCCGTCGGCGATGGCGGGAAGCCGCCGCCCGGCGAGAGGATCCCTGCAGAATAGATTGGCCAGGGCGGCCAAGATATGGAACGCTTTCGAGTAGGGGATGTAGGCGACGAAGGCCAGGGCGAGGGCGGCGTGCACCCACCAGCTATAGGCGTGGAGCCGGCCGGCCGCCGCCGGCGTCAATCCCAGGGCCTCCAGGGCATCGGCCAGCCGCCACCCGACCACCGACCAGACCTCGAACGCTGGCCGGTCGGCGACGATCCGCAGGGCCTCGTTGAGGAAGCCGGTGACGGCGATCAGCGACAGCCCGAGCAGGAAGATCTGATCGTCCTGCCGATAGCCGGAGCGATCATAGTCGCCGTCGCCGCGTTCGGGCCGCGTATAGTCCAGTTGCGCGGGCCGCGAGAGCCAGCGGCGCCCGGCCATCATGGCTAGGCCGACCAGCAAGCCCAGCCCCATCAGGTCGAGAAGAAAGGAATAGCCCTCGTAAAACGCGCCCTTCCAAAACTGCAGCGCGGGACTGATCGGCTTCAGCAGGTCATGATTGACGGCGATCACGTCCGAGCCCAGGAAGAGCACGGCAAAGCCCCAGAAGATCAGCCAATGCGCGACCCCCGAATAAAGATCCCGCTTTCGCAAGGTGGCATGCGTCAGCATGGTGCGGAAGACCAGGGCGACGCGTTCCCCGACGTGGTTCCAGCGATCGGCCGGCCGGCCGGCGCGATATTTTCTTATCCGGGACCAGAGACCGTAGGCGAAGACAGCCAGGGCGGCGCACGCGACGAGATAGAACTCGGTCACCTGTAAGGTAGTCAGGGGTTCGAAGATCGCGCGGGTCGGGATCTGGTCCGTCATGCGTGCCCTGCCTATGAACGTTTCCTGCCGCCGCCCGGGGCCTTCCTCCGGCGGAAACCCCGTCGGCCCCTATGCCGCCTGCCCGTCCGTGACCACTCAGCGAGGAATCATAGAGAATGAAGAAGTCAAGCACGAAATTCATAATCTGCATTTTCTTATAGACGACATGCATGTCGCAGAAATTCAACCGACAGCAGCTTGAGCGCCTCTACTTATGCATCGATTAATAAGTGTCGCACGGCAGTTATTACCGCCGGGCTCTGAAGTGGCCCCCATCGGCAGGACCACTCGAACCGGTTTCTTAGTTGGAATCTCGACCGTTCCGATCTCCTGACTTTACCAGATCAGACATGATTACGGTGACAGATTACGCAGATTACGGATTACGGTGATAGTGCACTTAATTGACAGACCGAAACAAAGACGCAGTTAAGTGCACTGTCACCGCAATTGCGTAATTGACCGATCGAACGTTTCAAAGCTCGTTTCGAGTGATGACGGAAGCCAGCCGCGCCGGAAAAGTGACGCTGAGATCTTGTCGAGTGAGTCCCCCGACTGAAATGTGCTCATCCGCATCGACAGGAAGTCTTTGACAAATCTGTCGATCTCTATATAGGCAAGGGCCATCGCCGAGTTGCTTTACGAGCTGCCCGCAAAACGGCGACGTACCTGAAGCCTCTGCTTCTTCCAATTGGCAGCTATGGCGCCCATCGGCGGGCGCGATCTCAAAATATCGACCGAGGCTATTTGCGGGTGCCATGGGCACTCGAATTCCTGCTTAACCGTACGCCGGTGGTCTCGGTACTTGGCTGTCGGACTGTTCAACCGCTCGATCGAAGAGGAACAACCTCGTGCAAGTTCTCGTCCGCGACAACAATGTCGACCAGGCTCTCAAGGTGCTGAAGAAAAAGATGCAGCGCGAAGGCGTCTTCCGCGAGATGAAGCTCCGGAAGCATTACGAGAAACCATCCGAGAGGAGAGTCCGAGAAAAGGCGGAAGCCGTCCGTCGAGCGCGCAAGCTAGCCCGTAAAAAGTTGCAGCGCGAGGGTCTGTTGCCGATGAAGCCTCGCGTGGTCCCAGGAATTGGGGGAAGAGGCGGTCCCGCTCGTACTCCCCGTTTCTAAATTGATTAAGCTCTCGCGCTAGGACTCGACCGGGCTTGGTCTGGACGTTCATGGCAAGCGAAATCAAAGCGACGCTGCAGAAAACGGAGATCTCGGGAAAGGAGGGTCGCGAGACCCCGGTGCTCGATCTTTCCAATGCGGCCGTCAAGGAGTTGGTTCGCACCGCCGAGAAGCGCGGTTATATCGCCCACGATCAGATTAATGCTTTACTGTCCTCTGAAGAAGTCGATTCAGAGCAGATCGAGAATATTTTGGCCAACTTCAGTGAGATGGGTATCAATGTGGTCGAGACCAAAGGGCCTCGTCTTGAGGAAGAGGTGACGGCCCGTGAAGAGCCGGACGAGAAGGAGGAGACGGAAGACGAGAACGAGTTAGTCGAAATCCAGCAACATGCGGTTCCGGCTAAATCCGAAGCCAAAGCACCCGCCGAGCGCACTGACGACCCTGTGCGCATGTACCTCCGCGAAATGGCCTCGGTGGAGCTCCTCTCGCGTGAAGGCGAGATCGCTATCGCCAAGCGCATCGAGGCCGGCCGTGAGGCCATGATCGCGTCGCTCTGCGAGAGCCCGCTCACCTTCCAGGCCATTATCGTCTGGCGCGACGAACTCAACGACGGCAAGGTCTTGCTGCGCGACATCATTGACCTCGACGCAACCGGCCCCGACGCTAAAGCCCTACCGACACCTGAAATCGACACCAACGGCCAAATGATCGCGAGCATTGCCATCCCGAACGAACCTGGGCGGCCGCCGCAGATGCAGGCACCAGACACTATCCCCGCGACCGCCATGCCGCTCAAGCCGGCCAGCGAAGACACCGGCCGCAAGGAGGCAGCCCACGGGACGATCAGCGACGGCTACCCCGACGATGATGATGACGACAACGAGAATTGGCTTTCAGTCGCTGCGGTCGAGGCGGAGCTCAAGCCAAAGGTCATTGAGACTTTCGACACCATTGCCAACGCCTACAAACGCCTGCGCCGCCTGCAGGACCAGGACATCCAGTTCCAGCTTAGACGGTTGTCGCTCTCTCCCGCTCAGGAGCGCAAGTATAAAAAGCTGAAGAAAGAGATAGTCGCCGAGGTAAAGTCGCTGCGGCTAAATCGAACGCGCATCGACGCGCTGATCGAGCAGCTCTATGACATCAACAAGCGGCTCGTTGGTTACGAAGGCCGCTTGATGCGGCTGGCCGAAAGCCACGGCGTCGTGCGCGAGGATTTTCTCACGAACTATCTGGGCTCCGAACTCGATTCGCTTTGGCTTAACCGCGTGTCGAAACTGCACGCCAATGGCTGGAAAGATTTCGTCGCGCGCGACAAGGACGGAATCAAGGAACTGCGCGCGCAGATCCATGCGCTGGCTACCGAGACCGGCCTCGAGATTGGCGAGTTCCGCAAGATCGTGCACATGGTGCAAAAAGGTGAGCGCGAGGCGCTCAAAGCAAAGAAGGAGATGGTGGAAGCGAACCTGCGCCTGGTCATCTCGATCGCAAAGAAATACGTCAACCGCGGCATGCAGTTCCTCGACCTGATCCAAGAAGGCAATATCGGCCTAATGAAGGCGGTCGACAAATTCGAATATCGACGTGGCTACAAATTCTCCACCTACGCTACATGGTGGATTCGGCAGGCGGTCAGCCGCTCGCTCTACGATCAGTCCCGCACCATCCGTGTGCCCGTTCATATGACCGAGGCTATCAACAAGATCATGCGCACGAGGCGGCAGATATTCAACGAGATCGGTCGTGAGCCGACGCCGGAAGAGCTCGGGAAAAAGCTCGGTATGCCGATCGAGAAGGTGCGCAAGGTTTTGCAAATCGTCAAGGAACCGCTGTCGCTTGAAACGCCGATAGGCGATGAAGAGGATTCTCACCTCGGCGACGTAATCGCGGACAACAACGCCATCCAGCCGATCGACGCCACGATCCAGTCGAGTCTGCGCGAAACCACGACGCGCGTTCTGGCGTCACTAACGCCACGCGAGGAGCGAATCGTCCGTATGCGCTTCGGTCTCGGCATGAATAGCGACCACACGCTGGAAGAAGTGGGCCAACAGTTTTCGGTGACGCGCGAGCGGATTCGACAGATCGAAGCCAAAGCAATCCGAAAGCTCAAGCATCCTAGCCGATCGAGGGTACTCAGGAGCTTCCTCGATAATTGATTTACCGAGCAGCCGGCATGTGTCCGCTGAGTTGTCCGCAAGCTACTTTCTACATTCATTAGTAGGCCACCAAGTAGAACCATGGTCATCTTCAAATGTCCCTACTGCCGGACCGAATATGAGATGACGACGGCTCGTCTGTCGTTCCAGCAGCGGAGCTATGCAAAGTGCAAAGTTTGTCACCAAACCATGTACAGCTGGAATTCCCGAAGCGTGCCCATTTTCACGCTCATGAAGGCATCCAACGGCGAGGCGGCCGACATCCGGGCGTAACTTGACCTCAGGATTGATGCACCGCTGGCGCCGTCGTCAATCTGCCAGCACCTAGCTTATGCGCGAGAATCTCCCGGGAACGATCAATTACTTTTTGGCTTTGTTCGATCTGCTCCAATAGCCGGTGTCGCTCCCTTTGGCGGCGACAATGAGCCCTCGGACAAATTGATGTTCTTGTCATCACTCATAACGGCTGCATCGCGCTTCTCAGCCTTTAGGGCGAGTTGTTTCCAATGGTTTGCCCTTTCGAGCCAAAGTTCTCTTCGCTCCGCGTTCTCACTTGTGTCCGCTAAGCGGTGGCACGCCTCGGCTCTCAGGTGCAACTGGGCTGCATCTTCAGACATGGCACACTGTAGCGCAAAATCCCGCCGCTATCGCCGCCATTTTGAGCAATCCTGAAGTTGGGCATTCCCTTCAGGGAAATAGCCGATTGCACCGGAGCCCGACATAAGATCGGCCACCTTGCGGTCCCTTTACCCGGGATACTCACTCAATAGCAATCGTAATGCCAGCTTGCCTGCACGATTAGCCTCTGTCGCAGTCTCGAAAAAAGCTTTCGAACGCTCGATCGCGCTGTTTCTGCCAGCCCGATAGATCTCCCATTGCCAGGGTTTTGGCGGAGCTGCCCTGTTCTTTACCACAACGGAGAAGTCCTCATGATCGATCATGTGAACAGTCGCAACAGTATTGAAAATGATGCGAGACGTTTGGTGGTGCGCCGTTCCTTGCAGGTCGCCGCCCGACGAAACCGCCCAAAGGGGCGGTCTCGTTTTATTGTTCGTAGGAGTTACGCCGCTTGGATGTTGCCCACGGCGATCTTGCCGCTGCGACGGTCTTCCTGAGTATCGAACGTGACCTTCTGGCCTTGCACCAGTCCGCGCATTCCGGCGCGTTCGAGCGCGGTGGCATGAACGAAGACGTCCTTGCCGCCGTCATCGGGCTGAATGAAGCCGAAGCCTTTTTGGTCGTTGTAGAACTTAACGGTCCCCGTAGTCATTGGGTTATCCTTTCGCTGATCTGGGTGCACTTTTGTTCCAAGCCATGCGATCGCGTGGCTTGAACTCCGAAATTTCCGATGTTTGGAGGGGTCTGAACGTGCGCCTGGCATTCAGCGAAGGCGAAACGGTCCGATTGTCCGGCCAAAAGTCGATACACATCATTACCGGATCTGCGTAGCGTTTGCAATATTGAGAACAATAGCCCGCCCATCAGAGAGCATTGATCTGCGTCCTTGCGCCTTGCGACACTCCAGCATTGGTCCGGCTTGCCAGTTCGCGAAACGTAATGAGTCGGCCTGACGCTTCATCCCAAAGCACGCGGCGAACACAGGCAAAACTCTGACCGAGCGTGAGTCTGCCCACATCGGCGAGATCGGGATGCTGGCGAAGCGCGAGCGGCAAACGGTAAAATGGAATTCGGCTGCAGAGGTGGTGAATGTGGTGGAGGCCGATGTTGGCAGTGAACCAATGCAGAACGCTCGGAAGGTCGTAATGTGAGCTTCCGTACAGGGCGGCCTCGTGCAGGTCCCAAGACTTCCCACGAGACCAAAACGTGTGCTCGAACTGGTGCTGAACGTAGAACAACCAGACCCCCAGCGACGCGCCAATGAGCGTAACGGGCAGGTGAACGAGAAGGAATGGGCCCAGCCCCATGATCCGAATCATGATGGCGGCTGCGAGTGCGATGGCGACGTTTGTCGCCATCGTGCTTAGCCACGGGCTCCAACCGCTGCGCATCAGTCCGATCGGCAGGCGCTGTTGCAGGAAAAAAAGATAAGTGGGGCCGACACCGAACATCACCAATGGATGGCGGTACATCCGATATCGGAGCCGGCCCCACTTCGACCGCGACAGGTATTCGTTGACCGTCAGCGTGTCGACATCGCCCATGCCACGACGATCGAGATTGCCTGAGGACGCATGATGGGCTGCATGCGTGCGCCGCCAGAAGTCGTAGGGCGTCAGCGTGAACACGCCGATGATGCGCCCAAGCCAGTCGTTCATCAATCGATGACGAAAAAGCGACCCGTGACCGCAGTCGTGCTGGATCATGAATAAACGGACAAGAAAGCCCGCTGTGGGAACAGCGAGCAAAAGATAAAGCCCGTATCCGATGTGGACCGATAGCCACATCAACGACCAGAGGCCCACGAACGGCACGACCGTAATCAAAACCTCAACCATGCTGCGTCCATGACTCGGATCGCGATACCTTGCGAGGCCACGTGCCAAGGCGTGTACGTCGGCCGCTACCAGGCGCGTAACGTGGCGTAATCGATCGCTCAAAACTCCTCCATTCTCGTAGCTACGCCAAACGCCGCCTAGCTCACTTCCCGCGTGCCAGCCGACCGGAATTGGGGAAATCCTCCGCAGCAAGTTCGTACGATGCCTTTCGCTCACGCTTGTAAGCTTTCATTGCCGCCGCTTGGATCAATACTCGATTAAAATCAAAAGCTTTAAGCAAGCCAGCTTCATTGGAAAGCATATCTGGCTGCAGGCGTTTGAGCGCATCCTCGCCGATAAAGAACGACCATTCCATTGCGCTATCATGTCCCCAGAAATGAATGGCACGTCGAGTGCGATCAAAGACTCGGCTTTGGTTCGGGAAGTGGAGCACGGCCCATTTCCCAGCGTTCGTCATTCAATGCTGGCTATCCAACATTTTCTTAAGCCATCGGAATTCTGCGCCCACCAGTAATCGCCCTCCGGATTGTGTCCAGACACGTTAAACGTCTTCAGGTGTTTTTTGACGGCAATCAGGGCTTCTTCACGCGTGGAGTATCGCTGGCCGACCTCTCTCGCCTGGGCCGAAGCTTCGTTCTTGAGTTCAAGTACTTTGTACATTGCCAGGCTCCTCTGAGTGAGGCGGCTTTCGGTAAGCACGGAGA
>JAKAPE010000317.1 GCA_021811945.1 Pseudomonadota bacterium | reverse complement strand
TTCCGGCCGAACTGCAGGCGTTGCAGCTTCACCAGCAGGTGCCGCAGCCGGTCGTTCTGGCTCGCCAGCGCGTCGCGTTCCTCGGCCAGTACATCGCGTTCGGCCATCGTCGCCAGCACCAGCGCGCGCAGCGCCGCGACATCGGCGGGCAGGTTCGGGTTCGCGGCGGGAGCGGCGTGGGTCACACCGCGAATCCTACGCCGCCGCGGTCGGTTGGGGAATCCGCCGCAGCGGCTGTACGTGCGTCCAATCGAGACCGTCGAACAGCGCCGCAAACTCCACCGCCGCCAGCGCCGCCAGGCCGTGCGCGCCCTTGCGGAAATCCACCGGACGGGTTGCCAGCAACACCCGCACGCCGGGGGGAACCGGGATCATGCCTCCGACCAGCGCCGCCGCCGGGTCGGACCCGTCAGCAGCTCGATCCGCCGGAACTCACCCTTCGCGTCGTCGGTAACGTCAGCCATAACGATAGCTCGAACACTCCAGACCCAGGACGTCCAAGCACATCCGTCCGTCCCAGCGGAAGAAGGGCCGTGGAGCTGCGCTTACCGTCAATCAGCCCGGCGAGCTTGCGCTCGACGGCGGCCAGATCCTTGCGGAGCCCGACCGCCTCGGCCCCGGCCTCGGCTTGCAGCAGTCCGAAAATCCAGGGGCAGGTCACGGGCTTTACCACGGTAAGATAGGCAAGCGGCTGATCCGGCTGACCCGCTGAGTTCAGGCGTCCTTGTAGAGCGGCGCCCGCTTCTCAAGAAAGGCGGTTACCGCCTCGCGATGGTCTGCGGTCTCCAGAAGAATGACCTGCTGGCGATCCTCCAGCGTCAGGGCCGCGTCGAGCCCCGGCGCGTCGATTTCGGCGTTCAGCGTCTCCTTGGTCAGACGCAGGCCCATAGGCGCAGTCTTCAACATGTCGGCGGCAAGCTTGAGACCGAGGTCGAGGAGTTCGCCTTCGGGCGCGATTTCGCTGACGAGCCCCATCCGCAGCGCGCGCTCGGCGTCGATGAAGCGGCCGGTGAGCAGGAACTCGGACGCGTTCGAAAGGCCGACGAGACGCGGCAGCAGATAGCCGGCGCCCATGTCGCAGCCGCCGAGGCCGACCTTGATATAAGCCGCGTTCATGCGCGCATTCGGCGCCGCGTAGCGCACGTCGGCGGCGAGCGCGAGCGAGAATCCGCCCCCACAGGCGGCGCCGTGAATTAGCGCAACGATCGGCTGCGGACAGGCGCGCATCGCGCGCACGACGCCGGAATAAAGCTTCTGCATCGCCATCTGCCGCTGCGCCCGTCCCGCTCCGCTTTCCGCGAAAGCGTCCGTGCCGAGATCGGCCCCGGCGCAAAACAGCCGGCCTTCTCCGCGCAAAACGACCACGCGCACATCCAGCCGCGACTTCAGTCCCGCGAAATAGTCGCTCAATTCCTCCGCCATCTGCGGTGAGAGCGCGTTGAGCGCCTGCGGGCGGTTCAGCGACAGGATTTCAACGGCGTCGCGCCGGTCCAGCTTCAGCGTCGCGTAACTCATGGCGGTCCTCAAATCGGCGGATGATCTTGGACTTCCGCATATTTGGCGTAGCCCTTGCCGACACCGTATTCGACGATGCCGTAGCCGACATCGTCGCCATCCGTCACTTCGATCACATGATCGCTCAGCGTGCGAGCGAGCTTGCGCGTCGCCGCATCGTCGAGCGACCAGACGTCATGCTCGGCGTAGAGCTTGCCTTTGTCGTCGCCGTGCGCCCAGCCGTTGAGGCCGCCGTAAAGGCCACCCTTGAGGTAATAGCGTCCGGGCAGCGCGCGGATTTTCAGCCGCCGCCGCGAGCCGTCGGAGAATACGGCCTCGAACTCGGCGCTTTGCAAGGTCTGCCCGAGCGCGTCCTTGGCCCACACGACATCATGCGAGACGTCTTCCAAGCCAAGAATCTGCTTGGCGACGGCCCCGACCCCGCGCACCTCCTCGCCGGAGATATAGATCTTGTCGCCGGGCGCGCGCTCCTTGAAGAATATGTGCAGGCCGCGCCCTTTGAACTGCGCGGTCGTCCAGCAATAGAAGAACGGCGGGTAAAAGGTCAGCGGCGGATGGCTCTCGTCCGTGCGCATCTCGGCACGAATGCCCCAAGAATGGTCGCGTTGGCCGAGCCATGTCGCTTCGTTCACTTCGCGCCGCTCACCGGCGACCTCGATCCATCCGCGATAGGCGCCGAGTTGCTGGGCGCGGGCCATGTGCTCGGTGACGCGCCCGTTGCGCCGACGGAAGTGCTCGCCTTCCTCGTGGGGATTCATGGTCGCTACGAATTCGAGTTCGAAGGCGAGGCCGGACTCGTTGGGTTTCAGCGCGAGCCAGTGCCGGCGCAGGCCCTCGAGGATTTCGATCTCCAGCGGCCCGATCGTCGTCTCCAGCGGATTCGGGCGCAGCCGGCGCGAGACCCGGAAATTATACTGCTTGCCGCCGAAGGCGACCCCGGCGAAGCCGTCCATCACGTTACGGTTCGGATGCCATCCAAGTCCGATGTCGAAGATGAAATCACCCCCCGGGATGGGATGTCCGGTGTACCAGAGCCGCTCCATCCATGCCGGATCGGAACTCATCACATGATCGAAGGTCGTCGGCAGTTGATGCCCGAGAAAATCGTCCTGTTTGCTCAGCATGCTCAGCCCTACTCTGCTCCGCCCGACATTTCCACGAACATCGGCTTGGCGCTGGTCGTGAGTTCGTATTGCGTCTGTTTCTTGATATAGTCGTCGACGATGGCCCACGCCTTTGCGACAGCGTCCACCCGCTCGCCGCCGTGTCCCGCCAGCCAGTCGATCAGGGCGCACATCTTTGCATCGCCCTCGTCCCGGGCGGCCTGGAGATCCACGGCGTCAGGCAAGTTTTCCGGCGCCGCGACGTCGGGTAGCGGCGCGTCGGGCAGATCGGGGGCAAGATCTGCAAGCGCGTGACTTGCCTCCTCCAGCGCCCGCAATTGGCTTGAGAAAAACGCGTTCGACCAGGAGGCGCGCAGCTTCAGGCTGTTCAACATGTAGATGACACCGAACGCCTGGCCACGCGCATAGTCCCCCTCGATATGGGGAACGACCTCGGCGCGAAGCGTAGCCGCCATTCCGTCGACGAGCCGCTCAAGCGAGTTGTTCATGACGACGCCCCCAGAATCTTCGCGATCTGCCGGAACACCGGCGCAATCTGCGTCGCCATCGCCGGCATACGCATGTCGTTGAACAAGCCGTCCTCGAAACAGCGCGCCGCCGCCATATGCGTGAACGCCAGTTTCAGCAGGGAGAACACGATGTAGAACTTCAGCGTCTGCGGCGCGACTGTCAGGCCCGACTGCGCCTCGTAGCGGCTCAAGAACTCCTCCTCGCCGGCGAGACCGCAGACAAGGCCGGTGCCGCCGCGATATTGCGGCAGAAACGCCCAGCCGAGATCTTCGATGGGATCGCCGAGATGGACCAGCTCCCAATCGAGAATCGCGGTGATCCTGCCGTCGCGTTCGAGGAAATTACCGAGCCGGTAATCCCCATGCACCAGCGACAGGCGCTGCGCCTGCGGCGCGCGCGCGCGCAACCAGGCCAGGGCGCGATGCGCCATCGGATGGGGCTTTAGCGCCCAACGCCGGAACCGCGCCTCCCATTCGTCGATCTGCCGCAGCGCGGCGTTTTCCAGCGTGACACCCTCGCCCCAGCGACGCAGCGGAGTCGCGCGCCAGTCGAACCCGTGCAGCGCCGCGAGCGCGCCGATGAAGTCTTCCGCCAGCCGCTGGCGCCGCTCGCCTTCGAGCTTCTGGCTCTGCGTGCCCCAGGGCAGCGGCGTATCGCCCTCGACCTTCTGCGACAGGAAGAAAGGCGCTCCCAGAATCGAAGGATCGTCGCTGGCGAGGTAGGCGCGCGGCGCCGGAACGCGGCTCTCCGCAAGCGCGCTCAGCGATTCGAACTCCGGTATGGCGCTGTAGGGGGCGAAAAGCCCGTAAGGCGGTCCGACGCGAAGGATCGCCTCATCCGCTGGGAGAAACCCGCGCAGCCGAACGCCGTAGGTGCGCCATGAGAAGCCGGCGGGATATTTCGTCAGACCGTCGACGAAAACGCGGCCGCCAGCGGCGCGGCCGAGATATTCGGCGAGATGCTCGGCCAAGCCGTCTGCGTTCTCGAACGCAGGCGTCGCCGCCCCGTCCGCTCCTTGCGCTTCCTGCACCTCTTATCCTCGCCTTGCGCGATTTCCACCGCGTGTCGATAAACTAGCACATTACTTTGCTTGCCACAACTCCAGACCGGAGCCATCAAGCAGAATCTTGGCGAACGCTGCCGTAGCTCTCACGAGCGGCCTTGGTGTAGACAGCCGCATGGGAGATATGATAAGGTAGATTACCAATTAGCGATCCCTATCGTCGCTTCGACCCGCTTGCGGTCGCCGCGAGATCGCGTCGGGAGGAAACGAACGCCATGAATTTTGCCGCCTTCAACTTTGAAGTCGTCGACGGCATCGCGCATATCACGATGAACCAGCCTGAGCGCGGCAACCCCATCGACCAGACCTTCGCCGCCGAGTTCGACCGGCTGGCGACGGAGTGCTCGGTGCGCAAGGACGTGCGCGCGGTTCTGATCGACGCCAAGGGCCGCTTCTTCAGCGTCGGTGGCGATCTCGGCGCCTTGACGCGCAGCCGCGACGAACTCGCGCGGTTCGTCTCCGGCGCGACCTCCAACCTGCATATGGGCATTTCACGCTTCGCGCGCCTCAACGCGCCGGTGGTCGCCGCCGTGCATGGCATG
>JAKAPE010000316.1 GCA_021811945.1 Pseudomonadota bacterium | reverse complement strand
CCTCCGCCCGGCTTCGTGCTTGCGCCTTGCGGCGCTTGAGGTTTTCGCGCAACGCTGCGGCCAGCCGCGCGCCGCGCGCCGCGCGTTGTTCCGCCTTGCCGCTCCCTTTCATTTTCTCCGCCATCGCCGTTCCGCGCATCTTAGATCAGGTGGGTCGCATGGGGCGCGAACAGTCCGAGGGCGAGCACCCCGAGCCCGGCCAGGCCGAGCACGCCGGACAACCAGGCGAGCGCAATCATCTCGGTGATCACTGCCGCCGAGGCGAGCACGATACCGATCTGAAACGCCGCCGATGCCAGTTCGTAATGATGGTATCTCGCCATGGCGAGATCGCGGCTTGCCTCTTCGGCCCTGGCACGGCGGGCAAGCTGTTCGCGGCCGACGCCGGTTTTCGGGTCCGATTGGTAGCGGGCGGCAGTCTTGCGCCAGATTTCCACTTGCTTTTCGATGGCGCTCTTGGCGGCCGGATCGGTCAGGCCTGCCGCGAGCAGCATCGTCTGATTGGCCGCCGTGAGCAGCGTCGTCTTGCGAATATCCTTGGCCTGAAAGAACGCCCAGCTATCGGACGATTTGACGTTGGCGTCGACGGCCTCGGTCTGCGCGCTCTTGCCCAGCGTCTCCGAGAAGGAAAGGAACAGCGCCAGAACCGCGATCAGCAGAGCGATCCCTTTGTTCGAGTGCGCGGCGTGCTCGGCATGTTCCATGTGCTCGTGGGCTTCCGGCATGTTTGTTATTCCCGTTTGCCTGTTGCGACGGACGTTGCTCCGTTTGTGCAGGGACAACGCCGATAGCACAATTCTTGCTCAGGCGCGCGGGTGAGCGCTGCGGTAGGCCTCGATCAGGCGCTCGGCATCCACGGCGGTATAGATTTGCGTCGTCGCCAGCGAGGCGTGGCCGAGCAGTTCCTGGATCGCACGCAGGTCGCCGCCGCGGGCGAGGAGGTGCGTGGCGAAGGAATGCCGCAACGCATGCGGCGTCGCCGTTTCCGGCAGTCCCAAGGCACCGCGCAGCCGCGCCATCGCCAGTTGCACGACGCGCGCGGACAGCGGGCCGCCTTTGGCGCCAAGAAAGAGCGGACCGTCGTCGGCGGGGTGGTAGGGGCAGAGCGCGAGATAATCGGCGATCAATTTTTGCACCTGCGGCAGAACGGGCACCATGCGCTCTTTGCCGCCCTTGCCGGTCACGGTAATGGCCTCGACCCCTTCACCAGCCCCAAGGAATTTAAGATCGCCGCGCTCGAGCCCGAGCGCCTCGGAAATCCGCAAGCCGCTGCCGTAAAGCAGGGCCAGCACGGCGGCATCGCGGGCGCAAATCCACGGTTCGCGCCCGTCGCCGGCGGCGAGGGCCGGGTCGGTTACTCCCTTGGCGGCAGCGACCGGCAGCGGGCGCGGCAAGGTCTTGCCGATTCTCGGCGCCCGCACGGCGGCGAGCGCGCCGACCCTGCCCTTGCCATTGCGCTCCAGATGGCGCCCGAAGCCACGCAAGCCGGCGAGCGCACGCATCAACGAGCGGCTGCCGACACCTTGCGCCCGCCGCGCCGCCATGAACGCGCGCACATCCGCCGGCGCAAGTGTCGATAATTCCTTGAGCGAGGGCGCGCCGCCGAGATGTCCCGCAAGGAAGGCGAGAAATTGCAACACGTCGCGCCGATAGGCGTCCAGTGTTTTTGCCGACATGCGGCGCTCATCGCCGAGATGGCGCAGCCAGTTTTCAAGCTCGGCGGCGACAACGGGGGCGATGAAGCTTCCTCCCCCGCGGAGCGGGGGAGGGGGACCGCCCGAAGGGCGGTGGAGGGGGCGCTGGCCGCGACGTCGATTTCCTTGCTGCATGTTGCATACCCCGCCGCATCCCTCTCCACCATGCTTCGCATGGTCCCCCTCCCCCGCTTCGCTACGCTCCGCGGGGGAGGATAGGTGTCAGGCCTTTCCTCTTCCTAAAGGCTGGGAATCGCGACAACCTGTCGTATGCAAAGACGCGTCGTCGATGTCCTCGTCCCGGTCGCTGTCGATCATCCTTATTCCTACAGGGCGCCGGAAGGACTGGAACTCGCACCCGGCGACATCGTCAACGTGCCGCTCGGCGCCCGCGCGGCGACCGCGGTCGTCTGGGCGGAGAACCCGAAGCCCAATCCGCGGCTCGACAACCGCCTCAAGGATGTCGAGAAGAAGCTGGAAATCCCGCCGCTGAAGGGCGAATTGCGCCGCTTCGTCGACTGGGTGGCAAACTACACCGTCAACCCGCGCGGCATGGTTTTGCGCATGTGCCTGCGCATGGGCGAGCATTTGGGCCCCGAGCGCGCGCACATCGGGGTGCGCCTTGCGGGGCCGCCGCCGCAGCGCATGACGCCGGCGCGCTCCCGCGTGCTTGCGCTTCTCGCCGACGGCATGGTGCGGGCAAAGAGCGATGCCGCGCGCGAATCGGGCGTCTCCGCCGGCGTGATCGACGGCCTCATCGACGAAGGTACGCTGGAGGCGGTGGCGCTGCCGCCGCATCCGCTCGCCGAAAAACCAAACCCCGATTTCGCCGCTGCGGAATTCACGCCGGATCAGAGCGCCGCCGCCGCCGCGCTCAAGGCGACGCTCGCCGCGGGCGGCTATGCGGTGACGCTCATCGACGGCGTCACCGGCTCCGGCAAGACCGAGGTCTATTTCGAGGCGATGGCGGACGCCATCCGCCGCCGCCGGCAGAGCCTTATCCTGATGCCGGAGATCGCGCTCACTGCGCAATTCCTGGACCGCTTTGCCGCCCGCTTCGGCGTCCGCCCGGCCGAATGGCATTCGGAACTGTCGCCGCGCCGGCGGGCGCGCACCTGGCGTGCGGTCGCCGACAGCGAAGTCGCCGTCGTCGTCGGCGCGCGTTCGGCCCTGTTCCTGCCCTATGCCGATCTCGGCCTCATCGTCGTCGATGAGGAGCACGATCCGGCCTACAAGCAGGAGGACGGCGTGCGCTACCACGCCCGCGACATGGCGGTGGTGCGCGGCCACATCGCCGGCATCCCGGTGATCCTTTCCTCGGCGACGCCGTCGCTGGAGACCGAGGTCAATGCCCGGCGCGGCCGCTACCAGCGCCTGAGGCTGCCCGAGCGCTTCGGCGGCGCGCGCCTGCCGTGGGTCGAGGTCATCGACCTGCGCTACGAGCGGCCGCCGCCCGGCCGCTTCATCGCGCCCTCGCTCGCCCGCGCGGTGAAGATTGCGATCGAGCGCGGCGAGCAGGCGTTGCTGTTCTGCAACCGCCGCGGCTATGCGCCGCTGACGCTGTGCCGCGCCTGCGGCTTCCGCTTCTCCTGCCCGAACTGCGACGCCTGGCTGGTCGATCACCGTTTCCGCAAGCAGCTCGTCTGCCACCATTGCGGCTTTGCCATGCCGCATCCGCCGGCATGCCCGAACTGCCGCTCGCAAAATTCCTTCGTCGCCATCGGACCCGGCGTCGAGCGCCTGGAAGAGGAAACGCGCGACCTCTTTCCGCAGGCGCGCATCCTGGTGCTCTCGAGCGACCTCGTGGCCAGCGTCGAGCGCTTGCGCGCCGAGCTCGACGATGTCGCCCAAGGCCGCTTCGACATCGTCATCGGCACGCAACTGGTCGCCAAGGGCCATCACTTTCCGAAACTCAACCTCGTCGGCATCGTCGACGCCGATCTCGGCCTCGCCAACGGCGACCCGCGCGCCGCCGAGCGCACATTCCAGCTCCTGCATCAGGTCGTCGGCCGCGCCGGCCGCGAGGAAGGCGCCGGCCGCGGCTTTTTGCAGACGCACCAGCCCGAGCATCCGGTGATGCGCGCGCTCGTCGCGCAGGACCGCGAAGCCTTTTACGACGCCGAGATTGCCGCCCGCGAGCGCACGCGTTATCCGCCGTTCGGCCGTCTGGCGAGCCTCGTCGTCTCCGGCCCCGACCAGCACGACACCGCCGCCCATGCCCGCGCGCTCGCCCGCGCGGCGCCGCCGAACGACGACGTGCGCATCCTCGGCCCCGCCGAAGCGCCGCTCTCTTTGGTGCGCGGCCGTCACCGCCTGCGGCTCCTGATCAAATCGCCGCGCGGCTTCGACCTCTCGGCTTATCTGCGCGAATGGCTCGCGGGGGCGCCGAAGGCGCGGGGTGGCCTCAAGCTCGACATCGACGTCGATCCGCAGAGTTTTTTGTGAGAGCTCGTAGGATGGGTTGAGTGAAACGAAACCCACCATGCCGCTTCGAGGTCTGAAAATGGGTTTCGCTGCGCTCAGCCCATCCATGTATTAGCGCGAATCATACCGGTCTGCGCAAACTCTGCCCGTCATCCTGAGGTGGCCGCGCAGCGGCCCTCGAAGGATGCTGCCGAGACGCCGGGGCCGCTCATCCTTCGAGGCTCGCTGCGCTCGCGCCTCAGGATGACGGAAAAGAGTCAGTTTGTGCAGGTTGGTATCACGCGTCAGGCGAAGCACTCGCGCGTCGGGGCGCGGGCCTTGGGATCGGCGCAGCTTGCGGCGGTTTATTCCGGGTACGGCACCTATCTCTGGAATGGCGGCTGGGCCAAGATCGACGGCGGCTCGCCGACCATGCTGGCCGCCGGCGACATCTACGGCACGACCAACGGCAACAATAACAATGCCGACATCGCCGCCTTCTATCAGGGCTACGGCACCTACACCTGGGAGAACGGCGACGGCTGGCGCAAGATCGATGACGGCTCCCCCAGCCTCCTCACGACCGGCGCCTTCACGGGCGGCAGCGTCGATGAAATCGCCGCGGTCTACAACCGCTACGGTGTGTACACGTGGTCGGCGAATAGCGGCTGG
>JAKAPE010000315.1 GCA_021811945.1 Pseudomonadota bacterium | reverse complement strand
AACAAGAATAAGGGAAGCGTCAAAACACGACGTAAAACCGCAGGTTGGAGCCCGGAGTTCCTGCTACAAATCCTTCAGCTCAAAGAGCGTTAACCTGGATTCCGTGCCCTGCCAAGTAAAAGCGCCAAGTCGAAGTGAGAATAGAGAAACCGAACGCCGCTGGCCTGCCATCATGTGGCCCCAAAGACCGTCCCAGTCGGCGCCGGAAATGTCCGTGACGGCGGCTGTCGCGTCGCAGCTAGAGTGGTGGATTTGACGCTCCGATCATCATTGCGGCAACGCGTCATCGGAGCGTCAAATCCAAAACTACACTAGATTCATAAAGTTGCTAGTATCCCTTTGCTTCCGACGTTCGTAATAGGGCATGCGGCAAAGTGATACGAACGTCGGAAGCGGGACACTAGAGTCCCGCCTCCCGTATCGGCGGCTGGAAGGCAAGGCCGGTGTCCCAGGGAAAATAGATCCAGGTGTCCTGCGACACTTCAGTAATGAAGGTATCGACCAGCGGGCGGCCCATCGGCTTGGCATAAACCGTCGCGAGATGCGCACGCGGCACCAAAGCACGCACCACCTTGGCGGTTTTGCCGGTATCGACGAGGTCGTCGACCAGGAGCACACCCGCGCCCTGTCCGCCGCCGAGCGCGACGATCTCAGCCGCCACGTCCTTGAGCAGGATGGGTTCGCCCTGGCTGGTGCCGCTATAGCTTGACACGCACACCGTCTCGATCACCTTGATGCCGAGCTCGCGGGCGACGATGGCGGCCGGCACCAGGCCGCCGCGCGTGATGCACACGATCGCCTCGAACGGGCCCGCGCCGCTGAGCCGCCAAGCGAGCGCACGCGAATCCCGATGGAACTGGTCCCAGGAGACGGGAAAGATTTTTCCCGGGTCGCGCAGGACCGGGGCTTCGGCCCTGCGCGTTTCGATCTTGGTCATCGTAGGCCCCTCGCGGCGTGACTGCCGAACCGTTGAGCCGATATCAGACCAAGCGCTGAAATGGCAATCACGGTATCGCGTATACCGTGGTCTCGTCGGCGATGCCGCGCAGCGCTGCGCGCTGCATGGTCGGCCGCAAGCTCAAGCTTTCGAGAATTTTCGCTGCGCCGGCATCCTCCACCACCGGCTGGGTGGCGAAGATCGCGCGCGAGGAAGCGAGCCCCTGCACGCGCGCCGCCATATTCACCGTGTGGCCGAAATAGTCCTGGCTGTCGTTTTGAGCCGCACCGCGAGACACGGTCCGATGTGAATACCGATTTTGAGCAGCAGATCTTCGTTCCGACGCTCGGCGTTGAGGCGGGCCATTTCCTCGCGCATGCGCAGCGCGGCGGCCAACGCCCGATCGGGCGTCGCGAAGGTCGCCATCACCGCGTCGCCGATGGTCTTCACGACCGCGCCGCCTTCAGCCGCCACGACTTCGTAGAGCACCTGAAAATGTTGGCGCACCAGATCGTAGGCGGCAAGATCGCCGACGCGCTGGTAGAGCGCGGTCGAGCCCTTGAGATCCGTAAACAGGAAAGTGAGGCTGGTGATCTTGAGCCGCTGGTCGACGTCGAGCGTATCGGTGCGGTAGATGTCGCGGAATGTCTGGTTGGTGAGGAGCCGCTTCGCCGTGAGAAACGGCTTGCGCTTCTCGAACAGCCGATGGAGCTGATCGTTCGCGATCCACAGCGCCGGGAGCACGCGCCGCCCACTGCGGTTCTCCAGCGAAAGCCGCAGCGGCCCCGGTCGCATCTCAACCGTTCCCCCGGGAGCCCTCATCTTGTTGAAGATCATCGTGAACGTCTGCCGCTCGTGCGTCGGCTCGCCCTTCACGTCGATGAACTGTGTTCCGTGGGTTACAGGATCGAACAGGATGATGAATTCCGCCGGCAGGTGCACTGACAACACCGCCTTTTCGCCCGGCGGCAGCTCGATGGAGTCGATGTTGATCTCGGCGACCTTCTCCTCATAATCGTCAGGGAGATCGACGCCGGAACTCCAAAACATCTGTCGGGCATATTCGGCCTCGGGCAGCGTGTCGGGATCGTGCGCGGCAATTCGCCGGACCCGGGGGCTGACGGTGAACGTCACCTCCACCATTTCGTCGAGGGTCGGATGGTTGCCGACCGCGCACAATGCACAATGATATTCTTCGCGGTTGACGGTCTTGAGTGTTGTGCTGGCGTCGAGCACACCGCCGCAATAGGGGCAGAGGACGTTCCAGGACATTTCGAATATGCCCAGGCGCGAAGCGTGCAGGAAGGCGGCGACCGCTCGCGCTTCGTCAAGGCCGCGTTTGGCGGCAAAATCGAGGGCATTGATGCGGCAAAGCTCGCGATCGGAAGCCTTGCCGACGGCGTTCTCGATCGCGACAACGCAATCGCCGTCGGCCGATTGCCGCAGCACCCTGAACAGGGCCTGGATTTCGCTCATGGGGGTGTGAGCTCCCTGGGGCCAGCGCGAGAACAAGAGTAAGTACTGGGGCAACTCGCCGCAAGGCGCATCGGCGTGACGACACCGCCGTACCTTCTCACGGCGAATTGATCGATGCAGCCGCCGTTATCTCCCCGCAGCCAGCCGCGCCTTTACCCGATCAAGCATCGCTTCGACCGCTGCTTTGGCGGCGGCGAGCTTGTGCGGGTCGCGCGAGCGTACGACCACATCGGTGTTGGGGCAGCGCTTGTCGTCGAGAAACGGATAGGAACCGATCAGAACTCCGGGATGTGCCCTGGCAACGTCGCCGAGCTCGGTGCCGATATCGCCCTCACGGCAGTCGGCGCGTATGCTTTCCGACAGCATTTTGGCGCCAGTCTTGAGCTTTGGCGCCACGAAGTCGAGCATCACCTGCATGACGTGTGGCACTCCGGCCATAACTATGACGTTGTCGATCCAAAAGCCTGGTGCCGCCGAAATCTTGTTGAGGACGAGTTCGGCGCCAGCCGGCAGCCGCGTCATGCGCATGCGCGCTTCGTTCATCGCCGCCCCGCTCCGGGCCAGCCGCGCGCGCAAAATTTCGACTGCCTGCGGATCATAATCGATTGGCACGCCGAATGCCTTGGCAACGGCATCGGCGGTGATGTCGTCGTGCGTCGGACCGATGCCGCCGGTGGTGAATACATAGCTGTAACGCGCGCGCAGGGCGTTGAGCGCGGCGATGATTTCGGGCTCGTCGTCGGCGACGACGCGCACCTCTTTGAGGTCGATTCCGATGGCGGCGAGATATTCGGCAATGTAGCCGATGTTCTTGTCCTTGGTGCGGCCCGAGAGGATTTCGTCGCCGATGACGAGAAGGCCGGCGGTGACAACCTCGCTATTACTGTGCGCCGCGCCGGCCATAGACGGGATCTCCGCGCTCTGCCGCCTCCTCTAGCGCGGCTGCGCTGGCGGCTCAAGCATGTGACAGGCCGGCGTTGTCCACCTCGGCTTCCGGATTTTCCTCATCGGCGCGCATGCCGCGGTTGGAAATTTTCGGCTCTTGAGACCCAATCCTCCCGGCATCGGACATAATTCTCACAAGCTCTTTGCCGTCAGCCCGTGACCGGTCGCACAAGACAATGCCACCTCAGGCAAGTCCCGCAGTTGGGAAAACCGCGCCGCTGCCGTATGACGACGCCATTCCCAACGATGGAGCCTGCCATGCCTGAACCGCGCAAGCACGAAAAGTATGACGCGCTGATCGCCGCGTGCAGCGCGCTGGCGCCGGTGCGCACGGCCGTGGCGCACCCATGCGACGAGACCTCGCTGCGCGGTGCCGTCGAGGCCGCCGAGGCGAAGATCATCATCCCGCTCCTGGTCGGTCCCCAAGCGCGCATCCGGGCGCTGGCGACATCCTTCGGCCTCGACATTGCGTCGCTGCGGCTCGTCGATACCCCGCACAGCCACGCCTCGGCGGCCAAAGCGGTTGAGATCGTCCGCAACGGCGAGGCCGATGCGCTGATGAAAGGAAGTCTGCACACCGACGAGTTGATGGCCGAAGTCGTTCACAAGGATACCGGCATCCGAACCGCGCGTCGGATCAGCCACGTTTTCATCATGGATGTTCCAACCTATCCCAAGCCGCTGTTCATCACCGATGCGGCTGTGAATATCTTCCCGACGCTCGAGGACAAGGTCGACATCGTGCAGAATGCCATCGAGCTGGCACAGGCGCTGGGCGTGGCGCGGCCAAAAGTCGCGATCCTTTCCGCGGTCGAGACCATCACCTCAAAGATTCCCTCGACGATCGACGCCGCGGCGCTGTGCAAGATGGCCGATCGCGGCCAGATCACCGGTGCTCTGCTCGATGGTCCGCTGGCGTTCGACAACGCCGTCGATCGCCAGGCCGCCTCCATCAAGCACATCGCCTCGCCGGTCGCCGGCGATGCCGACATTCTGCTCGTTCCCGACCTCGAAGCGGGCAACATGCTGGCCAAGGAGCTGACCTTCCTTGCCAAGGCCGACGCCGCCGGCATCGTGCTCGGGGCGCGCGTGCCGATCATCCTGACGAGCCGTGCCGACAATGTGCGCGCCCGCATGGCAAGTTGCGCGGTCGCCGCGCTCTACGCCCACGCCCGCCGCGTGGCAGCGGCCGAAGCCGGCAAGCTCGCCGGTTGAGTCGTGCGCGCGGCGTTTTATCTGTTGCCGGTGACATAAGCGATTGCGTTGACTATTGCACTGGTCGCAAGGGCAAGCAGGTGCGAGATGATGTTGAGGTCGATGCCTAGCTGCGCACCCAGCAGCGGCAGGACGAATACAAGTAGCAGCAGGATCGCTATTCCGTAGGGTTCAAGCCGCGCGAACGGCACCGCCG
>JAKAPE010000045.1 GCA_021811945.1 Pseudomonadota bacterium | reverse complement strand
CGCCGCAGGCGTTGGCGCAGCGGCGCGGGATACTGCCATTGAAGTTTCTGCCGCGCGTTGCGCGGACTTGCTGGCGTCATCGTCGGCGATGATGCGGCGAATGGAGGCGAGAATCTCCTCCATCGAGGGATCCTGCGACTTGGCCGGCTGCGTCATGCCTGTCCCACTTAGCTGCATCCCCCGGTTGCGGCCACCGCTCCCCGTAAGCTTACCAATTGCGAATCAGGCGGAGCAATCGTGCTGCATGGCCTGCGAGTATGTCATGGCGAAAGTCGAACGCAAGCAGCGCGTTGTCGAGTTCTCAAATGATTGGCACCGACGCCTCGACGCATGTCCAACCTCCCGCACTATCTGCCGCTGGGGCTGCGCAGGCCGGTCCAGACGTCGCGCACTTGCTGGTAATGGATTTGCGGGTCGTAGATGGGAACATGGAGGCCGAGCCGCTGCGCAGAAAGGCCGCCGATCGCCGCAAGCAGCGCGTACGACGCTACTACGCGGTCGCGCTGCGCGGTGACCAGTGCCACGCGCGCATTGACGAGCTCCTGCTGCGCATTGAGCACATCCAGCGTCGTGCGCTGACCGACGCGCGCCTCCTCGCGCACGCCGTCGAGCGCGATTTCTGCGGCGTTGACTTGTGCCGTCGTCGCCTCGATCTGCGCCTTGGCGGCGGCGAGCTGGCTCCAGGCCTGGACCACCGTGGCGCGAGCTTGATCGCGGTTGACATCGAGATTGAGTCGCTTCTGTCCGAGCGTCTCCTTGGACTGGCGGATCGCAGCATACTCGCCACCTCCCTGATAAATCGGCACCGACAATTGACCGAGGACCGAGGCGGAGGTCTGACTGAGGGTTTCAAAAGCCGGATCCTGCCCGTAACTCGCGCTCGCCAGCAACGACAGAGTGGGATAGAGCGCCCCTTCGCTGATCTTGACGGCAAGCTCGGCGGCATCAACGCCGTACATCGCGGCGAGAACGGACGGGCTCTGCTGCTGACCTTGGACAATGGCGGCGGCAAGTGTCCGCGGCGACAATCGATCGATTGGGGTGCCGGCCGCAAGCCGGCCGGGATTGACCCCGATCACGCGGCGGTAATTGGCCTGCGAGATCATGTAATCCGACTGTGCGCCGAGGAGCTGGGAGTGCCCGGCGGCGAGCCGCGATTCGGCCTGGGCGACGTCGGTGCGCGTGACCTCGCCGACGTTGAAGCGGTCGCGGGTCTGCTTGAGCTGCTCGGTGAGCACTTCGACGTTGCGGTGGTTGAGTTCAAGAATGGCCTGGTCACGCAGCAGGTTCATGTAAGCTGTAGCCGCATCGAGCAGCACCTGCTGCTCGGTGACGCGCAACGTCTCGCGCTCCGCATCCACCTGGCTCTCGGCCTGACGGGTGCGGTTGGCGGTCTGGAAGCCATTGAACAGCGTCTGTGTCGCGTTAGCGCCGACGGTGCGCGAGATGAACGACTGGGCAAATTGCTGGGTGTAGAGCGTGGTGCCAAGCGGAAACTGCGAAGTCGCATTTTCGTAATTGAAGCCGCCGCCGGCGGTCACGCTCAGCTTCGGTCGGTATCCCGACAAGGCCTGCGGCACGTTCTCGTCGGTCGCACGCAACTCCGCCCGTTGCGCGTTGAGCGATGGATTATTCTCGTAGGCTTGCGCCAACGCCCATTCAATCGTATCGGCCGCGACCTCAGAGCTGGCGGCAACGCTAACGGCTGCCACCGTACAGCCGGCGAGGGTCCAAATGCATGCCCGCAGCCCTCTTTCACCCATGCAACGCGCACAGCTCCCGGCACGATCACGCTGCACCCTCCGCAGGATCACCGCCCACAAACCGACCAACGTGCCGTAGCCGACCAAATTGAGGGCAGGCAAGGCCGCAGCGCCACATTATGCGCCCGAAAGAGGAGGTGGAACCCTCCAAAATGGCTTCAGATGAAGAATTCCGGGAAATGGCACATATGGGCCACAGATCACTGACTGACCGGTCGTGCTGCTTTACGGACCAATTGCGCCAAGCCGCGGATTTTTCCGCGCGATCCGCCTAGAGTGTCCCGATTCCGAAGTTCGCATTATTTTGCGGCTCGCTGGTTTGCGAACCTCGGAATCGAAGGACACGAGCAACTTATTGATCTAACGAGGCTCCGCCGCGGACCGTCGAGGCGTGTGGATAGCGTGGCTCCGATCGGCGGTTCATGAACGAGCTCTGGTAAACCAGGCTCAAGTGGACCACATGGTCAAAGTGCCTGCAAGAGGCGTAACCACACGACCGGAGCCGGGGGATGATAGCACAGAGCGTGGCGAAAATTCTCGCCGATGCGGTGACGCTGTCGGTCGAGGGAATAGACCGTATGTATCTGAACGTCTACGTGCCGCGGCTACAGACGGAGCAGGGAATTGTCTGGTTTTTCCGCGAGCATGGCGGCCAGCCGCTGCCGTCGGCGGCGCCTCGCGCCCTCAGCCGACTTGCGGCAGCTTGAGCGGCACATCGACCATGCGGCGCGCGCCGTCTTTGCGCACCACCATCATATCTCCAAACATGCAGCCAACATCTGGCTTCCAGTTTGGATTGAATATATCGATGTTGTTTCCGAACACCATGTTCTCTTCCAACATCAGATCGCCGATGCGGTCGTCGTTCATGCTGCTGGGACCAAACCCGGGCCGGTAGACAACGGTCGGGAATTCCGGCGATGCCAGGCCGTGGCCGTGAAAGCCGAGTTCGACAAAGTCGAGCTTGCGCTTGTCTGCCGCCTTGCCGAACGCCTGGAAGGCGATCAGAGCCGGAAACTTGCCGCTGGCGTCGGGATAATAAATTTTGCGCTGCACGCAACCGCCGCCTTCATCTACCCCATTGATCGCGCCATATAATTGCCAATAGCTCCCGCGGCCGCCGCTGTGCTGTCGATTACGCGTCGCCAAAGTGCGCGCAGGCGTCTAAGCTGCGGCTGCCAGCGCAGACGGGAAAACGGCGGAACAAGGCATGTTCACATCCTTGATGAAGACACGACGTTTCGCGCCGCTGTTCTGGTGCCAGTTCTTTTCGGCGTTCGGCGACAACTTCCTCAAGACGGCGCTTGTTTTCGTCATCCTGTTCGAGATCGCCGGCGCCAGTTCCGCGGCGTTGATCACGCTCGCCGGCGCCACCCTCGTCGCTCCGTTCTTCTTCCTATCCGGACTCGGCGGCGAACTCGCCGACCGCTACGACATGGCGGTGGTGGCGCGGCGCCTCAAACTGTTCGAGATCGCCGTCGCCGCGCTGGCGATCGCGGGCTTCGCCGTTCATTCGCTCATCGTGTTGTTCGCCGCCGTGTTCTTTTACGGGGTGATCGGTTCGCTGTTCGGTCCCATAAAATACGGCATTCTGCCCGACCATCTCGCCCGCGAAGAGCTTACCGCCGGCAACGCCTTGGTCGAAGGCGGAACCTTCTTGGCCATCCTCCTCGGCACCATCACCGCCGGGCTTGCGGCCAAAGGCGGCGGCGATCTCATTCATTTTGCATGGCTGATGATGGCGTCGGCGCTGGCGGCCTGGACGGCGAGCCTGTTCATACCGCGCACCGGCGAGGGCGCGCCGCGCCTCACCGTCAATCCCAACATCGTTGCGTCCACGGTCTCCCTCATCAAATACGTGTGGGCGCGGCCGCCGCTGCGGTGGGGCGCGTTGGTGACAAGCTGGTTCTGGCTCGTGGGCGCCATCGTGCTGTCGCTGCTGCCGCCGCTGGTGACTTTCGAGATCGGCGGCAACCAAGGGGTGGTCACTTTCTTCCTCGCCGTCTTCACGGTCGCGGTCGCGCTCGGCTCCGGTCTCGCGGCCTGGCTCGCGCATGGACGGATCATCCTGTTGCCGACGCTGTTCGGCGCCGTGCTGCTTGCTCTGTTCGCGCTCGATTTGAGTTGGACCGCGTCCGCCTTCGTTCATCCGGCAAGAGTGCTCGACCTGACCTCGTACTTCGCTTCGCCGCACAGCATCGGCCTTACCATCGACCTCGCGGGTCTCGCCGTCGCCGGCGGACTGTTCGTCGTGCCCACCTTCGCCGCCGTGCAGGCCTGGGCCGGCGCCGACCACCGCGCCCGCGTGATTGCCGCCGTCAACGTGCTCAACGCCGCTTTCATGGTCGTCGGCGCGTTCCTCGTCGCTTTGCTGCAAAAGCTGGGCCTGGGCGTGGCGCTGTTGTTCACCCTCATCGGTATCGCCAACCTCGTCGTCGCCGTCGTCATCGCCCGCACCTTGCCGACGAACTGGCTCATCGATTTTCTTTCCATCGTCTTCCGCGCCTTCTTCCGTCTAGAGGTGAAGGGCCTGGAGAACGTCGCCAAGGCCGGCCACAATGCGATCATCGCGTTGAACCATGTCAGCTTCCTTGACGCGCCGCTGGCGATGTCGCTGTTGCCCAAGCATCCGGTGTTCGCCATCGACGTCGCCATGTCGCGGCAATGGTGGATCAAGCCGTTCCTGCCGTTCGCGCGCACCATGGCGCTCGATCCGCTGCGGCCGATGGCGCTGCGCGCGATCGTCAATGCCGTGCGCGACGGCCACATGCTGGTGATCTTTCCCGAAGGCCGCATCACCGTCACCGGCAGCCTGATGAAGATCTACGACGGCGCCGCAATGATCGCCGACAAGTCGGACGCCATGGTGGTGCCGGTGCGCGTCGAAGGTCCGCAGAACACGATCTTCAGCCGCTTGAAGCGCTCACAGGTGCGCCGCCGGCTGTTCCCGAAATTCAAGGTCACCATCCTCGAACCGGTGAAGATGAACGTCGATCCAACGCTTGTGGGACGCAAGCGGCGTGTGGCCGCCGGCGCGGCCATGTACGACATCATGTCGAACATGATGTTCCGCTCGACCTCGACCGATCGCACTATCATCGAGGCGGTGATCTCGGCGGCAAAGACCAACGGCGGACACTGGCCGATCCTTGAAGACCCGACCAGCGGTCGGATGGCCTACAAGCGGCTCCTGCAGGCGACCGCAATCCTGGGCACCAAATTGATGCCGCTCGCGCCGGAAGGACATGCCGTCGGCGTCATGTTGCCGACCTCGAACGGCGCCGCAGTGACGGTGCTGGCGCTGATGTCGTCCGGCCGCGTTCCCGCCATGATCAATTTCACCTCGGGAGCGGCCAACGTCCTCGGCGCCTGCCGGGCGGCGCAGGTCGACACGATCCTCACGGCGCACGCCTTCGTGGAGAAGGCGAGATTGGAAAAGCTCGTCGCCGCGATCGAGAAACAAGTGCGCATCGTCTATCTGGAAGACATCCGCAAGGAGGTGCGTTTCTCGGACAAGCTGCGCGGCGCGCTGCGCGCGAAAAAGCCGCTTTTGCCGCGCAAGCCGGACGATCCCGGCGTGATCCTGTTCACCTCCGGCACGGAAGGCGTGCCTAAGGGCGTCGTTCTCTCCCACCGCAACATTCTGGCGAACGTCGCGCAGGCCGAGGCTCGTATCGATTTCGGGCGCGACGACCGGCTGTTCATGGCGTTGCCGGCGTTCCATTCGTTCGGCTTCATGGGCGGCATCGTTCTGCCGCTGATTTCGGGCGTGCCAACCTATTTCTATCCTTCGCCGCTGCACTATCGCACAGTGCCGGAATTGATCTACGGCATCTGCGCCACCTACATGTTCGGCACTGACACGTTCCTCTCCGGTTATGCGCGCATGGCCAACCCCTACGACCTGCGCTCGCTGCGCTATATCATCGCCGGCGCCGAGCCGGTCAAAGAAACGACCCGCCGGATTTACCTGGAAAAATTCGGCATGCGCATTCTCGAAGGCTACGGCGTGACCGAGACAGGACCGACGCTCGCCGTCAATACGCCGATGTTCAACAAGTTCGGCACCGTCGGCCGCCTGCTGCCGGGCATCGAGGCCAAGCTGGAAAAGGTCGAAGGCGTCGAGGAGGGCGGCCGGCTCCACGTCAGGGGGCCGAACGTGATGCTCGGCTATCTGCGCGCCGACCATCCCGGCGTGCTCGAACCGCCGCCGCAGGGGTGGTACGATACCGGCGACGTCGTCAGCATGGATTCGCAGGGCTTTGTCACCATCAAAGGCCGCGCCAAGCGCTTCGCCAAGGTCGGCGGCGAAATGATATCGCTTGCCGCCGTAGAGCTGCTGGCCGCCGAGCTGTGGCCGACGGCCGTCTCGGCCGTCGTGGCGGTCCCCGACGCCCGCAAGGGCGAGCGCCTCATTCTCGTCACCGACAAGCACGGCGCCACGCGCGCCGATTTCCATGCCTATGCCCGGGAGAAACACGCCTCCGAGCTGATGCTGCCGGCCGAAGTGATCATTCTTCCCCAATTGCCGCTGCTCGGCTCGGGCAAGCCCGATCTCGTGGCGCTGCAGAAATTCGTCAACGACCATGTCGCGGCGAAGTCCGCGGCGGCGGAGTGAGCCTTGGAGGCTATGGGATCGAAAATCCGGCATCTCCTCCGGCTTGGCATTATCTATTGTGCTTCATCGTGAAGTCGTGTGGGTGATCTTAGCCCAATTTTTGATCGGCTGCCTGCTTCTGTTGTTGATGTCGCTGTGGGCATGTGGGCAATGCGCTTGCGTTGTCCATCATGTTCGCGGCGAGGCGCTCACATCGTTGATGGCAAGGCGATGCCTTGCTCATCCGTTATCAGGCTGACAGACGAAGTCGGGGGAGGTCTGAGGCGCGGCTATAACGCCGGTAACATGCAGGTGAGGATTTTGAGCCGTAGATATTCCTCGTTGCGCAAACCGTAAGCGCGACGCCGGATCAAGGCCCTGCGCAAGTTCGAGATTGACCCGGTGAGCAGCAGCCCGAAGGCGATTGCTCGCTACCGCGATCTCTGCATCATCGCCTTGAGGCGCGGGCGGGTTGACCCTTGGGAGGCAGGCGCAGGTTGGGGCGGCAACGTGTGCCGTAACGCCGTAACGCGAGTGTCACTGTATTTCGGATCCAACCAAGGGCCGCTACTTGGCAGTTTCCCACTGACCCGGCGGTTTCATCCTCGGCTGCATCGCAGGACCGGATAAGTCTTTAGATCAAAAGCAATCGGATCGCGAAACGACATTTTAGGCCAAAGCGTGCGATTCTGGCGCGCGTTATGAGTGTTACCACCAAGGGCGTAACAACATTTTAAGCCAAAGCGTGCAACTCTGGCACGTATGAGTGTTATCGCCAAGGGCCATTGCCTGCACATAAGGTCCGTGAGCGGCTGAAACGGAAAAGGGGCCGCAGCGTAAGATGCACCTCGACCCGTTGACCCTTTTGGTTCCTGACGCGGCTGCAGCGGCGATGGCCAGCCTGTTCTTGCTGGGGGCTTGGCTGCAGCTCAGAAGCGGGCCAGCCCTACGATGGTGGGCGGCGGCGAACGGGACTTATACAATCGGTCTGGCTGTCCTGACAGCCGGCATTGCCTGGCGGGTCCCGTTGGTCGTCATGGCTGGTGTCGGAACGATGATTGTCACTCCGGCATTGATTTGGGGGGGCGTCAGACGCTTCAACGATCGCAGAACACCGCTGGCGTTTCTCGCCGGCGGACTGATCGTTTGGCTGGTAACAGGCCTCATACCATTCGACATCGACCATCAGAAATGGTCGACGCTTGCGTCCTTCGTGATATGGTGCGTTTATCTGTCGGCTGCGATCTGGGATCTGTGGAGGATCCGCGAGGAGAAGCTCCACGCCCGCTGGCCGTTGATGGCACTCCTGGCTCTTCAGGCGACGACACTTTTCGGCGCAGGCTGCGAAATTCTCTCCGGAACGTTCCAACCAAATGAACCGCCGAGCTTCAATACTTTTTTCGGCGCCTTCTATTTCGAGTCGATCCTCTATTCGATGGGGACCGTGATCTTCATGGTTCTGATGTGTAAGGAGCGCATCGAACTCGGCTACATCAATGCCGCAAGGATCGATGCTCTCACCGGGACCGTCAATCACGGCACTTGGCTCGATGGCGCCGGGCGGCTTCTGAACCGCTGCCAGCAAGAACGTTCGCCGTTGTCGCTGATCATGTTCGATCTCGATCACTTCAAGACGGTCAACGATGTCCACGGTATTCGGGCTGGAGACAGGGTTCTGCACGGCTTCGCCGATACCGTCCGTGGAGCCTTGCGCCCGAATGACCTTTTCGGTCGCTATGGCGGTGAGGAGTTTACCGTCGTGCTTCCTGGCGCGACGATTGAAACCGCCTATGTCATAGCGGACCGCGTACGTCGCACTTTTGCCAACGCCCACCGATTTCTTGACGGCCAGCCGCTCAACGCAACGGTGAGTGCCGGAGTTGCGTCAGCCTTGCCCGGCGCGACCCTCGAAGCGATCATCGAAGCGGCCGACAAGGCCATGTACGCAGCGAAGAACGCCGGGCGCAATTGCGTCAAGCGCGCCGACGATGACCGCCCCGCCGCCCGCGACAAGGCCATTAGGATCGCCTGATGTCAGCCGTTGCGAGGTGTTCGAGGGATCAGATTCGAGCGGGCGGGCTAGGATCTTCCTGCCATACTGCTACGGTGCAAAGGACCATTTCGCGAAGCTGCAGCTCAACTTGACCGGAATTCGCTGTTGCAACGGGAGGACATTATGCCTGCACACATGAGCCGCGCCGTATATGCCGACATGTTCGGACCGACGACGGGCGACCGCGTGCGGCTCGCCGACACCGATCTGATCATCGAGGTCGAGAAGGATTTCTGCACCTATGGCGAAGAGGTGAAGTTCGGCGGCGGCAAGGTCATCCGCGACGGCATGGGGCAGAGCGAGAACAGCCGCCGGCAGGGCGCCGTGGACACCGTCATCACCAATGCGCTCATTCTCGACCATTGGGGGATCGTCAAGGCGGACGTCGGCCTCAAGGACGGCAAAATCGCCGCCATCGGCAAAGCCGGCAATCCCGATATTCAGCCCGATGTCACCATCATCATCGGGCCGGGCACGGAAGCGATCGCCGGCGAAGGCAAGATCCTCACCGCCGGCGGCTTCGACACGCACATCCATTTCATCTGCCCACAGCTCGTCGAGGAGGCGCTAATGTCCGGCGTCACCTCGATGCTCGGCGGCGGCACCGGCCCGGCGCACGGCACCTTCGCCACCACCTGCACGCCGGGCCCCTGGCACATCGCGCGCATGATCCAGGCAGCGGACGGCTTTCCCGTCAATCTCGGCTTTGCCGGCAAAGGCAACGCCTCGCGTCCGGCGGCGCTCGAGGAAATGATCGGGGCCGGCGCCTGCGCCCTCAAGCTGCATGAGGACTGGGGCACGACGCCGGCCGCGATCGACTGCTGCCTTTCGGTTGCCGACGATCACGACGTGCAGGTGATGATCCACACCGACACGCTCAACGAATCCGGCTTCGTCGAGGATACCATCAAGGCGTTCAAGGGGCGCACCATTCACGCCTTCCACACTGAAGGCGCCGGCGGCGGCCACGCGCCCGATATCATCAAGGTGGCGGGACTGAGAAACGTGCTGCCGTCCTCGACCAACCCGACCAGGCCCTACACCAGAAACACCATCGACGAGCACCTCGACATGCTGATGGTGTGCCACCATCTCGATCCGTCGATCGCCGAGGACCTCGCCTTCGCCGAGAGCCGCATCCGCAAGGAGACGATCGCGGCCGAGGACATTCTGCACGACATCGGCGCGCTCTCGATGATGTCTTCGGACAGCCAGGCCATGGGCCGCGTCGGCGAAGTGATCATCCGCACCTGGCAGACAGCCGACAAGATGAAGAAGCAGCGCGGCCGGCTACCCCAGGAAAAAGGCGACAACGACAATTTCCGCGCGAAGCGCTATGTCGCCAAATACACCATCAATCCGGCCATCGCCCATGGCGTGTCGAAGCTCGTCGGATCGGTCGAGAAAGGAAAACTGGCCGATCTCGTCTTGTGGTCGCCGGCCTTCTTCGGGGTCAAGCCCGATTGCGTCATCAAGGGCGGCGCGATCGTCGCCGCGCCGATGGGCGACCCCAACGCCTCGATTCCGACGCCGCAACCGGTCCACTACCGACCGATGTTCGCCGCCTTCGGCCGCGCCCGCACGGCGTCCTCCGTCGTCTTTACGTCGAAGGCGGCGGCGAAAGCCGGCCTCGGCAACAAGCTCGGCGTCGAAAAGGAGCTTTACGCGGTTGAGAACACGCGCGGCAAAATCTCGAAGAAGAACATGATCCACAACGACGCCACGCCGGCGATCGAGGTCGACCCGGAGACCTACGAGGTGCGCGCCGACGGCGAACTCTTGACCTGTGCGCCGGCGGAAGTTTTGCCGATGACGCAGCGCTATTTTTTGTTTTAATACCAACCGTAGTTGCACGTGACCCATCCGCTTCGTCATGGCCGGGCTTGTCCCGGCCATCCACGTCTTTGTTAACTCGGATGTAAGACGTGGATGCCCGCGACATAGGCGAGCGAAGCGACGCCATTCTTCGAACGGCTATGCGCGGGCATGACGAGTCAAAGAGTATGGTTGTTGGTATGACATCGGCTGCCGCTCGTCCCCGCGAAAGCGTCGCGAAAGCGGGGACCCAGAAGATTGCCCGCTTCCGCGGAAATGAGCGGAGCATGGACCGCTTGTCTGAATCGACGAGGCGGAAATGCGGTTCGATCACGAATCTTGCCATTGTTTCCTCCCGTCTTTGACTGTTGGCGCGCCTGATTTTCCATTCGTGCTGCGCGTCTCACGGTATGAAGTTAAAGAGCCGCCCGTCGCGCCCTCGCGGCCTCGTGCGCGGATCATTTTGACGTGATCTTCAGGGGCGGGGGCAGGGGCCGCGACGCGGTCGGTTCCATGCTTGGTGTTGAACTGTAGTCCGATTGGCCAGGGTATTAAAGACATCATCTCAATCACGGGTGTTTGACCGAGTTTAGATCAACTGCAGCTCTGCGTGTATATCTCGCGACTTGTCACGTTCGCGCTTATCATTGCGGAAATCGTCCACAAGGACCACCAACAAAAACCGTCTCCGTTGAACTGGCCGCCCTAATTTCGCAACTTTGTTCTGACCAAAGAGGGCCTCGTGGGAGGATATAACGGAGGAGTTCCGCTCGCGGTTCCGCCAGGGCCTCGGCAAACGAGCGGCGCCTACCCCTGTCGCGCACCGGGTCAACGTGTTGGCGCGCAACACACTACGAAAATCGGAGTACTTGAATTGACGCTACTCTCTCGCAGGACGAGTTGGCGAGCGGCACTGCTGCGCCTGTGGCTGAAGGCATTGAAGAATTTTATTGGCCGCCGGGAACCAGCGACGGCGACAGTGCGGCGACGCCTCCGTTTGATCGAACGGGTCGTGCCGCATCCCCCTCGGGGCACGGAAACGCTAACGATGAGCGTTGACGGCGTCCCGGCCGTCCACACCAAAGTTCGCGATGCGCAGACCGACCGTTATGTCCTGCATTTTCACGGCGGCGGTTATTCGTTCGGCAGCGCGCCGCTGTATCGTGATTTCGCCTGGCGGATCGGCGCTGCGACAGGCGCGTGCGTGCTGTGTTTCGACTATCGGCTGGCCCCTGAGCATCCGTTCCCGGCCGCGGTCGAGGACGCGAGCAGGGCGTATCGGTGGCTTGCAGGCCGGATCGACCCTCGCCGTATCGCCTTTCTCGGCGATTCGGCCGGCGGCGGGTTAGCGTTCGCGACAGCGTGCAAATTACGCGACGAAGGGGCCAGTTTGCCGTGCGCGGTCGTGGCGATTTCGCCGTGGACGGATCTGGCGCTCACCGGGGAGTCCTTGCAGTTGCATGCAAAGGCCGATCCGATGATGAACGTGGCTCGCATGCCGAGCTTCGCAAACCGTTATCTTGCCGGGGCCGACCCGCGCGATCCTTACGCTTCTCCCTTGTACGGCGACGTTAAGGGATTGCCCCCGGCGCTCATTCAAGTCGGCAGCGACGAAATTCTGCGCGACGACTCGACCAGGATGGCCGAGAAGTTGCGAGGCGCCGGATGCGTGGTCGACATCGAGGTGTGGCCGAGTATGCCGCATGCCTGGCACCTCTACGCGCGAATTTTGCCGGAAGGGCGCAGCGCGATTGCACGGGTCGGCGAGTTCTTGCGCGACAAGCTCTGAATAGTCCATGGTTTGGCTGGGGATGGGCTGGGTCCAAACCCATAAAATCGATCAGAGAAGCCGTCGACCGCAAGTTTGCGTAGCCGTTGCGATCGACGGTACCTTTCGCCCGAATACCGGCGAGGCGAGATCGGACGCGCAATTTATGAGCTTTGGCCCTGGGAACTCCGGCAGTCGGGGTAAATTGGTCGCCCGTAACGCTTGCTCCAGCCGCCCGACTTAGCCGCGGAATCTGCCATGATTCAGCCTAGGCTTTTGCGCTATTGTCGGCGCGATCAGGAACGGGGGGTACGGTGGGTACGGGGGGTAATGTGCTTCAAGCGCGCCGATTCGCTGCTGCTGCGAGGACACTGCCGGCCGTCGCCGGCGCAGCTTTCTTTTTCCTCTTCTCCGTTGCGGGTTTGCAGGCGGAAGGCCCGACGACCGCCTGCGCGGGCGCGGACGAGGTCACGGTCCTCTCGGCACCGATCGCGCCGTGGACCGGCGCGCCGTTGCGCGTTGTCGTCGCCGCGGAGAAGCGGGCTGCGGGCGAGTTGTCACTGATCGCGCCCAACGGCGGCGTCGCGGCCCAATCGCGCGCGCTCAACGGCGGCCCGCCCTATTTCTGGTATGCCGAGGTTGCCGCGCCGGCGGCAGGCACGTGGCGCGTGAGGCTTCAGCGCGACGGCGCGGGCATAGGATGCGGCACGATCACGCGCGAGATCGCGGTACGCAGCGAGCGGCCGCCGCCGCCGCACGCGACCGCGGGAAGCATCTGGCCCGTGCGCAACAACTGGAACCGCGCCACGGAGGACCTCTTTTCCGCTTGGATCCAGAAACTCTTTGACGGCCCGCTCGGCAAGGATCTGTCGTGGCCGGCTTTGCATTTCGTGCTGCGCGACCGCTCGCGCAATTTCCTTTTCAACTATCTCGGCCTCGGCGAAGACCAGATGGGGATGATCCTTCGCCCGGACTGCGCCGACCAGCCGTACTTCCTGCGCGCCTATTTCGCCTTCAAGCTGGGGCTGCCGTTCGGATACTCAAGATGCTCCCGTGGCGGCGGCGGCAGGCCGCCGCGGTGCTACGGCTGGGCCAGCATTCAGCACGGCGTGGCGGCGCCGACGCGCGCGTCAAGCGAAGCGACCGCCGCCGCAACGAAGCGGCCGGGGCTCGCGGCGTCGTTCGGCCATTACCTGCGCATCGTCGCCGACGGCGTCCAGTCCGGCAACGGCCGCACGCTCGACAACGACAACAACACCGATTTCTATCCCGTGCCGCTGACCCAAGAGACGCTGCGGCCGGGCACCATATACGCCGATCCCTACGGGCACATTCTGATGCTGGTGCGCCGCGTGCCCGAGTCCGGCGGCGCGCCGGGCGTCTTCCTCGCCGTCGACGCCGAGCCCGACGGCTCGGTGACGCGCAAGCGCTTCTGGCGCGGCAATTTTCTGTTCGCGCACGAGCCCGGGCTCGGCGGTCCGGGCTTCAAGCGCTTCCGGCCGATTGCGCGCGAGGCGAACGGCGCCTTGCGGCGGCTGACCGACGCGGAAATCGCCCGCGATCCGCAATACGGCGATTTTTCGCTCCAACAGTCGCGGCTTTCCGTCGAGGATTTTTATGACCGCATGGACGATGTGATGTCGCCCGAGCCGCTCGATCCGGTGCGCGCCATGGAGGACGCTATCGCATCGCTCGACGAGCAGGTGAAGACGCGCGTGGTCGCGGTTGAAAACGGGCGAAAATTCCAGCAGAGGGAACACGGCGACGCGGCAATGCCGAACGGCGCGGCGATCTTCGAGACGAGCGGGCCATGGGAGGATTTCGCGACGCCGGCGCGCGATTTCCGTCTGCTGGTCGCGATCGACGTGGTGCGCGGATTCCCTGATCGCGTCGCCCGGCGGCCGCAACGCTACAAAATTCCGATCGGCAAGAGCGTCGCCGAAGTCAAGGCCGAACTGCAAGGCGTGCTGGCCTCGGAACTCGCCGCGCGCAAGTTTTCCTATACGCGCAGCGACGGGTCTAAATGGACACTGTCGCTCAAGGACGTGGTCGACCGCGAGGCGGAGCTCGAGATGGCGTATAACCTCAACGACTGCGTCGAGCTGCGCTGGGGGGCGCCGGCAAACAGCGCGGAAGCCTCGACTTGCAAGCGGCATGCGCCGTCGGCGCAGCGCGCGAAGATGACCAAGTACCGCCCCTGGTTCCACGAGCGGCGCTGGCCCTCGCACGCGTAGAGGAGTTCCGCGGCGCGGCTGATTGAATCAGCCCGTCACTGCGCGGAGCCAACGGCCTCGGGCGTTGCGTCCACGGACGCGGACAAGGTGGTTTTGCCGGGCCATTTGCACAGATCCGCAATCAGACATTTCTCGCACCGCGGCCGCCGCGCCAGACAGACATAGCGGCCGTGCAGGATGAGCCAGTGGTGAGCGTGCAAGCGGTAGCGCTCGGGGACGACCTGCATCAGCTTCATCTCGACTTCGAACGGCGTCCTGCCGCCAGCGAGGCCCGTGCGGTTGGCGACGCGAAAGATGTGGGTATCGACGGCGATGGTCGGCTCGCCAAACGCGACGTTGAGCACGACGTTCGCCGTCTTGCGGCCGACTCCGGGAAGCGCCTCCAGCGCCGCGCGGTCGCGCGGCACCTTGCCGCCGTGCTCGGCAATGAGCCTTTGCGACAGCGCAATCAGGTTCTTCGCCTTGGTGCGATAAAGACCGATGGTCTTGATCAATTCGGCGAGGCGCGCCTCGCCGAGAGCAGCTATCTTTTGCGGAGTGTCGGCGCGCTTGAACAAATTCGGCGTCACTTTGTTGACACCGGCATCGGTCGCCTGAGCCGACAGCACGACAGCGACCAAGAGCGTGAACGGGTCGGCGTGCTTCAGCTCGCTGCGCGGGGCCGGGTCGGCGGCGGCAAGGCGGCGGAACGCCTCGGCAATCTTGACCGTTGTCCACTGCGGAAGGGCGGCAGCGGCGACGACCTGGCCGGCCGCGGCGCGGATTTTGGCGCCTTTGACCTTCGCCGTCTTATTTCCTCCCTTCCCTGCTCCGCTCGCGCGGAAGGAGAAAGAGGCGGCGGCGCGTCGCTGCCGGATGTTTTTTTTCGTCATCAATCTTCTATAGTGGATGCCATGAGTCCGAACAACGACATCAATGCCGACCTGGCGATCTTTTCCGCCATTATCACGCCGCACCGTTCGCTCGGCTCGGCCGGCTTCCGCGTGCTGATGGCGTTCATCGGCACGATCAGCTTCGGCACCGGGATGGCCTTTCTCACAAATGGCGCCTGGCCGGTGTTCGGCTTCTGCGGGCTTGAAGTGCTGCTCGTCTACCTGGCGTTTCGCGCCAACTTCCACGCGGCACGCGCGTATGAGGAGGTGACCGTCACCGCCTCCGAACTGACATTGCGCCAAGTCAGCCATCGCGGCCGCGTGCGGCAATGGACGCTCAACCCGCTCTGGGTGAGGCTCGATCGCATCGTGCATGAGGAGTTCGGCATCGAGCGGCTGTTCCTGATCTCGCGCGGCCAGCGGCTGCCGATCGCCGGCTTTCTCGGGCCTCACGAGAAGGCCAGTTTTGCCCATGCCCTCTCGGCCGCGCTCGGCGAGGCGAAGCGCGGACCGACCAGGACGGTGCTGGATTGAACTCACCTCTCCCCACCGGGGAGAGGTCATGATCAACAGAAATCGGGTGGTTTCGCCGGCGACTGCGCTTTAGATCGAGAGCAAATAATGGAGGCTTCCATGCTGTCACCTGATCGCATCGCCAACCTGCGGCCTCCGACCCCCTCGGCATCGCTCGCCGCGGCGGCGAGCGATTATGACGTGGTGCGCCGCGCCATTGGCCATATCCGGGAACACTGGCGCACGCAGCCCGAGATCGAGGCCATTGCCGAAGCCGCCGGCGTCACGCCGACCGAGCTGCATCACCTGTTCCGCCGCTGGGCGGGCCTTACGCCGAAGGCATTCCTGCAAGCGCTCACGCTCGATCAGGCGCGGCAGCTACTTCGCGATTCCGCCAGCGTGCTCGACGCCAGCTATGAAGTCGGCCTCTCGGGCCCCGGCCGCCTGCACGATCTTTTCGTGACCCACGAGGCGATGTCACCAGGCGAATGGAAGTCGGGCGGCGAGGGTCTGACCGTCCGCTTCGGCTTCCATCCCTCGCCGTTCGGCAGCGCGCTGGTCATGGCGACCGAGCGCGGGCTTGCCGGCCTCGCCTTCGCCGACCGCGGCGAGGAAGAAGCAGTGCTGACCGACATGAAGCGGCGCTGGCCGAAGGCCAATTACATCGCCGACGCGGCGCGCACCGCGCCGACCGCGCAACGCGTATTCGATCCGTCGCTGTGGCAGCCGGGAGAGCCGCTGCGCGTCGTGCTCATCGGCACCGATTGGGAGGTGCGGGTGTGGGAGGCGCTTTTGCAAATACCGATGGGCCGCCTCGCCACTTATTCGGGCATTGCCGAAAAGGTCTGCACGGCCAGCGCCGCGCGTGCCGTCGGCGCCGCCGTCGGCAAGAACCCGATCGCCTTCGTTGTGCCGTGCCACCGCGTCATCGGCAAGGCCGGCGATCTCACCGGCTATCACTGGGGTCTCACCCGCAAGCACGCCATGCTCGGCTGGGAGACGGCCCGCCTTGGCAAGGCCGCGTAGCGCTGCGTCGATCGATTGACGCTGGCACCGCAATCCGCGATACCGCTCGCGTCTTTCGTCCGACCAGAGGGTATCGATATGCAGCGCCGGCGGCCGGTTATGCTGGTCATCCTGGACGGCTGGGGCTGGCGCGAAGAGGCCGCCGACAACGCCGTGCGGCAGGCCAAGACGCCGACGTTCGATTGGCTTTGGCGGACCTGTCCGCACGGCTTCTTGCGCGCCTCGGGCATCGACGTCGGTCTGCCCGATGACCAGATGGGCAATTCCGAAGTCGGCCATCTCAACATCGGCGCCGGGCGCGTCGTGGTGCAGGATTTACCGCGCATCAGTGCCGCGATCGCGGGCGGTGAGATCGCGCGAGCGCCGGCGCTCGTCGATCTCATCGATAAGCTCAAGCGAAGCGGCGGCGCTTGCCATCTGCTGGGGCTGGTCTCGCCGGGAGGTGTGCATTCGCATCAAGACCATGCCGCCGCGCTTGCCAAAATCCTTGCCGCGGCCGGCATGCCGACGCTTGTGCATGCGTTCACGGACGGTCGCGACACCCCGCCGCAATCGGCCGGCAATGATCTCAAAAATCTCGCCGCGGCACTGCCGCGGGCCGTTTCGATCGCCACGGTGAGCGGCCGCTATTACGCCATGGACCGCGACAAACGCTGGGAGCGGGTCCGCAAGGCCTACGCCGCCATGGTCGAGGGTGAAGGGCCGCGATTCCCGGACGCGCCGGCCGTCATTAGGGAGTCCTACGCCACGGGGACGTTCGACGAGTTCATCGTGCCGGCGGTGATCGGCGACTATCGCGGCATGAAGGACGGCGACGGCGTGCTGTGCTTCAACTTCCGCGCCGACCGCGTCCGCGAGATCCTCGGCGCCATCCTCGATGCGGATTTCTCCGAATTTCCGCGCCAGCGGTTTATTCGTTTGGCAGCCGCCGTCGGCATGGCGCAATATTCGGACGTGCTTGACAAGCTCATGCGGACGATCTTTCCGCCGCAAAGTCTGGACAATATTCTCGGCGAGATCGTTGCGGCGGCGGGCCGCACGCAGCTTCGCATGGCCGAGACCGAGAAATACCCGCACGTCACCTATTTCCTCAACGGCGGTCGCGAAGAGCCCTATTCGGGCGAGAATCGCATCATGGTGCCGTCGCCGAAAGTCGCGACGTACGATCTCAAACCGGAGATGTCGGCCCCCGAACTGACCGATAAGGCGGTCGAGGCGATCGAGTCCGGCCGATACGATCTGATCGTACTCAACTACGCCAATCCCGACATGGTCGGCCATACCGGCAGCCTTCCGGCCGCAATCAAAGCGGTGGAGACGGTCGACGCCGGTCTCGGCCGCATCGCACAGGCGATCGAAAAATCCGGCGGCGCGCTCGTCGTCACCGCCGACCACGGCAATTGCGAGCAGATGCGCGACGCGCGCACCGGCGGCCCGCACACCGCGCACACCACGAACCCGGTGCCCGTCGTGCTGCTCGGCGCCGGCAACCGCACTTTGGTCGCGGAGGGGCGCCTCGCCGATATTGCCCCAACTCTGCTGGAGTTGATGGATTTGCCAAAGCCCTCTGAGATGACCGGCGCATCCTTGTTGCGGGCGTAGCTCTCGTCACCGATACACGCTGTTGCGACCGTTCGTTTCGGTTTCCGGATAACGCCTCGGGACACTCTTTGCCGATCAGAAAAGGCCAAGCGACCAAAGAACTCGCGAGCCAATCGCTCGGAAGCCGTCTCATTCCGCTGCTTTGGCGTTGCCGCCGACATGCATGCTGCGCGAACCATAGGTGCCGCGCCCGACCGCCACCTCGTTGGTATCGTCCTGCGCGAAGGCGATCGATTCGATTGGCACGCCGAGCCATTCATGAACCATCTGCGCGTAGACGGTCTGATGGCCCTGGCCGTGCGAATGCGTGCCGGCCTGGATCATCACGGTGCCGTCCAGATCGAAGCGGATCACCATGCGGTCGTTGAAGATTGCGGCTTCCTCGATGAAATAGCCGATGCTGCGGCCGCGCAACTTTCCGTCCCTCTTCGATTCCGCCGCGCGTCCGGCAAAGCCATTCCAGTCGGCGAGCTTCAGCTCAATGCGCCGCGGCGGCGGCTGCCGCTGGACTTTCCATCGAAGTGATGCGGTTCTTCACCGCCTTCTGCACCTTTTCGAAGGCACGGACCTCGATCTGGCGCACGCGCTCCCGCGACACACCGAACTCGTCGGCGAGTTCTTCAAGCGTGATCGGATCGTCGGCGAGCCGCCGCGCCTCGAAAATGCGGCGCTCGCGGTCGTTGAGGACGCCCAGCGCTTCGCCGAGCGCCCTGTGCCGATTCTCCGATTCCTCCGACTCGGCAAGCCGCGTCTCCTGACTGATGCTGTCGTCGACCAGCCAGTCCTGCCACTCGCCGGAATCGCCGTCCTCGCGGATCGGCGCATTGAGCGAGGCGTCGCCGCCGAGCCGGCGGTTCATGTCGACCACGTCCTGCTCGGTCACGCCAAGTCGCTTGGCGATGATCTTGACCTGATCGGGCCGCAGATCACCCTCGTCGAGGGCGGAAATGCGGCTTTTGGCCTTGCGCAGATTGAAGAAGAGCTTTTTCTGGTTGGCCGTCGTGCCCATCTTCACTAGCGACCACGAGCGCAGGATATATTCCTGGATCGCCGCCTTGATCCACCACATCGCATAAGTCGCAAGCCTGAACCCTTTTTCCGGCTCGAAGCGCTTGACCGCCTGCATCAGACCGACATTGCCCTCGGAAATCACTTCGGAGATCGGCAGGCCATAGCCGCGATAGCCCATGGCGATCTTGGCCACGAGCCGCAGATGGCTGGTGACGAGGCGATGCGCCGCCTCGCGGTCGCCATGCTCGCGCCAGCGCTTGGCCAGCATGTATTCCTCGTGCGGCTCCAGCATCGGAAACCGCCGAATTTCTTCCAGATACCTGGTCAGGCCGGTTTCACCCGACAGAACCGGCAAGGCTGCAGTTCGGGCCATGACAGCGCCCTCCTTGATCTGGCGCCCCCGCAAGCGGCGGGCGAACGGTGCCGTCGCTCCTCGAGCCGACGGCTCAAGCTTCTTATTTCGCACCTGCAACATACACGGTCGCATCCCGAAGTGGCGGTAGCTGGCATCACATCAGCGCGATGTCGCTTTGATCCAACGCAAACCGGTGACAAATCGCCCGCGCCGGAAAGCCACCGCTTAATAGCCACCGCTTATTTGTCGCTAGAATCAGCCCGTGTGGCCGCCAGCATATCATGCAAACGGGCAAGATCGGGGGGTAGTTCCGATCGGAACCGAAGGATTTTACCGCTGGTAGGGTGTGTTATGCTCAAAATATGGGCATGAAGGGCCTGCCTGCCAAGGGCCGTGACCACGGCATGGGCCTCCGGCCGCAACAAGGCGACCTTGGTGCGAAAACCCGCCCCATAGATTTCATCGCCAAGGAGCGGATGGCCGATCGAGGCCAGATGAACCCGAATCTGGTGAGTGCGGCCGGTTTCGAGACGGCACAGGAGAAGGCTTGCCGCCGGCTCGGCCGGCCGAGTCGTCGCCCGGAGCGATCCGGCGGCGGCGCGGCCACTGGCGTTCGGACCGCCGTAACGTTCCAATACCTGCCAATGGGTGACCGCCTCGCGCCCGCCGGCGCGGACGGCCATGCGATCGCGGGCGATTTTGTGGCGGTCGATCGGCCGATCGATCGTGCCGCGCGGGCGATCCGGCGCGCCCCAGACAAAGGCCAGGTAGCCGCGCTCAAAAGGCTCGCGGCCGCGACCATGGCCGGCAAACTGCGCGGCGAGCGCGCGGTGCGCGCGGTCGTTCTTCGCCGCCACCATGAGACCGGTAGTGTCCTTGTCGAGCCGATGCACGATGCCGGGCCGCCGCTCGCCGCCGATCCCGGAAAGGCTGTCGCCGCAATGGGCGATCAGCGCGTTGACCAGCGTCCCGCTCCAGTTTCCCGCGGCGGGGTGCACGACGAGGTTTTTCGGCTTGTCGATGACGATGATGTCGGCGTCCTCGTAAACCACGTCGAGCGGAATGGCCTCGGCGGCGGGCTTAGCCGGGGCCGGCAGCGGAATATCGACCGTGATCGCCGCGCCGGATTTGACGCGGTGCCCGGGATCGCGGATCGTGCGGCCGTCGAGCGCAACCAGGCCGGCCTCGATCAGCGCTTTCAGCCGGGTGCGCGAGAGGTCGGCGACACGGGCAGCGAGCACGCGGTCGAGACGTTCGCCCGCCTCGTCCGGCGAGACGAGGAGCGATTTCTGCGCGTGTGTCGTCGTTAATTCTTTGGAAACCTGTAATTCTTCGGGCATCTGCAATTCTTCGGGCACCGGAATGGGCAATTTTCCTGCACGCGAGCCGCATACTGGCGATGAGCAGCGAGATCGTCGTCCCGCCGCCTCGCCGTCTGCGACCGCCGCCGCCGCCGAGCGAACGGTCGCCCGGGTGCGCTGGCTGATGATCATATCTGGCCTCACTACCGTAGTCGCAATCGCCGCGGTGATCGGTGCCATCGGTTACCGCGTCTTTCGCGTCGGGGGCGTCGCGGCCCCCGCGGCAGGGACCATCATCCTGCCCAAGGGCGCCCGCGTCGTCGCCGCCGCCGTCGCCGGCGAGCGCATCGTGGTGACGCTCGACATCGCCGGCGCAACCGAAATCCGCACCTTCGACGCCAAGACGCTCAAGGAAGCCGGACGGATCAGGTTCGCCACCGCGCCGTGAATGCCGGACCGCGAGACGGGAGCGAGACGGGGCGAGACGGGCCAACGCGCTTGCACGGCGGCCGTATCAAGTCTATTCCGGAACTCTGGCTCCCTTCGTCTAGCGGCCTAGGACGTCGCCCTCTCACGGCGAAAACAGGGGTTCGAGTCCCCTAGGGAGCGCCAAATATCTCAAAGACTTAGCTAGCATATGCTACCCTTCGACTGCGCTATAGGCAGTTTTTGGGGAGTATCCGTCGTCCAGTCCGGCATCGCCTGAGGCTTCCGGTCGGAGGAAAAATCAAGCAAGCCGCGCCGCGCAGCGGTCTCCTGGAGCGGTAGTCGAATGCTTCCGATGATCGGACGTTGGCGCCACCAGCATGCTGCCAAGTGGCTCGCGAGCGACACCAGAACAAACAATCAATGGGGCGATTATTACTAGGCAGGCCGAAAGTATCTTCAGGGGTCATGCCGCGTATTTGGTCTCGGGGGCCTGAAAGAACGAGCGGACATGCTCAGGCGTTTTCTGCAGATA
>JAKAPE010000314.1 GCA_021811945.1 Pseudomonadota bacterium | reverse complement strand
ACATATGTGGGATGTGACCTAAGTCCGCCGGATGGCGGACCAAATCCGGCTTTAAGCCGTAATCCGAAGCCACCGCCTTTAGGCGGTGGAGTGTTCACGCCCTCTCTTAGGCGATCTGTGGACCCATCTGCCGGGCCATCGCCCGCTCCGGGCTGTGTCAGTTATGCTCGCTACAAGCCTTGCGCAAGCGGCGATCAGCCCGGAGCGCCGCCATCCCAGGGCAATCGCATATGACTTTTACCCTCCCCTTTCAGGGGGAGGTGGAGGACAACACCGCTTCATATGCGATGGCCCTGAAGCAGCCATCCCAGCCCATGTTGCCTCAACTGCATGACTGGCGCTAAGTTGCGCCCGCTCCAAGCCGCTTCCGGAAAATTTCGAGGAATTCATGGCCAAGATCGAAGACCGCGCGCTCGCGGCGACGGCGAGCTTCAATGATGATATCGGCGAAGAAAAGCGGCTTGCCCTGTATCGAACTCAGGTCGTGATTCGTGAAGCCGAGCAACGCGCGTTCGATCTTTTCCTGCAAAACCTGGTCAAGGGCACGAGCCACCTGTCGCTCGGCCAGGAGGCGGTGGCCGCCGGCTTCGCCGTCGCCATGCGCCCGGGAGACCTGAGTTTCTGCACCTATCGCGGCCACGCCCATACGCTTGCGCGCGGCGTGTCGATCACCAAAGTGCTCGGCGAGCTCATGCAGCGCGACGTCGGCTTGATGCGCGGCAAGGGCGGCTCGATGCATTTGACTTCGGTCGACCATGGCGTCATGGGCTCCTATGCGATCATCGGCGCGCACCTGCCGATCGCCTGCGGCGCCGCCTGGCGCGCCCAATTTAAAGGCGCCAAGGACGTGGCGGTCTGCTTCTTCGGCGACGGCACGACGAACATCGGCGCCTTTCACGAGGCCCTGAATTTCGCCGCGGTCTGGAAGCTGCCGGTGGTCTTCGTCTGCGAGAACAATCTCTATATGGAGTATACGCCGATCGCCGACGTCACCTCCGTGCCGCATCCGGCCGCCGATCGCGCCGCGAGCTACGGGCTGCCGCGCATCATCATCGACGGCAACGATGCCGACATCGTCTACCGCACCGCGATGGCCGCCTACGACAAGGCGCGTGCCGGCGACGGGCCGTCCCTGATCGAATGCCTGACCTATCGTCACAGCGGCCATTCGCGCGCCGATCCGGCGAAATACCGGCCCGAAGGCGAATTGGAAAAATGGAAGGCGCGCGACCCGATCAAGATCTATCGCGAGCGGCTCAAGCAGTTCGGCATCAGCGACGAAACCATCGTTGCCATCGACGCCGACGTGAAGCGGCAGGTGGACGAGGCGACCGAGGCATGCAAGGCGGCGCCGCCGCCGCCGGCCGGTATTCTCACCGCCGATGTTTATGCCGATGGAGGTTTTGCATGGCGGAACTGACTTACCGGGACGCGGTCATCCGCGGCATTGCCCAGGAAATGACGCGCGACCCGGACGTTGTCTTTATTGGCGAGGACGTGGCCAAACCCGGCGGCGTGTTCAAGGCGACCGTCGGCTTGTACGAGCAGTTCGGCCCGCTGCGCGTGCGGGACACGCCGATCTCCGAGCAGGCGATCCTCGGCGCCGCCATGGGCGCGGCGATGACCGGCTTGAAGCCGATCGCCGAGATCATGTTCTCGGACTTTTTCGCGGTTTGCTTCGACTACATCGCCAACGAATTCGCCAAGAGCCGCTACATGTCGAACGGGCAGGTCAAATGCCCGCTGGTGGTGCGCACCGGCAACGGCGGCGGCGTGCGCTTCGGCGCGCAGCATTCGCAGAGCGTCGAGAACTGGTGCATGATGATCCCCGGCCTCAAGGTGGTGGCCCCGTCGAGCCCGCGCGACGTGATCGGGCTGATGGCGGCGGCGGTGCGCGATCCCGACCCGGTGATCTTCTTCGAGCACAAGGCGCTCTATCCGACCAAGGACGAAGTGCCGGACGGCGAGATCGTGGATGCGCTCGGCACCGCGAAGATCGTGCGGGGCGGCAAGGACGCCACCATCCTGGCGCTCGCCTTGATGGTGCCGCGGGCGCTCGAGGCGGCGGAAAAGCTCAAGAGCGAGCACGGCATCGACTGCGAGGTGGTCGATGTGCGCTCGCTGGTTCCGCTCGACACGCAGACCATCCTCGGCTCGGTCGCGAAGACGCACCGGCTGTTCACGGTGGAGGAAAATCCGCGGCTGTGCGGCTGGGGCGCCGAGCTTGTCTCGATCGTCGCCGACGAGGCGTTCTACGATCTCGACGGCCCGCCGGTGCGCATCACCACGCCGCACATCCCGTTGCCGGCCTCGGATTTTCTCGAAGATTTGGCGCTGCCGAGCGTCGAGCGGATTGCCGAGCGGGTGCGGCGGGCGATGACGACCTGACCGTCTCATGCCGAACGCGCTCAACCCAAATAAGCGCAGTGTCACCGTAATTCCGCGTAATTCCCGTAATTCCGTAATTCGTAATTGGTGCAAATAAGTGCACTGTCACCGTAATTCTGTCACCGTAATTTCCGTAATTTCGAATCGCGCTATTTGCTGCGCGAACCGCAGTAGCGCGGTAGAATGGCTCCATCTCGCCGCTCGCGACTCCCTCTCCCCGCAAGCGGGGAGAGGGAGGGATCAAGCCGGATCGCTGAATGAAAATTCACGCCCTACACCGACGTGGTGTTTGACCTGTCGCTGCGGGCCACCCGCAAGGCGCGCCGGACCCTGGTTCCCGGCTGACGGGCAATTTGCAATAATGGGCACAATGGCCCAATAGGAGCGCGCGCCATGAGCCCCACGTACGACAACCTCCTCGCCAACGTCCCGACCGACCTGTGGATCGGCGGCAAGTGGCGCAAATCATCCGACGGCGGCCGCTTCGACGTGATCGATCCGGCGACCGAGAACAAGGTCGCTTCCGTCGCCAGCGCCACGGTGGAAGACGCCAAGGCCGCGCTCGATGCCGCCGATGCCGCCTTTCCGGGTTGGGCGGAGAAAAAGCCGCGCGAGCGCGCCGAGGTCTTGCGCAAGTCCTTCGAGCTGATCATGCGCGACGCCGAGCGGCTGGCCAAGCTCATCACCATCGAGAACGGCAAGGCGCTGTCCGATTCGCGCGGCGAGGTCGCCTATGCGGCGGAATTCTTCCGCTGGTTCGCCGAGGAGGCGGTGCGCAACATCGGGCAGAACTCCGTCGCGCCCGGCTCCGGCGCCCGCATCCTGGTGCACCACAAGCCGGCCGGCATCGCCGTGCTGGTGACGCCGTGGAATTTTCCCGCGGCGATGGCGACGCGCAAGATCGGACCGGCGCTCGCCGCCGGCTGCCCGGTTGTGCTCAAGCCCGCTTCCGACACGCCACTCACCATGCTCGCCTTGATGCCGATCCTGGAAGAGGCCGGCGTGCCGGCCGGCGTCGTCAATGTCGTTCCGTCCCGCGCCTCCGGCAAGGTGGTGAGCGCGATGCTGCACGATCCGCGCGTGCGCGTCATCTCGTTCACCGGCTCGACCGAAGTCGGCAGAAAGCTGCTGCACGAAGCTGCCGACAGCGTCGTGCGTCCGGCGATGGAGCTGGGCGGCAACGCGCCCTTCATCGTGTTCGACGATGCCGATATCGACGCCGCCATCGACGGCGCCATGATCGCCAAGATGCGCAACATGGGCGAGGCCTGCACGGCGGCGAACCGCTTCTACGTGCATCAGAAGGTGCACGACGAGTTCGCCAAAAAGCTCACGGCGAAGATGGCCGGATTGAAGATGGGCAACGGCCTCGACGACGGCGTCGCGCTCGGGCCGCTGGTCAACAAGGACGGCCGCGACAAGGTGATCGAGCTGGTCGACGACGCGGTGAGCAAAGGCGCCAAGGTGCTCACCGGCGGCAAGGTGCCGGCGGGGCCCGGCTTCTTCTATCCGGCGACAGTGCTCGACAACGTGTCCGACAGCGCGAAAATGCTCAACGAGGAAATTTTCGGCCCCGTGGCGTCGATCCAGACGTTCAGGACCGAGGACGAGGTGGTCAGGCGCGCCAACGACACGGAGTACGGCCTCGTCGCGTACCTCTACACCAAGGATTTGAGCCGCGGCCTGCGTGTTTCGGAACAGCTCGATTTCGGCATGGTCGGGCTGAACCGCGGCCTTGTCTCCGATCCCGCCGCGCCGTTCGGCGGCATGAAGCAATCCGGCATCGGCCGCGAGGGCGCGCATGAGGGGTTGATGGAGTTTTTGGAAACGCAATATGTGTCGGTGACGTGGTGAGCACAAAAACCCACTCATTGTCATGCCCGGACTTGATCCGGGCATCCATTCAACCGCTCGGCCGGCTGAAGCGTCCGATGGATTGCCGGGTCACGCCCGGCAATGACGAAAATGAAGGCGCGGCGCAATGAACATCCTCATGCCGCAGCTTGGCGAAACGGTCGCCGAGGGAAAAATCATCCGCTGGTTCAAATCCGCCGGCGACGCCGTCGAGCCCGGCGAAAATTTGTTCGAGATCGAGACCGACAAGGTGTCGATGGAGGTGCCGGCGACGGAGGCCGGAATTTTGAGCGAGATTCGCGTGAGGGAAGGCGAGGTGGCGCCGGTCGGTGCCGTCGTCGGCATCATCGGCGAAGCTGCCGGCGGGAGGGCCGAGATCGCGGCGAGCAGACGCGCGGAGAATTCAGCTCCGCTCATTCCCGCGAAAGCGGGAATTAACCCCCACCCTAACCCTCCTCCGCTTGCGGGGGAGGGAAGGCAGGGGACGGGTCCTCGCTTTCGCGGGGAGGAGCGGGCGAGAATGCCGCTCGATCCCTTCTTCGAGGTGCGCACGCCCGAGCGCAACTTCGGCCCGACGCGCCTTTCGGGCGAGA
>JAKAPE010000313.1 GCA_021811945.1 Pseudomonadota bacterium | reverse complement strand
GGGGCGGAGAACGCCCGTGTCGTATTCTGCGCTTTCGCACTGCCGAGGATTCCGCGCGTCAGTCGCGGGTACAATGATCAAGGCCACCATCTCGAAAAGATCGTGGCCGAAAACGAGCCGGCAGTGAGCGGGGGGCTCGGCAGTCAAGTCAATCACGCACGATGACGACGACGCCAGGTAGCCCCGGCGTGTGCTCATGGGATTGAGCACGCTGTCCGCATCAATCTCCCAATTGCGATGCGCACGGCACACCGGCTCCGTTTCGGCTATGACCGAACACGGCCAGAATCGGCTTTGCATCGGCACCCACACATCGGGTGGACTTGTGCTGCTCGATGCCGAGGAGCGGCGCCGGCACCTCTACATCGTCGGCCAGACCGGCACCGGCAAGAGCACGCTGTTGCTCAACCTGGTCCGGCAAGACCTCATGGCCGGCGCAGGCCTTGCGCTCCTCGACCCGCACGGCGACCTCGCCGAGGCGGTGCTGAACTTTGTCCCGCGAGCGCGGACGAATGATCTTGTCTACATCAACCCGGCCGACATCGAGCGGCCGATCGGGTTCAATCCGCTGTGGCGGGTGCCCGACGACCTCAAGCCGATCGTCGCCGACGGTGTGGTGTCGGCATTCCGCCACGTGTGGCCGGACAGTTGGGGGCCGCGGCTCGATTACATCCTCACCCATGCGGTGCGCGCCCTGTTGGACGTTCCCGGCGCCACCCTGCTCATGCTGCCGCGGCTGTTGATCGATGAACCTTTCCACATCCGGCTTGTCCATGAGCATGTGGGCGATCCGGTCGTGCGCGCCTTTTGGCTCAACGAGTTTGCCGCCTACGGCGACAACTTCCGCGCCGAGGCCATCGCCCCCATTCAGAACAAGATCGGCAAGGCCCTGATGGTGCCGAGCCTGCGCAACATGCTGGCGCAGCCGAAAAGCACCATCACGTTCCGCCGCCTCATGGACGAGGGCGCCATCGTCATCGCCAATCTGTCGAAGGGCGGCCTCGGCGAAAGCACCGCGCACCTTTTGGGTGCGCTGCTCACCACCGCCATGGCGCAAGCGGCACTGTCGCGCGCCGACACGCCGGCCGCCGACCGTCGCCTGTTCCACCTCTACGCCGACGAGTTCCAATCCTTCGCCACCGAGAGCTTTGCGTTGGTTTTGTCCGAGGCCAGAAAGTACGCCCTCACGCTCACTGTCGGGCATCAATACCTCGACCAGCTCCCGGACAAATTACGGGCCGCCGTCTTCGGCAATGCCGGTTCGCTCATTGCCTGCCGCACCGGCGCCGCCGACGCGCCGATCCTGGCCGAGCAGATCGGCCTGGCCAATTCCGATGCGCTGCTCGACCTGCCCAATTTCGCTGGCTGGGCCAGGCTCCTTCACGGCGGGGTACCGTCCTCGCCGCTGCGGATCGATTTCCATGAGGCCCCAAGTCCGCGGCGTCAGTCCCCGCATCGCCTCATTGCCACAAGCCACATGCGCTTCGGCCGGCCGCGCCGCGAAGTCGAGGCCCGCATCAGCCGCTTTCTTGCAGCCGTTTGACTCCTTCACCCTGTGGTTACGCCTATGCCTACGGGTGTGGTTACGCTTGTGGTTACTGTAGGAATAGGTAGTAGGCATAGGCGGAGGCGAATTTTGTTCATCAATTCAACGAGATAGTTTTTCCCCTCGTGCAGATTCCGGCCGCGACTGAATACATTTTCGGTTGATTTTTGTCTTGTCGCGGACGCTGCGCGCCCTTGAGATAAGATGCGAGTGTTGGTGCCTCGGGCCTGCCGGCCTGAAGGCCGTCAGGCCCTCGAAGGCGTCCCTACGCCGGCCCGCCACGGATCGGTGGTCGCCCTCAATACAAAAGCGGAGGGAACGACCGCAGCCGCGCTGCGCTCGGCCCGCGGAGTACCGCAGGCCGGACTTCGCGTCTGGGTCGTTCCCGCTGTCTCTCCCACCGCGGCGCCGATAACGAACACCCTTGCGGGCTATCGGACACTCGCTCCGCTCGCGTCCGATAGTCCGCGGGCGTCCGTTATGCCGCCTGCGGTGGCGGCCGTGCCGAGCCCCATGGCGGCCTGCGCCGGCCAACCGCAGTCGTCGTTCGGGATGTCGCTGCCCACCTCTCCCGCCTTCCTCGCCCATCCCCACGCCGCGCAAAGCCTGTCTGGTCCTGGCGGTATAATTTCGGGATGGAGACCGCCGCCGTTGCCTCGCCGACCCGATTGCCGCGGTTTCGCCGCGCGCCGGAGCCGCCGGCTTTCCGCCTCACCGACGACGACGTGCTGATCGTGCGCCAGATCGCGCGCTATCGGTTTCTGCGCTCAACTCACATCGCCGCCCTGATCGGCCGCTCGCACGATCGCACCAATGATCGCCTCGCCAAGCTTTTCCATGCCGGCTACCTCGACCGTCCCCGCGCCCAGCTCGACTACTACCCGACATCGGGCTCTGCTCCGATCGCCTACGCGCTTGCCGATCGCGGTGCTCGGCTCCTGGCGGAACGCTACGGCATCGCCTTCTCAAACCCCGAGTGGAGCCGCAAGAACCGTGAGGCCGGCCGCCCGTTCATTGAGCACCAACTGGCCGTGACGGATTTCTGTCTCGCCCTGCAAATGGCCGCCCGTGAGCGCACCGATCTCCGCGTCATTCATGCTGACGAACTGATCGCTGCTTTCCCGCAGCCGCCGGCGAAGGGCCGCAATGCATTTTCCATGAAGGCAAAGCTATCGCAGCGGGGCTTGGTGCGGGAGCGGGCCGTAGTGCCCGATCTTGCGTTTGGTCTTGCGCCTGCGAACGGCTCTCGCCGTTACTTCATGGTTGAGATCGACCGCGGCACTATGCCGGTCATTCGCAGCAATCCGTCGCAGACCAGCTTCGAGCAGAAGATGCGCGCGTATCTCGCCGCCTATGCATCGAAACAGCATCAGCGGCGCTTCGGATGGCAATCCTTCCGCGTGCTCACCGTCACCACCGATCGCTACCGGCTGGAATCCATGATGCAGGCTTTGCGCAGCCTTCGCGTCCTGCATGGTCACGGACCGTCGCTGTTCCTATTCGCCGCGCGCGCCGAGCTGGCGCCACGCAATCCGCTCACGCACCCCTGGATCGACGGCAACGGCCGCATGGTAGCCTTGATCTAAACCGGCGTTTGCTTGCCCACCAGGGCGATCGCGACCGCCCCGACCGATCGCAATACCGCCAATCGCCGAAATCCCGTTGCGCTGCGCCAAATGGCCTCTCGTGCCAACCGCGATTGTTATTGCGCTGCAAAATTCTGACGACGTTTGCCGAACGCTGGTCGATGTAGCTTCGGTCAAAGCCTATTACGAGTCGTTGCCGTTTAAAACCGATCAGGCGCCGCTCGTGTTCGGGAAGCGCGCCCATGCCCATGTCAGCCCGCGACACCGTTGGAAGCATGACGGGTTGTACCGCGACCTAACTCGCCCGATCGGTCCTCGTCACCCACCCCCAGTCGGGCGAGACATGCCCGCGTAACGCTGGTATCATTACCAAACTAGCGTGGCAGAGGTGAGGACATGTCTGGTCCGAAGGCCCGCGAACGGCGACGCTTCATAGACAAAGTTGCAGACTCGGCAGTGCCGAAGGTTGACAGTAACCCGGTCAGCCAACGATCGGCATGGTGGTGGATTTTCTTCATGCCGGGCAAAGTACTTTTGTGGATCGAATACATGTTTCCAAGACGGCTCGGCGGTGTGTTTGGAAGTGCGCGCCGCCGCAATGTTCCGCTGCTACAAATATTGTACAGTCTATATTTCTATTTTACAGTTTTTGCCATCGGCCTGTATCTATTCATAGTAGCCCATGCGCGTTGATCTTGGGGAAGGACATGGCGAGGCGACGGAACGAAAATTATGGGGGGGCCATCGGCTTCATCTACGCGATTATTTACGCGCTAGGTGTCCTCGGCGCTGTCATATTGACGGCAGCAATTTACCTTCCACCAATCGTTCTTTTGTTGGCGCTCTTATATTTTGAGTTTCGTTCGCCACACACATGGAAAGACTTCGCTCTCACCGACGAGGAAAAGCACGAGTTATCTGAGTATGAACGCTATCGCCAAGCAATCGTGATCAACTTTCAGATGATCAAGGAAGAGGGTTACGATTTGAAGCAGAACCGCGACGGCAGTTATCATCGCGGTAGCAAATTAGGTATGCAACTGAACGAGAAGCGGGAAAAGCTGCTCTCAGCATGCAAAGAGCTAAAAGGACGATTCGACAATTGGACGCGAGTGAGAAGTTTTCAATTCGCACTGCGTTTGACGACGGTTGCGTATGTATTGAGCATTGCGGTTCTGTACCTAGCAAATCCGCTCTTCATCAATTCGCTTTCTCAGTTTGCAGGTCGTCACGTTTTGATGCGCATTTCCGGTGTAAGCGATACATTATATGGCAGCGTCTTGGTATCGAGCGTTGGAGCCGGAGTACTTTTTTGGATGCTGTCCAAAATCCGCCGCGCTGCATTCAAGCGCAATGCCGAAGCCTTGGGCGCATGCACCGGGGACACGACGGTCAGAGTGACGTTTTCGCCAAGCCACGCGCAAGATATGACCGAAATGTGGAGCCCCCGCTTCGAGGAAATCGCCGATGCGGCAGCCCGCTATCAAGATGGCACGTACTACGAAGATGAGCCTGACGGCGAAGCGTCTGACGATGAAAGGGAGGAGGAAAATTCGGAGCCGAAGGAAGAGTGGTACGAAACTCTGGGGGTGTCGCCAACCGCTTCACCCCGTGAACTGAATAACTACCGGCTGAGGCCGGTAGGTTCATGCTCACGCAAATACTGAAGTATGACGTCGTCGGTAATGTTGCCACTGGTGGTGCAGAAGTAACCACGGGCCCAGAA
>JAKAPE010000312.1 GCA_021811945.1 Pseudomonadota bacterium | reverse complement strand
TTCCGATCTACTCAGTCTGTCTGGTCTTCCTGAAGCTGTTCGAACGCGTCTATGCACCGCTGACCGCGGGTTTTCTCAGCCCCGCCAGCGCAGATGCCCGACTGCCTGATCAAAAGCGATCGCAACTCGACCGCCTCTACCACCGCGTCATCGATGACCTCGATGCCCTCGTCCAGGCCGTCGGTCTTAAGGCCGCCGTATGACAACAGCGCAGAACGAGAGCAAAATTCCCGCTACGGCCACTATAACGGTCTAATCGGCCAGCGCCTGATCGAGATCGGCGATGATATCCTCCGCGTCCTCGATGCCGATTGAGACCCGCACGACGTCGGCCCCGGCCCCGGCCTGGATCTTTTGCGCGTCCGAGAGCAGGCGGCGGGTGGTCGAAGCGGGATGAATAATCAGCGAGCGGTTATCGCCCAGATTGTCGAGATGCGAGAACAGTCTTACCTTGGAGACCAGCTTTACGCCGGCGTCGTAGCCGCCCTTGAGTCCGAACGTGAACACCGCGCCCGCCCCCTTGGGACAGTATTTCTTGGCAAGGTTGTGATAACGGTCGCCGGGCAGCCCGGGATAGCTCAGCCACGCGACCTTCCGATGCGTGGAAATCCACTCCGCGACGGCGAGCGCGTTGTCGCAATGCTTGCGCATGCGCAGCGGCAGCGTCTCGATGCCGGCAAGGATGAGGAAGGCGTTGAACGGCGACAACGCTGCGCCGATGTCGCGCAAAGCGATCACCCGGCAGGCGATAGCCAAGGCGAAATTGCCGAAGGTCTCATGCAGCACGATGCCCTGATATTCCGCCTGCGGTTCGCAGAGCATCGGATAGCGGCGCTCGCGCGACCAGTTGAAGGTGCCGGCGTCGACGATGGCGCCGCCGATTGAATTGCCGTGGCCGCCCAAGAATTTGGTCAGCGAATGCACGACGATGTCGGCGCCATGGTCGATCGGCTTGCACAGGTAGGGTGTCGCCAGCGTGTTGTCGACGATATAGGGCACGCCGGCGCGACGCGCGATTTGGGCCACGGCAGCCATGTCGGTGATGACGCCGCCAGGGTTGGCGATCGATTCGGTGAAAATCGCCTTGGTCTTGGGCGAAATCGCGCGCTCGAAAGACGAGATATCAGCGGGATCGGCCCAAACCACGTTCCATCCGAAATTTCTGAATGCGTGATTGAACTGGTTGATCGAGCCGCCATAAAACCCTTTCGCGGCGATGAACTCGTCGCCCGGTTGCAGCAGGCAATGAAAGACCATCACCTGCGCCGCGTGGCCGGACGCGGTGACGACGCCCGCTGTGCCGCCTTCGAGTGCAGCGATGCGTTCCTCGAGCACAGCATTGGTCGGGTTGCCGAGGCGGGTATGGACGTTGCCCAAATTTCGCAGATCGAACAGCAAGGCGGCTTGATCGACGTTCTCGCATGCGTAGGAGGTTGTTTGATAGATCGGCGTCACCCGCGCACCCGTAGCAGGATCCACTTGCGCGCCGGCGTGGACGGCAAGCGTGGAAAATCCGGGTGTGCGTTCGCTCATCGGTTGGTACTCGCAGGAGCGGTCCCGGTTTATAGGACCGGCGGCGGTCGTCAAGGCGCGCCGGGGCTATGCGTTAATGGCGCAAAGGAGGGCCAGAAACTCGACGACCGTGAAGCCGGCCTGAGCGAAGATGCGGCGCCGAGTGTCGCGTCGAAGGTCCCCGGCGTGAAAGGGGAATAGCAACGCCGCGCGGGGTCGATCGGGTGAACAAGGCGGCAATGGCTTCCGGAAGTCCGCATCACGACAAAGCCGGCGTGTTGGAAGCGCGCCGATAACCTTCTTGGCTGCAAGCGCCGGCACAGGCCATTCATTCGGCAAACGTGACAGCCACTTCGCGGATGCGCCATTTCGCTGCCGAGTTATGGGCTCGTCGCGAGCGGCGCGCTCTCGAGTGCGACGCCCACGGCATCCCGCGGGGGCCTGGATTTCAGTGGCTGTGACTTGCGACCACTTTGGCGCAGGCGGGAGAAATCTTGTCCTTTTGCTTGGCTAGGCAATCGAGGATGCGGCCGCCACCCGGTTTAACGCCGGCACAGAATGTCTTCGCGTCGTCGCGGCATGCCGCGCGCTCGGCCCGGCGCTGCGATGTGCAGCCGTAGAGGCCGCTCAACATCAAAACGATCATTGCGGCTCGCAACATCAAAGTGCTCCTTCAGCTCGTTGCCAAGTTCACGATCTGCGCCTTCAAGGCGCAGTAGCCGTGGCGGCTCAGCGATTTTCCCATTTCGGCTGGCGCTTGTCGATGAAGGCATCGATACCTTCCTTGGCGTCGCGCGCGAGCATGTTTTCCACCATCACTTCGGAAGTGTAGCGATAGGCCTCGGCCAGCGGCATTTCGAGCTGACGGTAGAACGCCTCCTTGCCAATCTTTACCGTCAGAGCCGACTTCGCGGTGATGGTCGCCGCCAAAGCGAGCGCTTCCTCGCGCTCTCGACCGGGAGCGACGACGCGATTGACGAGGCCGATGCGCAAGGCATCTTCGGCCGAGATCATCTCGCCAGTGAGCAGCATCTCCATCGCGTGTTTGCGGCTGATGTTGCGGGAGAGTGCGACCATGGGCGTCGAGCAGAACAGGCCGATATTGACGCCGGGCGTGGCGAACTTAGCGCTGCCGGCGGCAACCGCGAGGTCGCAGCTTGCCACCAATTGGCAGCCGGCCGCGGTGGCGGTTGCCTGCACCGCGGCGATGACCGGCTGTGGCAGCGTGACGATCTGCTGCATCATCGCGCTGCATGTCGTCATGATGTGCTTAAAATAGCCGCGGCCGCGGTTCTCGTCAGCGCGGTGCGCGCTGAGCTCCTTGAGGTCGTGCCCGGCGCAGAAGGCGGGTCCCTTGGCGGCCAGCACCACTGCGCGTACGCTCTCCTCGTGTGCGATCGCGTTCAACGCATCGCCAAGAGCTTCCAGCATCGCCTCGGAGAGGCTGTTGCGCGCCTGGGGCCGATTGAGCGTGAGCACGGCCACGCTCCCCACGTCCTCGCGCAGCAGGATCAGCGACGCGGCGGCGTCGGCGGCGACAGTCGCGGAATGGGCGCTCATAATGCGGTCCTTGGCTCGTCCTTGGCAGCACTCTCCGCTCGGCGGATTTGGCGATGGCCAAATCTCATTGTATCCGATCGGCAGGGCAAGGAGCCAGGGGCATGAAACAAGAGCGCATGAAAGAAATGGCGGCGGCGAAGCTCTCGGTCAAGGAACTGGAGCGGCTGCTCCGCGACGCGTTTCCCGAGATGCTCCATGACGGCGGCGGTTACGTTCTTGAAGCAGTTTGGCATGGCGGCTGCCGGGTGCGGCAGCGCCCCGACCGGCAATCGCTGCGCCCAGGCGGCACCGTGTCGGGCCCGGCCATGATGACGCTCGCCGACTTCGCAGTTTATGTCGCCATCCTGGCGACGATCGGCTGGGTACCGCTTGCCGTGACCACCAGCCTGAGCATCAACTTTCTTAAAATGCCGGCGCCGCGCGATCTTCTGGCCGAGGCCCGGCTACTCAAGTTGGGAAAACGGCTGGCCGTCGGTGAGGTCGACATCCGCTCGGAGGGCGCGGATGAGTTGGTCGCTCACGCCACGGCCACCTACTCGATCCCCCCGCACGGCCCAAGCGCACGGTGATATAATACCTCTAGATCAAATCATTGAGATATATCTAGAATACGTGCGCGAGAATGTTGACCCGCGCATCGGCCGCCGCTAGATAAGCGCGCACGCTCGCCCGTGCCGGGCACCTTTTCCCAGACGGAAGTTGACATGAAAACCTATTCGGCAAAGCCCGCCGAGGTCGAGAAGAAGTGGGTCATGATTGACGCCGACGGACTCGTTGTTGGCCGGCTTGCCTCCATCGTCGCGATGCGGCTTCGTGGCAAGCACAAGGCGACTTTTACCCCCCATGTCGATTGCGGCGACAATGTCATTGTCATTAACGCTGCCAAGGCGGTGCTAACCGGCCGGAAGGTCGACCAGAAGGTCTATCATAAGCACACCGGCTATATCGGCGGCATCAAGGAGCGCAGCGCCAAGGCGATCCTGAGCGGCCGCTTTCCCGAGCGCGTCGTGGAGAAGGCGGTGGAGCGCATGCTGCCGCGCGGCCCGCTTGGCCGCCGCCAACTAGGGAATCTGCGGGTGTATCCGCATGCGGAGCATCCGCATGCGGCGCAGCAGCCGGAAAAGCTGGACGTCGCCGCCATGAACCGCAAGAACAAGAGGAATGCGTGATGGCCGAGACGATACAAACGCTGGAAGAGCTGTCCGCGCTCAAGCCGGCGGCGGCGCCGCAACCGCCGAAATACGTACAAAAGCTCGACAAGCAGGGCCGCGCCTACGCTACGGGCAAACGCAAGGACGCGGTGGCACGGGTTTGGATCAAGCCCGGCGGCGGCAATATCGTGGTCAATGACCGTGCCGTGGACACCTATTTCGCCCGGCCGGTGCTGCGCATGCTGATCCAACAGCCGCTCGCCGCCGCAAACCACCAGGGCCAATATGACGTTGTCTGCACCGTCTCGGGCGGCGGATTGTCGGGCCAAGCCGGCGCCGTCCGCCATGGGCTGTCGAAGGCGCTGATGCGTTATGAGCCGGAGCTGCGTCCGGTGCTCAAGCGTGGCGGCTTTCTCACCCGTGACCCCCGCGTGGTCGAGCGCAAGAAGTACGGCAAGGCGAAAGCGCGGCGAAGCTTCCAGTTCTCGAAGCGATAGTCTCCGTACGATCAGTTACTAACGAGGCTCCGCCTCAGACCGACGAGGCGTGTGGATAATGTGGCTCCGATCGCCGGTTACATGACGAGCTCTGATAAGACCAGGCTCAAGTTGGACCGCAAGGGTCAAACGCTCCCG
>JAKAPE010000044.1 GCA_021811945.1 Pseudomonadota bacterium | reverse complement strand
CGATCTCGGATCATGCGGGTGACGGGACGCGATGATGACATGCTCATCATTCGCGGCGTCAATGTCTTTCCCTCGCAGATCGAGGCGTTCCTGGTCGGCTTTCCGGGGATCGCGCCGCATTACCAGATCGTGCTCACGCGCGAGGGACCGCTCGACACCATGACCGTCGAGGTCGAGCTCGCGCCCGGCGCGCCATCGGATGAGTCTTTCCTGGCGAAAAAGGCCGACGAAATTTGCCACCACCTCAAATCGATGGTCGGCGTAACCTGCACTGTCGTCGTGAAAAAGCCCGGCGATGTGCCGCGCTCGCAAGGCAAGGCGGTGCGGGTCAAGGATTTGCGCAAGGCAGCGAATTGATCTTCGCCGTTCCGCTTCGGCGGCGCGGCGACCGCGGCGTCACGAACCGGCGCGCCCGCGCACCGGCAGGAACGGGATCGCAAAGCCCTGCGTGAAGGCGGCGCGCGTCACCACGGTAAATTTCAGCCAAGCCCCGACCGCGACCAGCGCAAGGCCGGCGCCGGCGGCCGGCAGCACCGGCGTCGGCGTGATCAGAGCCACAATGAGAAGCACGGCCGCAAGCACGTGGCCAAGAAGATGAACCGGGGACGAGATGCGGTTGAGCGCTGCGGTAGCGGTAGCGGGCGCTCCGGCGGCGACGCGGCGGCGGTAGTACTCCCAGGCCCCGGCGCGCGCCGCCAGGGCGACCAGGCCGGCCGCGAAAACCCAGCTCGGCGGCGTTGCGACGGCGAGACCGAGCAAGAGCAGCAGCCCAAGACCCTCGGTGATCCCGGTGATGACGATCACCGATTGCAGGCTCGGCTCGCGCCACGCCGGCACGCCTTTCGATGCCGTCAGAATCCGGGCTTGGCAATACAGGAACGCGAGACCCAGCACCGCACCCGCCCAGGCAAGATCGATCACCGTGCCATGCGTCTTAAAAGGCAGCGGCACAATGCGCTGGTCCAGCAAAATTGCGGCGCCAACGATGATGAGGAGCGGCAAGGCGAGCAGCGCCTCGCGCGTCATCCACGAGGTTTGCGGATGGAAAAAGACATTCAGGGCGCGCAGCGGCCGGCCGATTTCCAGCCAGACCATCCACAGTCCAAATCCGATCAGGGCAAATGCCAGCACTCCTGCGGGGGCATAAGGCCATCCACTCGGCAGCGCCGCAGCCGCTGCCAGGAGAAGCCCGGTCCCTGCCCCGCCGCAGATGAAGTTGCAGGCGGCGCGGCTGTCCCAGCTGCGCTGCAGACGCGGCGCACCTCTGACGGTCGCGGTCATGGCAGATCCTGATCCCATACGTAGTAGAAGCCCGGGTCCGTCCCCAGGTCTTCGTGCATTCTGAAGTGCTTGTTTTCGTCCAGCAGCTTCGACACCCCGCTTTTGGGATCGTCGATGTCACCAAAGACCAGCGCGCCCGAGATGCAGGAATTGACGCAAGCCGGCGTCGCTTCGGGATCCTCGCCCGGCGTAAGCCCGCGCGCGACGCCGGCGTCGACCGTATCGGCGCAGAAATTGCATTTGGTAGCGACGCCGAGAAGCGAATCGTCGGCGCGCATTGCCTCGTCCTCTGTCGGCTTCTCGCCGAAGCCGTATTCGCGTCTTTCGGTCTTGTAGCGCGCGTCGTAGGGGCACGCGAGCATGCAGGCGCTGCAGCCGATACAGAGATCGTAGCGGATTTCCACGATGCCGTCCGGGCGCCGGCGCGTGGCGGTCGTCGGACATACCTTCTCGCAGGGAGGATCGGCGCAGTGCTGGCAGCCCGTCGGCACAAAGACCCGGCGTACATTCGGGTATTCGCCGACCTCCAGATCAAGCACGCGCCGCCATTGCACGCCCGGCGGCGTCGCATTGGCCTGCTTGCACGCCGCGGTGCAAGTCTGGCAGCCGATGCATCGCCGCAAATCCGCGACCATGACATGGCGGGTCATGGCTGCGTGCTCGCTCGCACCGAGACGCGGACGAGATCCGATCCCGAGCCGGTGGAATCGGTCAGGTCGAGCGAGAGCGGCGCGACCGTATTGAGGCTCGGATAATGCAGATCCTTCGCGTACGGCGTCTTCCAATGATCGAACTGCCCGATGATGACCACCGTATCGGGACGGATACCCTCGATGAGCACCGCGTTGCCGCGCGTGCTGCCGGTCATGGAACGAACCTCCACGGGGTCTCCCTGGCGAATGCCGAGATGCTTGGCGGTGACAACATTGAGAATGACGCCGCCATGGCCGCGCATGTTGCCGGCAACTTCGTTCATCAGCGGAATTCCGACATTGTTGCCGGCGGAATATTGCATGCTCTTGGTGGTAATGAGCCAAAGCGGATAGGCGGCCGGATCGCCTCCCATCTTGCGCAGCGCGCGCTCCCAGCGGGCGGGAACGTCATCCCAGAGCGGCAGCGGCGCATATTCTTCGAGTTGAGCATCCCACCAATGGATATCGTGCTCATGCAGTCGATGGGCGAGCTCCCGGCCCGCCTTGAACAGTCGCTCTTGATAGGGCAGTTCGAAGCGCAAATTCTTTTCCACCATCGCCGGGTAGAGATACCAGTCCGAGCGCTTGTACGGCACGGTGTAGAAGCCGTGCTGCTTGAACCAGGCGAGGTCCTTGCTTTCCGCCCCGTTCGAGAACTGGGCAGTTGCGGCCTTGCACTCCGCATCCCAGATCTCCTCGACCGCGTGAACGCGGCTTGGATCGAGCGAAAAGTCGTAGTTGCTGCCCTTGAGCGGCACGCAGCCGGCGCCGCGATTGATGGCGGTGTTATAAGGTTCGAGAATACCGCAGCGGCGCGCCAATTCGGTGGAAATCCAGGTGAAGTCGCGCGCATCCCCGCGCGGCGCCACCGCCGGCTGGCGCAAGGCCACCCCCTGATGCTCCCAATATTGCTCCACGAACTTGGTGCCGCCGATGCGAATGAGCTGCATACCTTCCAGATCGGTCGCTTCGGGCAGCAGGATGTCCGCCATATGGTTTGTTTCATCGAACGTGTAGGCGAACGCGACCACGAACGGCATATTCGCCATCGTCTCGACCATGCGGCCGCTGTCCCAGAACGAAATGGCGGGATTGCTGCGGAACACGAACCAGACGTCGGGCGCCGACGGCCGCTGCCAATGGTTCGGCACCTCTTTAAGGAACATCCAGGCGAGATGCGTGGGGCCGAGTGCCTGCGCCCACGCCGAGTCGCCGACCAAAGGCACCAACGTGCGATGTGCATTGCGCCCGGTCGGCCGCGCCGCCCAGTGCGCCCGGTCGGTCGGATTGAAATTTGCCGCCATGAAGCCGTCCTCACCCGGCTTGACGCTTGCCAGGCGGTTGCCAAGCGGCTTGTTGAGGCGGGTGGTGCTGCCAAGCGTCCCGCCCGGCACTTCGAGTGCGCCGACGAGGACGGCCAGCATGGTGCGGGCCCAGCAGCACTCGTATCCACCCCAGCCGTTGTTCACGGTCTTGCCGAGGACGACGGCCACCGGCCGCAACGGCAGCACGCTGCCGCCGATCTCGATCGTCTCTCCGACGCAGGCGTTGTCCAAGTACTCGTTCGCTACGCGGCGAACAGTCGCTGCCGGCACATCGCAGATTGGCGCCGCCCATTCCGGGGAGTGCGGACGCATGTGCTCGACCAAGCGCGTGAACGCCGTGGCGCCAGTGGCGCGCTGATGCCGCCAGGTCGTTCTGTCAGGACCGATTTCCACGCAATCTTCGACGGTGAAATTCCCCTCAAGAGCAGCGGCGGCGCCGGCCATGTCAAATGGAACCGCGGCTGATCGGCCGCCATCCCAGATGAGGGGCTTACGGCTCTGCGGCTCGCGCAAATAGTAACCGTTTGGCCCGACCAGATAGGGAGAGGCCGTGCGGTCGCGCAGAAATGCGACGTCGAGACGCTCGCGCGGGTGCTCGTGAAGCAAGACGTGCAGCATCGCGAACATGAAGGCAGCGTCGGTCTTCGGCTTGATCGGCACCCACTCCGCGGAGGCGGCCGCTGTCACCGATAGATGCGGCTCGATCTGCACGCGCTTGATGCCGCGGACGCGGGCATCCGCGTGCCGGCGCACGGCGCAGACGCCGGCCGAAACCTCGACATTGGCGCCGAACGAGACGATGTAGCGGGACGATACCGTGTCGGCACTCACCGTGAATCCGCGGTGCCAGAACTCGCCGTACAGATGCTCGGAATGCACGCACTTCACGCCTTGGCCTGAACCGAAGCTGAAATCGACCGGGCCCCAGGCGGACAGAAATGCGGGAAAGGTGCCCATATAGCTCTGCGGCGTTCCGCCGTGACCAAAGCTTGCCGCGACTCGGGGCAGCCCCGCCTCGTCGGTGAGACCAAGCGCGCGGACGGCGATCAGGCGCGAGGCGATGGTATCGAGCGCTTCATCCCACGAAATCGGTACGAAACCCGGATCCTCCGCCCGCCCCTTGTGCGGATTGGTGCGCTTCATCGGCGTCCGCAACCGGTTGGGATTATAGGTTTTTTGAATGAGGCCCAGCGCGCGGACGCAAATCCGTCCGTTGCCCGGATGAATGTCGGCGGCGGCAAAGTTGGGAAGGATTTGCGTCGCCACACCATCCACGACCTTGACGGTCAAAAGGTCCGGCCCGGCCACGCAATTGTAGCAGTAACTGGGAACATTGCTCACCTGCGGTGTCGCCCGTGCCTTCACCACATTCCCTCCCAGTCGAGCGGTCCGCCGGCAAAACGGTCCGCGCGCATTGTGCCCTGTTCAACGCCGCAACGCTTCGTGCTGCTGGAAGCGGCCGCCGGTTTGCCAGTTGCGGGTCGCAACGCGCCCATGGTTCTTACGATTCAGCGTCCTTGACGTGGGCCAGAATTGCTCCGGCCGGGCACGGCTTGCCGTTGTAGAACCCGTTGGAGAACGGCCCCGGAAGATTGAGACCGGTGAGCGCGGCGGCGGCTTGCGCCGCCGTCAAGGTCCCATCCAGGACGCCGCGAAAGGTCGTCGCCACCCGTACCATGTCGCAACCGTGAGGCGAAAGGCGAAAGCGGGAGACTCCGATTTCCTGCAGCTCCTGCAACCGATCGATTAGATTGAGGAAATCGTACGAGAGCGTCTGGATTCCATTCACCGCAAGGAACGGCTGGCCGTTCAAGGTTCGAAGCTCAAGGCCGTCAGGATCTTTCTCGCAGACGAACTGACAGGTGTCCTTGGTGCGGCCGTGGGCGCGTGCGTGATAGCAGCGCGCCGAGAGCGCGAGCGGCATGCGCCCAAAGACCAGGACTTCGAATGTGGCATCGAGGTCCGGTGTCCCCGCACAAAGCGCCCGGATCGTCCGCGCCGGCATTTCCACCGGCAGGCAGAAATTCTGTGCGCCACCGCGCGCCAGAACGGCGACACTGCGTTCATTATAGACGTTCATAAATGGGCCGATGTGATGCGGTCGGCCTTGCAGCCGCGGCAAGGCGGAAGCGTCGTTGGCCTCGATGAGATGGTCCTCCGACGCGCAGACGCTGTCCACAAGCTTGCGGTCGAGATTGAGCGCCACCTCCGAGAGCATGGAGAATACAACCGTCTTTCCCCTTGCACTCAGCCGCTCGACCACTTCTTCGTAGTGCGAGGCAAAAAGCGGGGCGCGTTTCGAACATATGACCTCGCCGAGATAGACGGTCGTCACCGGCGCTTCATCGGCGATGCGGAAATAAAAATCCCGCCATTGATCGGCTGGCCAATTGAAAAGGACGGGACCGAGCGTGAGTTCAACCGCGCGATCGCCCACTGCTACCTCCACGTCTTGCTGCGGTAGGCGCCTTCGGTTTCGCGTTGCCCTTCGGTCAGCGCCAGCAGGCTGGCGAGGCTCGCCTCGCCGCCGGCGAGGATGTCGTCGACGGCCTTGCGGAATGCGGACACGACGGCGCGCACATAGGCCCGGCTGCGCTGGCGCCCCTCGACCTTCAGCGCGGTTACTCCCGCGCGCATAAGGTCTGGCAACAGCCCAGCAAGATTGAGCGTGACCGGCTCCTCGAAAGCGTAATAGGCCTCGTTTCTCGCGTCGGTCAGATACCGGCCTTTGCAGATGGTCGGGTAGCCGGCGTTTTCGTTGCAGGCGAAACGGTCGATCACGAACGGACCGAGTTTCGTCGTCAGATTGCGCGCGGCATCCTCTTCATAGTGGACGTCCGCTGCCGGCGAGCAGGCGCCGTCCATGTTGGTCGATAGGCCGGTCGCATAGGCGCTGAGGCTGCAGCGCCCTTCCGCCATCAGGCCGTGGTTGCCAAAGACGAAGGTCTCGATCTCGCATGGAATCTGCCGATGAATATCGGCGATCTCGGCGACGGTGAGAATGCGGGGCAATACCACGCGCTTGACTCCAAATTCCTCGCAATAGAACCGGATTGCTTCGGGCGATGAGGCGCCCGCCTGGACGGAGAGATGCAGCCGCAACGCCGGGTAGGTGCGCGCGGCGTAATCGGCGACGCCCAGGTCGGCGACGATCAGGGCGTCGATCCCCAGACGCGCGCCCAAGTCCACGGCCTCGCGCCATAGCGCAAATTGCCCGGCGCGCGGAAACGTGTTCACCGCAAGCAGCACCTTGGCAGCCCGCGCATGCGCATAAGCGATCGCCGCTTCCAGCTCCGCCGGTGTGAAATTCAGTCCAGGAAAGTTTCGCGCGTTGGTCGCGTTCTGAAGGCCGCAATAGACCGCGTCCGCGCCGGCTTCGACAGCAGTCCGCAATGCGGCCGGGGTGCCGGCTGGACAGACCAGTTGGGGGCGCGTGTAGCCGCCATTATTCATGGCGCTTCCTCTTGCGCATGCCGCGCAACGACGAAACGACGAGCCGCAGCGGCGCCGACAACGGCCCAAACGCCGATACAATGGCGTCGAACGCGCTGCCCTCGAAATCGTCCAATGCATTGCGCAGGGCGACAACCGCTTCGGTGTCGCCGCCCACGCGCAGGTCGCGCGAGAAAAACAGTGCATCGCCGTCGAGCGATCCGTCAATCATGTTGACGAGATTGAGAAAAGTGCCGGCGATCGTGGCGTCGTGCCGCGGTCGCTCGAATCGGCGCCGCGCCTGCAAATAGGGCCTCGCCGCATTGGGCCGCAACAGCAGCACGAACGGCAGATCGATCGGATCGATCAGAAACAACTTGTCCGTGTGGGGGCCGAGGCGGGCGAACAGTTCGGGACGCGAGCGGGCAACGTGCGTCGCGATATGGGTCAGAAGCGGCTGCAGCAGCACCAACGGCACCGCAGCCAACAACCAGCCGGGAACCGTTTGCGACGGGCTTTGCAGCGGCGCGGTCGATCGATCAGCATGGGCGCGTGACGACATGCTAAGGAGGCTATCGCGACCGGAAGTCGCGGTAATTGATCAAGATCAAGGCGCCAGGCTCGGCTGGTGCGGTGGCTGCAAAACTCTTTATCTTCGTTGTAGTACACAAGGACTGCTCGGTTCGCGCATCGTCCTCTTCACAGCAAAGGACCCCCGGTGCGCCGGAGGGGGTCCGTACGCCCGCGCCTACGACGGAAACGCGCGGTACCGTGGAGATAGCATCGTGATCGGTTCGGCGGGGCGCGTGCAGCCGTTTCGCATTTTCTTCTTATCAGCGGCTCTTGACGCCATCGCCGGCGTCGCGATTTGGTTTTTTGCGGCCCTGGGAATCGCGCAGGAAAACCTTGCCGGTGTCCCCATTGCGGTCTGGCACCGCCAAGAGCTGTTGTTCGGCATGATCCCGGCAGAGTTCGCGGGTTTCCTGCTCACCGCGCTGCCCCGTTGGACCGGACGCGAACCGATATCGGCCACGGCATTGCGGACGTTGTGGGGCCTTTGGCTCGTCGGACGCTTCGTCCATGGAGCAGCCGCCGCGGCGGCAGCGCCGATTGCGGCATTCTTTATCGGGCTGCTTGCGTTTAATGTCGCTTATAACGTCGTCGCAGCGCATGATCGGCGCAATTTCAAGATCGCCGTTCTTCTCGCCTTGTTCCTGCTTGGGACCCTCACTGCCGGCACCCAGCCGCTTGACGCCGCAGCCGAGTATGGATCGCGGTTGAGCCTGGCAGCCATCCTGGGGCTGGTCATGACGTTCGGCGGCCGCATCGTGCCGAGCCTCACAGAGGCGTATGTGGGTGACTCCGCCAATCTGTTTCCGAGACGTTTGAGAAAATGGATCGAACTGATTGCCGCGGTGACGGCGACGATCGGCCTCGCTGCTTGGGTCGCCGCGCCAACCTCCGAGGGAACGGCCCTCGCCTGCGCTGCCGCGGCGTTCTGTCAAATTGCGCGCCTCTCGCAGTGGCGAATCTGGCGAACGCTAACGACACCTGCGGTTCTGGTGCTCCAGATCGGCTATGGCTGGATTCCGGCCGGGTTTGCCTTCGCCGCCATCGAGGCCCTTCGGCCCGGGCACGCCGCCGCAAGCGCGACTGTGCACGCCTGGATGGTCGGCGCCGTCGCGTCGATGTGTCTGGGCGTGATGGCAAGCATGATCCGGCGACAGACCGGGACAGCTTTCCGGTCCTCAGTATTGCTCTCCGCCGCCTACCTGTGCGTGACCGCCGCCGCCTTTGCCCGCCTCTTCGCCGAGCTTTTCACGCACGGCCACGGTCTATGGCTGGACTTGGCGGGGTTTGCCTGGGTCTGTGCTTACGCCCTGTTCCTTGTCGCGTTCGGCCGCAGGCTGCTGCGCGGCGGAGCGAGCGACTGACCATTCGCCCGCTCCGCGGGGGACGATGCGGCGCCGTCGCGAATGCGCCCGAGCGCCGACCGCCCAGAGTTTCTCACGCTTGGCCGATGACCACCGCGGTATATTGCTCGCCCTGATCCTCGTGTCGGGTGACCTTGACCTTGGTGCAAAGATCCAGGTTCAGATTTACCGGGCTTGTGTGCTCGAAGTCGACCTCGAGAAGATCGTTGAAGAAGACTCCTTTTCCTTGGGCGATCGGCTGATGCTTGGACCAGTGGCCGGCACAGGCGGCGATGCCAACTGCCTCGGGATGGACAGCTTGCGTAAGCTTGATCCGGCCGGCAACGCGACGACCGGTCACCGTCTGCAGCCAAACGACGTCGTTGTCCGCGAGCCCTTTGCGCCGCGCCGTATCGGCGTTGATCGCGATGCGGTAGGAATACGGGTCGATGCGCGCCGCCTCGTCGAGCCACGGATTCTCCATCGTGAAGCCGTTGCACTGGACGGCGTCACGATAATAGAAGGCGAACAGATCGAAGTCGGGGTCCGTCACCTCATGCGAGGGGCACGGGAGCCACTCCGGGCATGGGCCATAGTAGCTGGGATCGAGCCGCAGACCGGCCTCCCGGCAGATACTGCCGGTTCGCTGAACAAGGTCGATCAGGTATTCGTGATAGATAGGGATTCGCACGTCGAGGAAGGGACGCCAATAAACCTCATCAACACGTTTGGGCCAAGTGATGACCCCGTGTTCCTTGAACCAAGCCAGCCCGCGCTCAGGACCAAAGTTGTGCTTGAGGTCCCGGTCTGCGATCTCTTCCATCGTGTAGACCTTGGAAGGATCGAGCATCTCCGGGCCGTCGAGTCCATAATAACTGTTGAGCGCCATGTTGATTTCGGCGCCAAGACCCAACCGATACGCCAGCTGCAACATCACGTCGCGGGCACTGCGACGATCATGGGTCGGCTGCACCACCGGCTGGCGGATCGGCCAGCCCCATTCGCCCTCGCCCGCCGGATGATTGAAGATGAAGGGGAAGTTGGGGCGCGGATCGACCACTTCGAGATAGCACGCATCGGGCAAGATGATGTCGGCAAAGTCGGAGAACTCGTTCAGAAAAATATCGAAGGAAACAATGAAATCGTAAGTCTTGAGGCTCGCTGCCACCGCGTCTTTGTTGCCGACGCTCATTATCGAGTTCGCTCCGTAATTGATCATCATCTTGGGACGATACGGCAGCTTGAATTTCTGCCAGCATTGCTCCTGATCGGAGGAAGCCATGATCGGCGACACGTGGGAAAGCGCAAACAGCTCGATGAACCCGAGGGAATCGGGTCGCCGCGGCTCGGCTGGTGGGTAGGGAACGTGCGGCAACATCCAAACGCCGGTCGCCATGAGCCCGTCGCGATCCGCGCGCGGAACGTAGTGAGGGCGGCCGGTCTCGGGATGTCCGTAACAAACCGGATTGAATCCGAGCGTGCCTCCCACGACGTCGGCGCATCCGACGATATGGTTGAGCAGATCGACGGCGAAGCAGTTGTGCATGGAATTCTTGTGGCCCTGTGCGCCGCGGAAGAAGATTGCCGACGCCGGCCGATACGGAAGCGTTACGCCGTCGATAACAATCGTGCTCCCGACGCGCGCGGCCTCGCCAAATTCGCGCGCCACACGGCGGATCGTTTCGGCAGGAACGCCCGTTATCTCCTCGGCACGCTTGGGTGTATATTTCTTCAAGTGCTCCTTGAGTCGGGCAAATGCCGGCTGGCAGGATTCCCCGTTCGCTTGATACATGCCTTCAAGTGCCGCATGTTTGGCACCGGGATCGTCATACGGCTTTGTCGCCCCACTGTTGTCATCCCACACCAGCGGCTTCCCGGACCGGGGATCGCGGGCGTAGGTGCCATCGGGCCGGATCAGATAGACCGCATTGGTCTTGGTGCGCAGATATTCGGTGTCGACAATCCTGAACTCGTTGACCAAGCAGTTCGCCATCGCGAGCGCCATCGCGGCGTCGGTTCCAGGCCGAATCGGCACCCACTCATCGGCCTTGGCTGCAGCGAAATTGCACATGGGATCGACTACAACCATGTGCATTCCGCGCTCGCGAGCGTCAGCCGCGAGCGTGATATTAGGTGTGCCGACGTGACCCGCACCGTGTCCCTTCGAAGCGCCAAAGTAGAGTGCATAGTTGCAGTGCTTGAAGTCGGGAACGATCGACCAGGACGCGTGCGTTATACCGCCTGAGGCGTGCGCGCCGTTGCCGCAATGCACGCCGCCGCCCGCCACCCACATGTTCGGCGTACCAAACGCCCAACCGAAGGGGAAGAATACGAGCGAGGACGGCGCCAGGGTCGTTGTGACCTGAAGGACGAGCTGACGCGGATCCTCTACATGTAGTTTCTTAAGCCGGGTAACGACTTCATCAAGTGCTTCGTCCCAGCTGATCGGCTTCCAGCCCGGGTCAACGTTGATGCCTTTGTTCGGATTCGTGCGGCGAAGCGGCGTATTGAGTCGATTCGGGTCGTACAGAAGCATGATACCGGAGATGCCCTTGGCGCAGAGGCGGCCACTGCCAATCGGACTCTTCGGATTGCCTTCGATCTTTATAACGGTGCCGTTGACCCTATGCGCCTGGATTGAACAGCCCCCGTAGCAAATCGTGCATGCGGACGGGATCCATTCGTCTTCCCAATTCTTTGGATCGCGTTTCTTGTCTTCCCAGATCTGCGGACCATACTTCTGATGGACGTTCACGGCCTCATCCTCCACAGGCTGCGGGCAAGAGATAAACCAGGACTTCGGACGAAGGCTTGTCGGCGGGAGCAGCCGACACGGGCTTGTCGAGATCCTCGTTCCCGACCAGGTTCCCGTTGACGAAAATTCGCGTGTACATCTGCAGCAAGCGCGGCGTGCTTGAGGTCCGGAAGACGCGCGCGCCAAATTCCGAGCCGTAATGCCGCTCTAGTTCGTCGAGAAGGCCGCGCACGGTCGGGGCGCTGTTGAAGCTGAGCGCCAGCTCCCTCTCGCCGGTGAAATTGGCAATGACCCCCATGAACAAGACGCGCATGTTCATATTCGGCCTCCCCACCCGCCTTGCTCGCGCAGCCAAATTCCGGCCGAAACGTCAGCATGCGGTAAGCGAACAGTCCTGTGCTCAGCATCAATTGCAGAGAACCGCCAATTCCCAAAGCTCAAATTATGTAACGTGTAATAAGTCATACATTGCATAAACAATACCTCGATGTCAATCGGGAGATCATGTTTATGAGTCTGGGTCGTACATGCGGAGTCGTACATGCGGAGCGATGAATCTACCCGGGTAGGCCGGGGATAGCGATGATTGACACTGCCGTCGTATTATGCAATCCATTATTAATTATATAAAATGTAACGTCAGAACGCATTCCGTGATGCGATTTCTTGGTCCATCATTGTGCAGGGAACATGTGAGCGTGCGTTCACAGATGCAAGCGGTTCAGCCAGCGGAGCACCACGATGAGATTGGGAATGGTGATTGATCTGAAGCGCTGCATGGCCTGTTATGGCTGTCAGGTCTCGTGCAAGGCCGAACACGGGACGCCGCCGGGGGTGTTTTTCGCGCGCTTGGTTAAGCGCGAGGAAGGGAATTATCCGACGACGCGCCAGCTTTTTCTGCCCGTTTTGTGCAACCACTGCGAGGATGCGCCGTGCGTCAGCGCCTGTCCGACCGGGGCGAGCTATTACGCTGAACATGGGATCGTCGATATCAATTCCGATATCTGCGTCGGCTGTCGCACCTGCATGATGGCGTGTCCTTACGGCAACCGCTACTTCCACGGGGAAGAGAGCTATTATTTCGGCGAGGCAGGGCCGACGCCTTATGAGGAGGCTCGTACCGAACGCCATCCCGTGGGCGTGGTGATGAAGTGTAATTTCTGCCGCCATCGGCTGGCGGAAGGCCAGGAGCCCGCTTGCGTCGCCAATTGCGCCGCCAAAGCGCGCACAATTGGCGATCTCGATGATCCGGACAGTGACGTGTCCCGACTGATCAAGGAACGCAACGGCTTCACCCTTCACCCGGAAGCCGGCACCAAACCGAAGGTATATTACCTGGAGTGAGTGACCTGGGGTGAGTCACCTGGGGATGAGACCGCGATGAGCAGCAAACGTTACGATCAGCTTATTGCCGACTTACGCAGCGACTACCGCCCACAACGCGAGTGGGGAGAGGGACGCGGCATTTTGATGGTAATTGGCCACTTCCTGACCGGCGTTGCCGGCGGGACTTGGCTGATGGCGTCGATCTTCGGCGTGCCGCAGGGCCTATTCGTCGCCTTTGCGGCGGGCGTACTTGGCGGCATCGTCCATCTCTTGTTCTTGGGACGTCCAGAACGGGCGTTCAACATGGTGCGGCACGTTCGCACGTCCTGGGTATCCCGCGGATTTGTTGGCCTCGGCCTATTCCTGATGGGCGGTGGGCTTTATCTCGCGATTATCACGCTGCTGCCTCCAGGTGGCGTGTGGAATTTGGTGGCCATAGTGGCGCAAGTGATCGCCGCAATCGGAACGGTAACAATTATCGGCTATATGGGATTTTGTTACGCCGCTTCGAAGGCGATTCCATTCTGGAACTCGCCCTTGCATCCGGCCATCTATATCGCATTCGCCCTGCGTGGCGGCATCGCCGCGCTGTTGGTCGTCGCCGTGCCAAGTGATGCGACGACTGGCGATTCGCTGTTGCGCCTTTGGATAGGCGTGACCGCAATTATTGTACTCTTGCTGTTGATCGAGATTTACGGAGCAATGTCGAGAGGCAACGTCGCCGCCAGGTGGTCGGCACGTGACATGCTCGCCGGTCGCTTGGCAGTTCTGTTTTACGGCGGCACTCTGACGTTGGGATTGATCGTGCCGCTGCTGTTGCTGCTAGGCACCTCGGCGTTTCGTCCGCCGGTAGTCATGGCGTTCATCGGCCTAGCATCGGTAGCTGGAGATTTTTTCATGAAAGCGTCCATAGTGAAAGCTGGAGTGTACTTGCCGCTCGTGCTGCCGCTGCGGCGCCAAGGAGCGTGAGGCCGGTTTGCTGCGTCAACCTTTAGACAAGGCGCCTAGCCGTTCAGAGACCTGACGGGCGACGATCCGTAATTCCTCGGCGATCGGGCCGGTCCAGTCGACGTTGAACTGCCGCTCCGAGCCCAGCACGGTGATGGCCGCGACGACCGCGTTGGAGAAGTCGAACACCGGGGCGCTCAGGGCGTTGATCGACGCCAATTGCTTGCCGCGGACCCGCGACATGCCGCGACGGCGGATTTCCGCCAGCTGATCCTCAAGCGCTTCGCGCTCGCGCTCGTCCTGGCAGCCGGCTAGCTCTTCGGCAAATAACTGCTCCGTTACGGGCCGTGCCAGGAATGCTGCGAACACCAGGCCGGTCGCAGAGTCGAGCAGGCGGAGCACCGATCCCACGCGGGTATTGACGGCAATCGGGCGACGGCATTCCTCCCAGCGAACGACGGTTGGACCGCCCGAGCCCCAGACCGCCAACATGGCGGTCTGGTCCGTCCGGTTGCGAAGATCGGCCACTGCGGTGCCGGCGATGCGCACGACGTCAAGCTGATTAAGCGCCGCTAATCCGACGCTGAGCGCCAGTGGACCGAGGCCATAGCGCCCTCCAATGCCGAACTGTTCCACCATTCCTTCCCGACCGAGACTGACGAGGTAACGGTGAACCTTAGCAGCCGGCATGTTGAGCGCCTTAGCGAACTCGCTGAGCATCAGCGGCCGATGCGCCTTCGCCAACACCGCCAAGATCCGTAGGCCGATTTCTACCGACTGAACGCCGAACTGGCTTTTTTCACCTTTCTCGGATTCCGCTGAAATCATTCCCACACGCTCTGAGGTAACGTCAGTTGTTGTGTCTCGCTAGGAAGGAGTGCTGACGTCGTGTTATCTTGTTTTCGTGGGTGAAGACGGCGAAGAGGACGCGATCCATGGATGTATTGTCCTCTCCCATCACCCATTATGATTGACATACTCAATTATGCAAAGGCAATAAACACTTTCGCAAAAAGAAGTCCGCTCGATTGCCGTTAGCACAATTGTCTCTTTCCCAGCGGCTTAGCGAAACTTCTGTCAAAGCTGGAGGCGGTGGAGATTCTTGACATGCCGAAACGGTTGCCGGGACCACACCTGGGTGAAGACGCAATCGCATGGAGCCGCTGTGTTTGCGCGGGTCAAGCGCCGCAGCGCGCATCGGCGCTGCCGGCGTTGAACGTGGACCATATTGACGAAGTGTTTCCGAGTTGCCGGATGACATCCGCGTTTATGTGCAGATCAAATGAAGGAATATCGAGCAAGTGCGCCAACGAGCCCTGGTCTTGCTTGCTACGCCTCGGATGACGGTGGTGACCGCCTGACTGATCAGCTGAGAGGCATCGTTGCGCCCCGCTAAGGAGATGGCGCTCACCGAGCCAAGGAGGGCTGCGACGACGAGACGGGGACAGCTGCTTGTCTCGGCGCAAGACCACGCCCGCGCCTTCTCCAAACGATAGCAGGACGCGGTTAGAATTCAAAGGTCGGAAGCCGCGGGAGGAAGGAGTCGACAATGATCGACGGACAAATCACGAACCGCGGCATCTGGATGGCCCGCGGCGGCAATGGCAGGCGGCTGTTGGTCCTGTTGCACGGGTTGGGTGCTAACGCGTCCGTCTGGGAGCGCATGATTCCACTGATCCGGGCGTCCTGGGACGGCCAGTGGGTCGCGCCCGACCTGCGCGGGCACGGACGTTCGATTCAGGAGGGTCCCTACGGATACGGCGTGCACGCCACCGATATCGCTGACATCGTTAACGCCGCACAGGCAACTGATGTTATGCTCGTCGGCCATTCGTTCGGCGGCGTGGTGGCGGCGCTGGCGGCGACCGGGTGGTTCGGGATACCGGTGCGTGCGGTCGCGGCTTTTGGCGTCAAGATAGAATGGAGCGCCGAGGAAGTGACAAAGGCGCACGAGCTTTCGCGAAAGGCGGTGCGAGCATTTGTTAGCCGCGCTCAGGCGATCGAGCGCTATCTCAAGTTGTCCGGGCTCCTTGGTCTGCTCGATCCATCGTCGGAGACCGCCGCTCTCGGCGTATTTGGGACGGATGGCGATTACCGGGTCGCGATGGATCCACGCGCTTATGGCGCCGTGGGGCCGTCGGTCGCATCGCTGCTGCGCCTGTGCGAGGCACCACTGCGACTTGCGGCGGGCGACAGAGATGCGATGGTTACGCTCGATCAGATGCGCGACATTGATCCGGCCGCACGGGTCTTTGAGGGCGTCGGCCACAATGCCCATTTGGAGGCCCCGGAGAGAGTTTGGAATTTCATCGCCGGTTGTCGAGACGAGCAAGGTCGGCCGCCTCGACAACCGGAACCGTAAACCGCGCACCCGTTGCCAGATTAACCCATAAATAATACCTCACGGTTCTGCGCACGGATTTCAATCCGTGCTCTTGATCCGTTGGCGCGGCGTTGCCGCGCAGCGGCGCCATCAAGCTGCACCCGCCGTTGGCACCGCTTCCTGACTGGCGCGAACCTGGCGCGAACGCTGAGGTGGAGCTGAACGCCAAGGTGGAGCTCGAGAAGGCGGCGCCGGCGGGTCGGCTTGACTTAAGACAAGGCGGCGGCAGGCGGCCCGACGTAAGGGCTTCAAGAACCTTGGTGGACTTTGGCGGCCTTGAGAGAGTGCGGGGCCGGTGGTAGTTGTTGTGCCAAGGAACCTTAGGGAGGACTTGATAATGGCGAATTTCAGGGTTGCCGCCGCATTCGCCGCTGTTGGCCTTGCCACGGCCCTGCTAGCCTGTCCCGCTTCGGCCCAAGTAAAGATAGGCTCGGTGCTGTCCGTCACCGGGCCAGCGTCGTTCCTGGGCGAGCCGGAAAAGGAAACACTCAAGATTTACGTCGACAAGATCAACGCTAAAGGCGGGATCGACGGCCAGAAACTCCAGCTCATCATCTACGATGACGGCGGCAACGCCAATGCTGCACGCACTTTCGCCACCCGCCTGGTCGAGCAGGATAAGGTTGTCGCCATGGTCGGCGGCGCCACCACCGGGACGAGCATGGCGGAGATCCCGGTGTTCCAGGACGCGCAGATTCCGTTCATCTCGCTTGGCGGCAGCATCCGGATCATCCAGCCGGTGAAGAAATGGGTCTTCAAGACCCCACACACCGACAGAATGGCCTGCGAGAAGATCTTCGCGGATCTCAAGAAGCGCAAGCTGACCAAGGTGGCGCTGATTTCGGGCACCGACGCTTTCGGCAAGTCGATGCGCGATCAGTGCATCGCGGTTGCGCCTAAAGCCGGCATTACCATTGTCCACGTTGAAAACTACGGGCCGCACGACAGCGACATGACCCCGCAACTTACAAAGATAAAGGCCACTCCCGGCGTGCAAGCGGTGATCAATACCGGCTTCGGCCAAGGTCCGGCGATCGTCACCCGTGATTACCGACAGCTTGGCATCCCCTATCCGCTCTATCAAAGCCATGGCGTTGCCTCCAAGCAGTTCATCAAACTCGCGGGCCCCGCCGCCAACGGCGTGCGCCTGCCGGCCGCGGCGTTGCTCGTCGCCGACCAACTACCCGACAGCGACCCGCAGAAGCCTGTCGTCGTCGCCTACAAGAAGACCTTCGAGGCCAAGACCGGAAAGCCGGTCTCTACCTTCGGCGGCCACGCCTATGATGCGTTGATGATTTTTGCCGCAGCGGCCAAGCGCGCCGGCAGTTTCGACAAGGCCAAAGTGCGCGACCAAATTGAAAAGACCAAAGGCTTTATCGGCACGGGCGGCACTTTTAACATGTCGCCGACCAATCACTTGGGCCTTGACCTTTCGGCCTTCCGGATGCTCGAGATTAAGGACGGCGAGTGGACGCTGGTACACTAGGATGACGTGCGAGCCGCCCCCGCGGCGGCTCGCACATCTGTTGTTTCGTTCGGCCCCCGACGATAGGCGCCTCGTTCGATGGCGGAGTTCCTGCAATTCGTCTTTTCGGGGATCACCGTCGGCGCCATCTATGCTCTTGTCGCAATCGGCTTTACGCTGATCTATAATGCGTCAGATGTGGTGAACTTCGCCCAGGGCGAGTTCGTCATGCTGGGGGCAATGGGCACGGTCTTTCTCGGCCATGCCGGCGTTCCGCTGTTGCTCGCCGGAGTCGTGGCTGTTCTCATCACCACTGTCGTTGGCCTTGCCCTTTACCGGTGGGCCATCGTGCCCGCGCGCGAAGCCGATGCCGTCACGCTCATTATCATTACGATCGGCGCCTCGATCTTTCTGCGCGGGGTAGCGGAAGTTGTGTTCGACAAAGGCTTTCACAGCCTGCCCGCCCTCCTCGGCAGCAATCCGATCCGCCTCGGCGGTGCTACCATTCTACCCCAGAGCCTGGTTGTGCTCGCCGGCGCGTTCTTCATCATGGTTCTGCTGTGGGCCTTCATTGACCGGACGCTGTTCGGCAAGGCAGTGCGGGCGATCGCCGCCAACCGCGTCGCCGCGCGGCTCGTGGGAATCAATACGCGCATCGTCGTCGGCGCGTCCTTCGCGCTATCGGCGGCGATCGGCGCAATTGCCGGCATCCTGATCACGCCGATCACGCTCACCAGCTACAATGGCGGTACCCTGCTCGCGTTGAAAGGCTTCGCGGCCATTATGCTCGGCGGCATCGGTAGCGCCGTAGGCGCCGTGGTCGGCGGCATCCTGCTCGGCCTGCTTGAAGCGTTCGCGGCAGGTTACGTATCCGCGAGCTACAAGGACGCCGTCGGATTCCTCGTCATCCTGGCTGTGCTGTTTGTCATGCCGCGGGGACTTTTCGGCAAGGCGACAGTCGAACGGGTATGAGCATGCTTGCCCCGCTCGAGCGATTTCGGCTACTGCAACGGCGCCGGCTCGCCGCGGCCGGTGCGAGCAAGTCCATCCTGCTTGATCGATTCCGGCTGCTGCGGCGCCGGCGGCTTATTTCGCTCGTTCCGATCGTCGCGATCGTAATCATCCTGCCGCTGCTGTTCTCGTCCGCTTATTATTATCGCGTCGCCGCTTTGGTCTTTCTCTTTGGCATCGCCGCCCTCGGGCTCAACCTGTTGATGGGCTTCGCCGGTCAAGTAAGCCTTGGCCACGCCGGCTTCATGGGGATTGGCGCCTACGCGGTCGCCATCGGGCCGACCGCGTTCGGGATTCCGCCGGTTTTGTCCTTCATCCTCGGGGCGTTGCTGTCGGCGCTGGTGGCGTTTGTCGTCGGACGACCAATCTTGCGCCTCAAGGAACATTACCTTGCGGTCGCCACCCTCGGCTTCGGCATACTGCTGGCCATTGTCTTCACCAACGAAGCAAACTGGACCGGCGGGCCGGATGGCATGGCAGTGCCGCAGCTTATCTTGTTCAATTGGCCGCTGCGCGGCGCCGCGGTCTGGTACTGGATACTGGCGGTGAGCTTTCTCGTCGGCGCCGTCATCGCCCTCAACCTGATCAACAGCCCAACGGGGCGCGCGCTGCGCGCCATCCACGACAGCGAAGTCGCCGCCCGCGTGCTGGGGATCGATGTGGCGCAAAAGAAGCTCATGATCTTCGTGATCTCGGCGGTCTACACCTCGATCGCCGGCTCGTATTTGGCGCTGCTCGATGGTTACATCACGCCGCAGATATCCGGCTTTCTCCGCTCGATCGAGCTTGTCGCCATGGTAGTACTGGGTGGAATGGGGTCCGTTGCCGGCTCGCTTGTCGGCGCGGCGGTGTTGGTAATTCTGCCGCAGGCTTTGACATTGTTCGACGAATACGAGCACGTCGTGCTGGGACTGATCGTGATGGGCGTCATGATTTTCCTGCGCGCAGGGATCGTGCCGAGTCTGGCAGCGGCGTTCGGCGGCGGGCGCTCATGAGCGCGCTGTCGGCCGAACGCCTGTCGGTCGCGTTCGGCGGCGTGCGTGCGGTCGACGGCGTGAGCTTCGATGTCGCAGCCGGCATCGTGTTCTCGATCATCGGGCCGAACGGCGCCGGCAAGACGACATTGTTCAACCTGATCTCCGGACTGTGCCGGTCGCACGACGGCGGAGTGTGGCTTTGTGGCGAAGACGTGACCGCGCTTGCTCCGGAAGATCTTGCCCGCCGCGGCCTGTCGCGGACGTTCCAAAATCTACAAATCTTCTCGCATCTGACCGTGATCGAGAACGTGATGGTGGGCCGACATCGCCATGAGGCGACCGGAATCCTCGCCGATCTCCTGCACCTGCCGGCGGTTGCGCGGCAGAACCGCGGCACGCGCAAAGCGGCTGCCGAAGCGCTCGGTCGCGTCGGCCTTGGCGACGCGGCCGAACGGTCGGCAAGCGGCTTGGCCTACGGCCATCTCAAGCGTCTGGAAATCGCGCGTGCGCTCGCCAGCGAACCGAAGGTATTGCTGCTCGACGAGCCAGCGGCCGGCTGCAATCCGGTCGAGACGAGAGAAATCGAAGCAATCATCCGCGGCATCGTCGCCGACGGCGTCACCGTTGTACTGGTCGAACACGACATGCGCCTCGTCATGAACGTCTCCGATCGCATCCATGTCCTGGCCAACGGGCGCACGCTCGCCGAAGGCACTGCTGTCGAAATCCGTACCAACGCCGCGGTGATCGAAGCCTATCTCGGCGTCCGCGGTGCACGGGAGGCTGCCGGTGCTGTCGGTTGACAATCTCAAGAGCGGCTACGGCCGCATCGAGGCGCTGCATGGCGTCTCCATAGAGGTTGCCGCCGGCGAAATCGTAACGCTGGTCGGCGCGAACGGTGCGGGCAAGACGACGCTGTTGCGCGCCATATCCGGCGTTCAAACCATCTCGGCGGGTCGAATCAGCTTCGAAGGCCGCTCAATCGAGAGTATTCCGGCGCATGCGCGCGTTGCACTCGGGATTGCGCAGGTGCCCGAAGGCCGGCAGTTGTTTGCGCCGCTTTCGGTCGAGGACAATCTGAAGCTCGGCGCCTGGAACCGGCGCCGCGGCCACTCAGGCAACGATATTCATCGTGTCTACGAGCTGTTTCCGATGCTGCGCGAATTGCGGCGCACCGCCGCCGGCGCGCTGTCCGGCGGCCAGCAACAGCTACTGGCGATCGGCCGCGCGCTGATGGCAAGGCCGCGCCTGCTTCTGCTCGACGAGCCCTCGATGGGCCTTGCACCCATTCTCGTCGACCAAATTCTCAATGTCGTGCTCGACCTCAAGCATAACGGGCTGACGGTGCTGCTGGTCGAGCAGAATGCCCGCGCTGCGCTTGCTATCGCCGACCGCGGCTATGTGCTGGAGACGGGCGCAATCACGGCAAGCGGACGGGCGGCGGAAATCCAACGCGACAAACGTGTCCGCGAGGCTTATCTCGGGGTGTGAATGAACGACCGACCGATTGATTGATCCTGGTCAATTTGTCGGGGCTTGGGAATCACATTTATTTTTAAGGATGTGCCAATGAAAGACAGCTTGCAGCCGGGACTATCGAAAGTGCGCCGCATCATCATCGACCGCGATCGCACCATCGGCTTTATGGGTGAAGAGGGCCGCGTCTATGCCACACCCGAACTATGCCGCGACATCGAGCACACCTGCCGCGACCTATTGCTTGACCACGCACAGGCCGGTGAAGACTCCGTCGGCTTAGAGATCATGGTGCGGCATACGGCGCCGACCCTGCCGGGCATGGAGGTCGAGATTACAGCCACCGTCACTGCTGTGGAGGGTCGCAAGGTTTCCTTCGACGTTGTTGCCAAGGACGAAATCGAGCCGATCGGCCAAGGCAAGCACGTTCGTTTCGTGGTTGATCGGGAGAAAACCTATGAACGCCTGCGAGCGAAAGCGGCCAAACGTGCCGCCCGCTCCGGGTGATGTCGGAGCATCATGTCTCTCACCGCCATGGAGAGCGCGAAGGAGTCGGCGGGAAAAGTCACGGCAGTGCGCGGCGCAGTGGTCGATGTCGCCTTTGCGCCCGGTCACTTGCCGCGGCTCGACGAAGCCCTCGTCATCGAATGGGATCAGCCGGAAACGCTGATCGTCGAGGTCCAGGCCCATCTCGACGAACGCACCGTGCGCGGAGTGGCGCTGCAGGCCACCGCCGGTCTGAGGCGCGGCGTGCCGGTGCGCGCGAGCGGTCGCCCGGTTACGGTGCCGATCGGCGACGCCGTGCTCGGCCGCCTACTCGATGTGACCGGACCCCCCCGCGATGGCGGCCCGCCGCTGCCGGCCGATATGCCGCGCGCACCCATCCACCGGGGGCCGCCACCGCTCGAAGAACGCAGTCCGGCCACCGCCATCTTCGAAACCGGCATCAAGGTCATTGACCTTCTCGCCCCGTTTCCGCAAGGCGGCAAAGCCGCCATGTTCGGCGGCGCCGGTGTCGGCAAAACCGTCGTGGTCATGGAGTTGATTCATGCCATGGTCAAAAGCTACCAAGGCATTTCCGTCTTCGCCGGGGTCGGCGAGCGCTCGCGCGAGGGTCACGAACTGCTCGCCGAAATGCAGCGCTCCGGCGTGCTCGACCGCAGCGTGCTGGTCTACGGGCAGATGAACGAGCCGCCGGGTGCGCGCTGGCGCGTTGGCCTGACCGCGCTGACGATTGCGGAATATTTCCGCGACCAGAAACGACAGAACGTCCCAGGGCACGGAATCCAGGTTAACGCTCTTTGAGCTGAAGGATTTGTAGCAGGAACTCCGGGCTCCAACCTGCGGTTTTACGTCGTGTTTTGACGCTTCCCTTATTCTTGTTGGCGCGCACCAGGC
>JAKAPE010000311.1 GCA_021811945.1 Pseudomonadota bacterium | reverse complement strand
CGGGTGACGGTGGCAAGATCGGCGAGCAGGGAGCGAAAGCTGTGGACGGGCTGATCCTCGGCCGTCCTTTTGGTCGCAGCCTTGCGCTCGGCGGCGCTGGAGCGTTGCGCCTTGCCGACGATGGAGGTGCGCGCGGCTTCGGCGGCAGCCGTGTCGTGGTCGTCGAACAGCATCGGTTTGAGCGCTTCGCGCATGTGCCATTCGAGATAGTAGGCGAGCATGCACAAGAGCACATGCGCGCGCAGCCATTCTGGCCGGCGAGCCAGAACAACGTGCCTACCGTCACGCTGCGCACGCCTCGGAGATGGTCAGAGCAAGTTGTTCCATGAAAACCTCGCCATCGTTGGCCGGGATGGTTCCGGCGAGCGGGCCCGCGTCCTTGCGGGCGATGGCGAGACAATGAGACAGCTAGCCGTGTCGAAATAGCCGTCACGAAAAAACTGATGTGACGATTTGCATGCAACAATTTCAGTGCGCAGAAATGCCCGTCTGTGAGCTTTTCTTAACGGCTTCTCGAAATCGTAGCGGGGCCGCGACGATTTCAGCGCGACGATTTCCGCTTGCGTCCTGATTCTGCCAACGGCGGCAGGTCGGCCAGTTCGCGCGCCTGCGGCCATATGCGACTTTGGAACCGGCGGCGCGAGAAAGCAAAGCCCTGTTCACGGCACCAGGCCTCGGCCTCAGCGCGCTTCACATCGGCACGCCGCTTTTTCGGAATATTGTTGAGATGCACAGCAAGGGCTTTAATCGCTGCGGTCTCTTGCCCAACCGTTGGGGCGCGCTCTTTGCCTTCTTCCTCGGTCGAGCGTACCACGCCGGCAGTGGCATGCACGTCCGCGACTACGACAATAGCGCTGTCGCTGTCCGGCATGGCGGGCGGCAGGGGACTCAACCGACCACCCTGCGACCGCAGCCGCAGGCGTTCCAACCGAGAAAGACGCTTCCTCACCGCCGGCGGAGGCATGACGTTGTGCTCTCGGCACAGCGCCGCTACGTCCTGAGATTGCACAAAATACGACTTGAGATGCTCAACCGCTTTCAACGATTCCCCGCTCGTATCCACGGGGCGCGCATGCACGACCTTGCCGTCTTTGGTCTTAACCGGAAGCACTGCGCGACCCAGCACTAAGTCAATGGTTAACGATACGATGTCGGACGGGATCGGCTCTTCGTTGATATCGACGGTCCTCGGAGGCAGCCACCCGGCCAAACGTTCGAGAATCCAACTCTCGGTTCGAGCGGCGGCTTGCGCCCAGCTCTCAATGAGGTCCACAACGGAAATAAGCATTGCGCCGCTCCGTAGCGCGCCCCAGGAGCACGATGAGAAAACTCACCGGAGCAGCGGGCTTGTCGGCTGGCCGGCTATCCTCGGCTGTCATTGATAATACCGCCCGCGACGTGGTCCAACGGGCCCTCCCCCGCAACGCTGCGGTCACGCTTCGGGCGACGCAGGGACGGTCGCCGGCACACCGCGCGCGCGATCTGCTGTTATCGCTTTAAAGCGCAACAGAGTATCTTTAACCCGCCGATGCAACCTCAATTTCCCCGGTGAGGTCCTCACGCTCCAGCCGGCCATGATTTACGAGCTGCGTGCGAATAGTGAGCTCCGATACACTAAAATGCTGGGCAACCTCCAACTGATTCTCCATTGAGTAGTCGCCTGCCAACATCTCGTCGACAAATTCGAACGGGCTCAAGAACTCAGCAGCGAAGGCCCTCTGCGTCTTCTGCCGGTAGGTGAATGAACGGGTGGCGGGAAATAATCGACCACCTTTCTGCCCGGTGAGTCGGTCTCCGAGAAGTCGAGTAAGCTCAAATCGTCGGCCCGTCTCCCATTTTGACCTCAAGACCAACCGGCTGCGCTGCGCATTATCGTCAAGCGCAAACGAGATTTCGCCTCCCGCTTTTCGGTCATGCAACACCGCTACCTGGGCGCCCGCAAACTTCGCCAATTGCTCGTCCGAAATAGGCTCACCATTCAAGCGCTCTTGCTCGCGCAAGGCCTTTGCCGCAGCTTCCCCACGCCTCCACGCCGCAACCTCGCCGACGCGCGGCAGGCCAGAACCGGGAGCTAATCGCACCGAATCTCGCGGCGAAGCATCAAAACCCCTCTCTTTAGCAATTTCTTTCAGTTCCTTGGCGGTCAGCACTTTGCCCTGCGGATCGCTATCGGCCGCTAATTCTTCCACGGCAGCAATGCTTAACTGGTCTGCATCCGCCACAAGCTGGGCAAGAATTTTTGGATCGGACTCGTCAGGCTCGCGACCTAACAGAGCTTCAAGCTTACGGTCGCGTGCGCGTTCAGGAGTGCGGCGTTCTTCCAAGACGGCCGTCCAGAGTGTTACGAGATTTGTGTTCACGATCCTCTCTGATTCAAGTCGTTGAATGACTTGTTCAATGAATCTGTCTACCTCTCCCTCAAAGTCGGATGCCTGAATGAACGCTGCAATATCGGAGATGTAACGGAACGGTGTCTGCGGACGTTCGGTTGTCGGCTTAGAGACGAGTGCCGTGCGCTCACCATCGGGGAAGATCGTTATGTTTGGCCAAATGTACCCGCCGCCAATGGTCGTTAGGCGGTGAGAATAGGGCCAATCAGCTCTGCTCGATCGCGATTCCCAGCGAAGCCGCCACCAGTTCCACGCCATCCATTCGGCCAGGTGATACGCGGATAAAAGCGGAGCCTTCCGCAGGCGATTGGCCAAAGCATCGCGCCCTTCAGTCAGCCAGACCCCGTGTGCCTGGATGCCAATGGCCGCAAAGCAAGCCTTCTCCTCCGGTGGACCGCTGTCGAGCGGCTCCCACTCCGTGCTTATGGCCCAGTTTCCTGACATCGTTCTTTCCAAACCCGCTTTACGTACTCGCGCATATCGTCATCTTCTTCAAGGCGGTAGCCATGATATGCGCCAGGTGTCACGGCATCCGTTTTCGCCTCGTAAACCTCTCCGTCCGTGTCAACGCACCACACGTATTTTGGGTGCGCCCCGAAGCGGAAATTGCTGAACATTCCGCAGAGAATTCCTTTTCGGAGCATAGCTTTAGCCTCATTAAGAGCTACGACGCGCAGGAGGTCGCAGAGCGACTTTGTCGGACGAGGGTTGGTTCGGTCGAGGCCATAATCGGCGGGACTGCGCTTATGGTGTCCGCTTCCGACATATTCGACAGTCTTCGCTAGCTTCGCCCGCTGCGCTTCGCTCAGGACGTCCACAAAGACGATTCTCCGCTTTGGATTGTTGCCAGGCCGCTTCATTGTAATGATCAGTCCATCAGTTTGAAGGTCCAAAGGTTGTCAGCCGCGCTGGAGAGGAACGACCCTGGAATCGCCGGCAATGCCGAGCTTCGGAAAATGCGCTCGGATCGTATCAGCGACGTAGCTTGGCGCCAGATGCGCGTAGTGCTTTTCCGTCATGCGGGTGTCGGCGTGGCCGAGCTGCTCGGCGATGACGCCGAACGGCACGCCGCGCATCGCGAGCGCCGAACCGTGGGTGTGGCGCAGAATGTGGAACGACACGGCCGGCTCGATCTTCGCCCGCGCGCACGCGTCCAGCATCGGCCGCAATTGATGCGACTTGCCCCAGGCGCCGCCATCCGGCCGCTTGAAAATCAGCTCGCTGCCGAGCTTGCCGGCGGTGAGCGTCGCGAACAATTGCTGCCCTTCTTCGGTCAGAACAACGTGGCGTGGTCGGCCGGATTTGCTCTCTCGAATTGTGACCACACCCGCGTCGGAATTGAAATCGGACGCCTGCATACGAGCAAGTTCGGAATACCGACAGCCCGTGAGCAGCGCGCCGCGCACCAGGTCGCGGAACCCCTCTTCGCATCCGTTGACCAGGCGCACGCATTCGGCCGTGGTGAGGTAGCGGATGCGCGCTGCCGCAACGCCCTTGAACGGCGGCACCCGCCGCCACGCGTCATCGCTCGCCACGTGGCCGGCTTTCCAGGCCTGATTGAGCGCGGCCTTGAAAACCGTGAGGATGCGGTTTGCCGTGGCGCGGCGCTTGCGGAGTCCATCGGCGCTCTTGTCGGACGTGCGGTAGTTTGGCTTTCGGCCGCGCTTGCTGCGGGCAAGCGGCGGCTTTTCGGCAACCTCGTGATGCCAGTCGGTGATCTTCTTGGCGGTCAGCTTGGCAACCAAAATGCAGCCGAGTTCAGGCTTGATGTGCGCCTCGGCGATTCGGCGCGCATGGTACACGGCTTTGCCGCCGCGCCGTTCATAGGCGGTGAGGTAGTCCGCCATCGCATCGTTGACGGTAAAAGGCCCGCTTCGCGTCTCATGACCCTCCTCGCGTCGCTGCTCCGCACGCCACCAGGCGCGCGCAGCCCTTTGCGCCTGCGCGTAATCCAGAATCGAAAGGCCATCGGCGTCCTGAAAATCGTCCGCGGTGCCCACCCGGCCTTCGAGATAACTGCGATCGGCCTGTCGCCGGCGAGCAAGCCAGGTGCCGCCGCTGCTCCGCCGGCGGTAACCCAGTGCAAAACCTTTTTCGAGGCCGCGCCAATAGGGTTCGCCGCGGATCGGGAGGCGCAATCGCGCGGTCCGGGTCTCCAGGTTCGCGTCGCGGACCGTGCGTCCCATTGTCGTCCTCCAGATTTTTGGGTACTTTTTGGGGAGTATCCGTGGACGAATGCGACTGTACCACCACAAACCGCCGTGGCAAGAAGTTTTGTTATGCCAAAGGCTTAGTTCAGTTCGCCGGCGTTCGCCGAAAGCCACCAAGCCGTTCTCTCACGGCGAAAACAGGGGTTCGAGTCCCCTAGGGAGCCTGTCTAAATAACGTGGTGGGAGAGTTTTAGACGAGATCGAGAGTGGCTTGGTAGAGGCGAGACCTTTTGCGGTCTCGCCTCGTGGCCTGCTAGCCCGCTGGCGACGGCGCTGCGGACAGAC
>JAKAPE010000043.1 GCA_021811945.1 Pseudomonadota bacterium | reverse complement strand
GCACAATCCGAACATCTGGAGCGCCGAAGATGCCGCGCACGGCGGCTTGCGCTCGAAAGCCCGCGAACGAGTATCCATCCGACAGGCGCCGCTGTCGCTTCCCAGACTTGGCCATGCCTCAGCATGCCAAAATCGCACCAGCCTCCAAGCTCAAGAAAACCCCTATCCACAAGCATATCCGCCGCTATGATCCCTCAAAATCACCCACTCGATTCCCTGAAGACCCATAAAAAATAAGGTCGCGCAGCCTTATGAAAGCGCTGCCAGTATCGGCTGCGTGACGCCGGTTAATGTCAGTGCGTCGTGGCATGGCGCGGGCGGTAGCCGCCCTTGCCGTCCTGCACGAAGACTTCCGCCACCTGTGGATGGCGGATTGGTTCGCCGCTGTTGTCCGGCAGCAGATTTTGCTCGGAGACGTAAGCAATATATTCAGTCTCTTCGTTCTCGGCGAACAGATGGTAGAAAGGCTGATCCTTGCGCGGCCGCATCTCTGCGGGGATCGATTCGTACCATTCCTCGGTGTTGCTGAAGATCGGGTCGATATCGAAGACGACGCCGCGGAACGGATAAAGGCGGTGGCGCACCACCTGGCCGATCTGATATTTGGCGCGCCGAATCTTGTGCATCATGGCCAACCCCACGCTTGGCGGTCCCACTCGACGGTCTCCCGGCCGGTCCGTTTGCCCACTTTCTCGTTGCGACAGTGCAATGAGACAATTGTGGCGTGAGCCTGACGAATTACTGAACGTTCATTCATAGCGTACGCCGTCGTCCCTGTCACGCGCGCGGCGAGGGTCAAAACTCATAATTTGCGCGCCCGAATTGGCCTTGCCTGGGTCGGACGCGAGGGACCGTCGATCGCAACGGCTACAAAAACTTGCGAACGGAATTTTCCTGTCGAGTGCGGCGCGAAGCGCCGCCGCCTTCGGCGGTTTCACACTTGGCTGGGAAATCTTGGCCGGGAAATTTCTTTCGAAACAACCGTAGCCGTTGCGATCGACGGCTTTCTCTGATCGATCTTACGGGTTTTGCCTCGGCCGTTCCTGCTCAGGGCTTGGCCAACACGCCGCCCGTCAGCGGGTGCGGGGCACCGGTCGTGGTTGGCAGTGTGAGCGGCAGACCGCGCAAACTGCGCACGGCAAGATAGGCGAAGGCCTGCGCTTCGAGCGAGTCGACCGACCAGCCGACGGCGAAACCGGTATCGACGGCGGCCGGCGCGAGGCGCTGCGCCAGCATGCGCATAAGAGTTGGATTGCGCGCGCCGCCGCCGACGACGATCCAACTCTTCGGCGCCCGCGACAAATGCGGCCGCATGCGGGCGACAGCGGCGGCGGTGAGGGCGGTGAGCGTGGCGGCGCCGTCGTCTAGGCTTTTCTCAGCCAACGCGCCGCCGACCCAGGCACGAAAATCGTTGCGGTCCAGCGATTTTGGCGGCGGCTTGGCGAAGAACGGATGGGCGAGAAGACGCGCGACGGTCTCTTCGTCCGCGCGTCCCGCCGCTGCGTGGCGGCCGTCAACATCGTGCGAGCTTCCGCTGCGCTCGCGCAGAAAATCGTCGAGCAAGGCGTTGCCGGGACCGGTGTCGCAGGCGATCACCTGATCATCGTCGATGAAGGTGATATTGGCGACGCCGCCGATATTGAGCACGGCGACCGGCGCTTCGCGTTTAAGGGGCAGCGCCAGGGCGCGGTGAAACAGCGGCGCCAACGGCGCGCCCTCGCCGCCGGCGCCAACATCGTCGGCGCGGAAGTCGTAGACGACGGGAATGCCGAGCCGCGCCGCCAGCGTATACCCGTCGCCGATCTGCACGGTGAGGCCGCGTTCGGGCCGGTGCAGGACGGTTTGGCCATGGAACCCAATCGCCGCCACATCGGCTCTGGCGATGGCGTTGGCGGCGAGAAAGGATTCGACCGCCTCCGCATGGGCCGCATTGACCAGCGCCTCGGCTTCGCCGAGGCAGCCGGGCCGCGCCGTGCGCTCGGTGAGATTTGCTGCAGCGAGCGTCGCGCGGCGCAACAGGTCGCGTTCATCCGTTGTGTAGGGCCGGTACGCGGTCGCTCCGAACCGCTCAATCGACTCGCCGTCGGTCACGATCAAGGCGACATCGACGCCGTCCTGCGAGGTGCCGCTCATCAGCCCGATCGCCAACACGGGCGCTATTGTCGCCGTGGACGTCATCTTTTTCGCCATTTCCGCGTTTGAATCGGCATCCCAACCTGTTACACCAGCGCGGCTTTCACTGTCATCCTGAGCCACCCGCGCCGGGCATCGGCTTCGCAAGGTGTGGTCAAGAACGTCCGCGCGAGCCGTCGCCGTCAAGGCTCGCGAAGCTTACCGGCAGGTGGAGCGTCGACTGAACCGATCGGCTCGCACCCTGGGCGACGGAAGGCGAGCATCAGGGAGCGAGCATCGTTTACCTACGTTCGGCAGCAATGAGCACTTACAAATCCGATTTCCTCCACACCCTCGCTAGCCGAGGATTCATTCATCAAGTCTCGGAACCCGAGGCGCTCGACACGCTGGCGCGTTCCTCGGCGATCACCGGCTATATCGGTTTTGACTGCACTGCCGCCTCGCTCCATGTCGGCTCGCTCTTGCCGATCATGATGCTCTATTGGATGCAAGAGACCGGGCACCGTCCGATTGCGCTCATGGGCGGCGGCACCACGCGGGTCGGCGATCCCTCCGGCAAGGACGAGAGCCGCCAACTGCTGACCGACGCCGCCATCACCGCGAATCTCGGCGGGTTCCGCGCAGTCTTCGCCAAATTCCTGAAATTTGCCGACGCCGGCGGCAACGCCGTCATGGCCAACAATGCGGACTGGCTCAATACGCTCAACTACATCGATTTTCTGCGCGATATCGGCCGCCATTTTTCCGTCAACCGCATGCTCGCCTTCGATTCGGTCAAGCTGCGCCTGGACCGTCAGCAGGAACTGTCGTTTCTCGAATTCAACTACATGGTTCTGCAGGCCTACGACTTCGTCGAACTCTACCGGCGCTACGGCTGCATCCTGCAAATGGGCGGCTCCGACCAATGGGGCAACATCATCAGCGGCATCGATCTCGGCCGCCGCCTCGACAACGCACAGTTGTTTGCCCTTACCGCACCGCTCATCACCACCTCCTCGGGCGCCAAGATGGGCAAGACCGCTGCCGGCGCGGTGTGGCTCAATGCCGATCTGGTGAGCCCCTACGATTATTGGCAATACTGGCGCAACACCGAGGACGCCGATGTCGGCCGGTTCCTGAAATTGTTCACGGTGCTGCCGCTTGGCGAGATCGAGCGTCTTGCCGCGCTCAAGGGCGCCGAGATCAACGAAGCGAAGAAGATCCTGGCAACTGAAGCGACGGCCCTCGTGCATGGTCGTGCGGCGGCGGAACAGGCCGCGGCGACCGCGCGCACGACGTTCGAGGAAGGAACAGTCAGCAAGGGATTGCCGACGGTTCGCGTGCCGCGGCAGACGCTCGAGGGAGGCATTACGGTTGCGGATGCGGCAATTCTTGCCGGCTTCTGCAACTCCAAGGGCGAAGTCCGCCGCGCCATCGCCAATAACAGCATCGCCGTGAACGACAGCCGGGTGACGAGTTTCGAACTGACGCTGGACGAGAAAGATCTAACGACCGAAGGCGTGATCAAGCTTTCCTTTGGCCGCAAGCGGCATGTCCTCCTCAAACCGGCTTACGAGGAATGATAAGATGCCCGCGGTAACAAATGCCGACCTACTTTCCCTCGGAACTGCTTCTCTCCGTTGCGATCGGCGGCCCACTCCATCGTACGCGTTCATCCGCCGCATCGTTCGAGGTGCGGCGGCGGTGCGCGGCGCGATCGTTCAACGCGAGCGCACAGGCTCGACCTCGATGTGACCTTCCAGGTAGAGCACGGCGCGGCCGGCAATGCTTACGCGGTCGCCCTCACGCGCACAGGACAGCGCGCCGCCGCGGCGCGAGATTTGGCGCGCCTCGAGCGCGGTCTTGCCAAGGCGCTTTGCCCAATACGGTACCAAGGTGCAGTGCGACGAGCCGGTCACGGGGTCTTCCGGCACGCCCTGCTTCGGGGCAAAGAAGCGCGAGACGAAATCGACGTCGCCTTCGCCTGGCGCGGTCGCGATCGCGGCCCAGCAATCGAGCTTGGCGAGCGCCGTAAAGTCGGGTTTGAGCGCGGCGACGTCCGCGGCGCTGTCATAGACCACAAGATGATCGCGCGCGCCCAAAACTTCGCGCGGCGCGCCGCCAAGCGCCGCAAAGAGGCCCGGCGGCGGCTCGCCGGGGAGAGCGGGCCGCGCCGGAAAGTCCATGACCAGCGTGTCGGCGCGCCGGCTCACGCCGAGCGTGCCGGCTTTCATGGTGCGAAAGTTCACGCTCTGCCGCTGCGGCTCGATGAAGCGGAACACCACATAGGCCGAAGCGAGCGTCGCATGGCCGCAGAGATCGACTTCGACGGCGGGCGTGAACCAGCGCAGCGCGTAGTCGCCTCCCTCGGGCACGAAGAACGCCGTTTCGGCCAAATTGTTCTCCGCCGCGATCGCCTGCATCGTCGGCTCGGGCAGCCACGCCTCAAGCGGGCAGACGGCGGCAGGGTTGCCGCCGAACATTCGGTCCGTAAACGCATCGACCTGATAGATCGGCAGCCGCATGCTTCACCTATGCCGGCCAGTCCGGCATCATCGGGGGTGAGGGCGCTGCGCGACTCGGCTCTTCACTCATGGGTGGCACCAATCCTCGCGCGCCTCCTTGACAACCGCATCGGGACTGTCGAACTCGCCCAGCGGCCCGAGTTCTTTCTTCCCGGTCGGATCGTACAGCCAGTACCAATCATAGCTGCCGCCAAATACGAAATAACGGTGAGATTGAATGACGAGATCGTCTTTGTAGGCGTTGGGACAGAAACTGAGCACCAAGAGGCCGTTGGCAGGCAGGAGAAACCGCTCTTCTCCCGTGCGCATGTCGTAGATATGCAGCGCTCCCGAGGTGGCCCAGCCCGGCGTCAGGAAGTACAGGCGCCGGCCGTCGGAGCTGAACTGCTTGCCGGCGAAGTCGCAGAGCTGCTGTTGGGGACCGCCTTTGCGGCCGCTCAGCAGCAGCTTGTCGCCGGTGCCGTCGATGTTGACTTCACGCAACTCGTCCGGTCTCGGCGCGTTGGTGCACCATTCATTGTCGCGGCTGTCGCCCTGCCGCGTGTACACCACGACTGTGCCGCCCGGAGAAAGCGCAGGATCGCGGTCGTGTCGGGATCTGGTGAGCTGCCTCACGGTGCCGTCATGCTCGAACAAAATGCCCCGCCCATTGCTGTAGACGCGCGAAGCCGCGGCTGCGGAGGCCGTGCAGGCCAACACAATGGCAAATGCCGCGAAGGTCACGCGGTGTTGCATGATGGAGAGCCCCAATCCTCGCGATCGGCGTCGCCCGCAACATACCAAAAATATATCAACTTGGCACGGCGGCATGCACCCGGCTATAGGGGCGTGCTCAGACGCCGGGGACCCGTTCGCTGCTCGCAACAGCGAGGGATGTGAACGAGAGGATTTTCCATGGCCAGGCTCAATCTCTCCGTTGCCGTCGGCAACTATGATCGCACCCGCGCGCTCGTCGACGGCAGCGTCTTGATCGACGGCGTCGATCCGGTCTACATGACGCTTGCTCCCGAGGAGATTTTTTTCCGCGCCTTCCGCGCCGCCGAGTTCGACATCTGCGAGTTGTCGCTGTCGAGCTACACGGTGAAGACCGCGCGGGGCGATTGTCCCTATGTCGCCGTGCCGGCGTTCGTGTCGCGCGCCTTCCGCCATACCGCGATCTATGTGCGCACCGACCGGATAAAAAAGCCGGCCGACCTCAAGGGCAGAAAAGTCGGTGTGCCGGAATATCAGCTCACCGCCAACGTCTGGGCGCGCGCGCTGCTCGACGACGACTACGGCGTCAAACCCGCGGACATCCGTTGGATTCGCGGCGGCATCGAGGAGCCGGGACGGCCGGAGAAGCTGGCGATCGAGCTTCCCCCCGGGGTGCGCCTCGACGACGCGCCCGCGGGCGCGACGATTTCGGCGCTGCTCGAGCGAGGCGATATCGACGGCTTTATTGCGCCGCGCCCGCCCACTCTCTTCGAGCGCGGACATCCGCAGATCGGCTGGCTGTTTTCCGACCCCGTGGCGGTGGCGAAGGACTATTTCAAGCGCACGGGTTTTTTTCCGATCATGCACGTCGTCGGCGTCCGCCGCGAGCTCGTCCGGCGCCACCCGTGGCTTCCCGGCGCCGTGCTCAAGGCCTTCGAAGAGGCGAAGCAAGCGGGGCTGAAAAAGCTCGCCGACACCTCCGCCACCAAGGTGACGCTGCCGTTCGTCGAAGAAGCGCTGAAGGACGCCCGCGCGCTGATGGGCGAGGATTTTTGGTCCTACGGCGTGGAAAAGAACCGCAAGCTGCTCGATTATTTCCTCGGCCAGCACCACGCCCAGGGTCTTTCGCCGCGGCGCGTCGTGGTCGATGAGATGTTTCATCCTGCGACCTACGAGACGTTCAAGGTGTAACAATGAATATCCTGCCCCTGCGAGGCGTGTGGGGGAGGATAAACAAAAACTGCCTCATCGCGCAATCGAGTGGGTGATTTCTAGACAATTTTGATCAGCAGCAGCTTCTGCTGTTGATGTCGCTGTGCGCATGTGGGCAACACGCTTGCGTTGTCCACATGCGCACAGCGAAGCTGTCCAATCTCGTTCGTGACGGGATTGGGATTACGGTGACAGGGATTACAGGTATTACGGATTACGGTGACAGGATTACGAGGATTACGGTGACAGGATTACGGTGACAGGATTAGGATTACGGGATTACGGTGGATTACGGATTACGGGATTACGGGGATTACGGTGACAGTGCATTTAATTCAAAAATGGCTCGCCGCGCTATTCGTCCGCGGTGGTTTTCGGCTTCGGCCCGCGCTTGCCGGGTCGCAGCGTCCGCGCGGTCAGCCGCTCGATGCGGGCGAGAAAGCGATCGTTGCCGAGCGGCCGGCCGATGCTCTCAGCGGCGCGCAGGCGATCGAACAGGTCCGCTTCCGGCGCATCGTCGAGCAGATCGGCGAAACGGGGAAAACGCTCGCGGATTGGCGCCAGCGCAGTGATCCCGTCACTCTTACCGGAAAGATGCGCGCGCGCGCTCGACCAGCGCCAGTCCCGCGCCCGCTGGACCAGTCGCGCCCGCACCGGATTGAGCGACACGTAGCGCAGCGCTGCGGCGAGATGCGCCTCGTCCATGACCACGGCGCCGAAACGGCCCTGCCAAAAGTGGCCGGTGCGTTTGCGCCGCGCGTGGATGATGCCCGCATAGCGGCGGTGCACGGCGGCGAGTGCCCGGCGCAGCCCGTCGGCGTCCGATGGCACCAGGATGAGATGCGCGTGGTTGGGCATTAGGCACCACGCCCAAACCTCGACGTTTGCCGCTCGGCAATGCTCTGCAAGCAGGTCGCGATAGAGCGTATAGTCTGCGTCGGAGAAGAAGGTGCATACGCAGCCGTTGCCGCGCTGGGTGACGTGATGCGGCAAGCCGGGAATGACGACGCGGGCAAGACGGGCCATGCGCCATGGTGGCGTGGTTTGATGCCGGTGTCAATTAAGTGCACTGTCACCGTAATTGCACCGTAATCAATTAAGTGCACTGTCACCGTAATCTCGGCCGCTGCAAGCGGCGCTTGCATGCGGCCACCTTTGCCATCACGCTCAAGCTTGTACGCAAAAGCAGAATCCTTCACATCCTCTCAGGATGACGGGCGAGAGTCAGTATTTATTCAGGTTGTATGAGGCGCTCGCCGACGAAGTCGGCGGCAATTACAACCCGGCCGCCGCCGGCAACGGCTTTGCCGCCTCGCGCTTTCCCCGCAACAGATCGGCGAGAAGGAAGGCGAGGTCGAGCGACTGCTCGGCGTTGAGGCGCGGATCGCAGACCGTATGGTAGCGGTCGTTGAGGTCCTCATCGGTGATGGCGCGGGCGCCGCCGGTGCATTCGGTGACGTTCTGACCGGTCATTTCCAGATGCACACCGCCGGGATAGGTGCCCTCCCCGGCGTGCACCTGAAAGAACGTGCGCACCTCCTTGAGGATCTGCTCGAACGGGCGGGTCTTGTAGCCGCTGACGGACGTAATGGTGTTGCCGTGCATGGGATCGCACGACCACACCACGTGGCGGCCCTCGCGCCTGACCGCGCGCAAGAGCGGCGGCAGGAGATCGGCGACCTTGTCGGCCCCCATGCGGCAGATCAGCGTCAGGCGGCCCGGCTCGTTGTCGGGATCGAGGATGTCGATCAATCGGAGCAACTCGTCCGGCGTCTGCGTCGGGCCGGTCTTCAGTCCGAGCGGATTTTTGATGCCGCGGCAGAACTCGACATGGGCATGGTCCGCCTGCCGGGTGCGGTCGCCAACCCACAGCATGTGGCCGCTGGTGCAATACCAGTCGCCGGTCGTGGAATCCACCCGCGTGAACGCCTGCTCGTAGCCGAGCAGCAGCGCTTCGTGGCTGGTGAAGAAGTCGGTGGTGCGCAGCTCCGGATGCTGCTCGGGATCAAGGCCGCAGGCGCGCATGAAGCCGAGCGCTTCGGTGATGTGTTTGGCGAGTTCGGAATAGCGCTTGAACTGCGGACTGTCCTTGACGAAGGAGAGCATCCACTGATGCGCGTTTGACAGGTTGGCGTAACCGCCGGTGGCGAAGGCGCGCAACAGATTGAGTGTGGCCGCGGATTGGCGATAGGCTTCGAGCTGCCGCCGCGGATCCGGCAGACGCGCCGCCGCCGTAAAATCGGTGCCGTTGATGCTGTCGCCGCGGTAGGACGGCAGCTCGACGCCGCCGCGTCTTTCCGTTGGCGCGGAGCGCGGCTTGGCAAATTGGCCGGCGACGCGACCGACCTTCACGACCGGCGAGGCCGCGGCATAGGTGAGCACCACGGCCATCTGCAGGAAGAGACGAAAAAAATCGCGAATATTGTTGGCGCCGTGCTCGGCGAAGCTTTCGGCGCAGTCGCCGCCCTGCAGCAGGAACGCTTCGCCCGCCGCAACCTTCGCCAGCGCCCGTTTGAGATTGCGCGCTTCGCCGGCAAAAACCAGCGGCGGAAAGGTCGCGAGCTGCGCCTCGACCTCGGCAAGCGCCTTGGGGTCGGGATATTCCGGGACCTGCACGACCGGCTTCGAACGCCAGGATACGGGGGTCCACTTTGCCGGGTTGGTACGCATCGACATTCTTGTCTCGATGAACGCTAACGGCTCGCGCTCTTATACACGGCCGTCCCCGGCCGCGACAGCCGGCCAACACTACTCCGCCGCCGCCCGGACGTAGCTCGCGGTTTTCTGCCGCATGGTGACCAACTCCTCGGCGGTGGTCGGATGGAGCGCCATGGTGGCGTCGAAGTCGGCCTTGCCGGCGCCCATCTTCACCGCGACGGCGGCGAGCTGGGCCATTTCGGCGGCGCCCTCGCCGACCATATGACAGCCCACCATGCGGTCGGTCGCGCCGTCGACCACGAGCTTGAGCAGCACCGTGGTGTCGCGTCCGGACAACGTCGCTTTCAGCGGCTTGAACATCACGCGGTAAATGTCGGTCTGCTCAAGGCGGGCGCGGGCCTGCGCCTCGGTGAGGCCGACGCAGCCGATCTCCGGGTCGGAGAACACCGCGGTCGGCACATCGCCGTGATCGACCGCCGTCGGCTTGCCGCCGAACACCGTGTCGGCGAAGGCCGCACCCTCGCGGATCGCGACCGGGGTCAAGTTGACGCGGTTCGTCACATCGCCGACGGCATAGATGTTGGCGACGCTCGTGCGCGAATAGGCGTCGACGACGATGCCGCCATCCTTCCCGATCTCGACCCCCGCTTCCTCAAGACCGATACCGGCGGCATTCGGCCGTCGGCCGATGGCGAACATCACACAGTCGGCGGGAATGTGATTGCCGCCGCTCAGGCGGGCGGAGAGATGCTTATCATGACGCTCAATCGCCGCCACCGTGCAGCCGGTGATGACTCGAATGCCGTGCTTCTCCATGTCGGTGCGCACGTGATGGCGCACGTCATCATCGAAGCCGCGCAGAATGTTTTCGCCGCGATAGACGAGCGTCACCTGCGCGCCGAGGCCGGCGAAAATGCCGGCAAACTCGACCGCGATATAGCTGCCGCCCTGGATGACGACGCGCGGCGGCAGCGCCGGCAGGCGGAACGCCTCGTTCGAGGAAATGGCGTGCTCGATGCCCGGGATGCGATCGCCATAGCTCGGCGTGCCGCCGGTGGCGACGAGGACATAGGCGGCGCGCAGGCGCTTGCCGTTGGCCAATTGCACGGTATGCGCGTCGGCGAGAACCGCCCGGCTCTTGACGACGGCGACGCCCGCGTTTTCCAGCGTCGCCGTGTAGGCCGCCTCCAGGCGCGCAATCTCGCGATCTTTGTTGGCGATCAGCCTCGGCCAGTCAAAGGACGAATGGGGCACGGCCCAGCCGAAGCCGGCGGCGTCCTCGAATTCGGCGCGGAAGCGCGAGGCGTAGACCAGGAGCTTTTTCGGCACGCAGCCGCGGATGACGCAGGTGCCGCCAACGCGATATTCCTCCGCCAGCATCACCCGCGCGCCATGCTGCGCCGCCATGCGCGCGGCGCGCACGCCGCCGGAGCCGCCCCCGATGACGAAGAGATCGACGTCGTAATCGGACATGCCTGCGGTGGTGCCGAACCACTCCCTCTGCGCGCCGCTTTTTAAGCCCGCTCGACGACGCGCACGCCTTCAGGACCGGCGAGGATTGCAACATGCGCCAAGCCGATGAACAAGCCGTGCTCCATCACGCCGGGAACCGTGCAAAGCCGTGCCGCAAGGGCCGCCGGGTCGGGGATGCGCTGCAAGCTGGCGTCAAGAAGCCAATGGCCGCCGTCGGTGACGAAAGCATGGCCGTCCTTTGCCTTGCGCAACACCGCCGGTCCTGGACAGCCGGCGGCGGCGCTTGCAGCCTCGACCGCGCGATGGATGGCGGTGGCGCCGAACGGCGCGATTTCAATCGGCAACGGAAAAGCGCCCAGCAGTGATACCCATTTCGATTCATCGGCGATCACGATCATCTGCGCGGATGCTGCGGCGACGACCTTCTCGCGCAACAACGCGCCGCCGCCGCCCTTGATCAGGGTCAGACCTGGGACAATTTCGTCGGCACCATCGACGGTCAGGTCGAGCAGCGCCGCCTCGTCGAGGGTCGTGAGCGCAATACCTGCCGTCGCCGCGTGCGCACTGGTCGCCTCCGAGGTGGGTACTGCCACAATGTCGAGGCCCGCCCGCACGCGCTCGCCGAGCAGGTCGATGAAATGCTTCGCCGTCGAGCCGGTGCCCAACCCGATGCGCATGCCGCCCCGCACGAAGTCGAGGGCGCGGGCGGCGGCGGCGCGCTTTTGCGCTTCAATGTTCATGGGCGGCTGTGTAGCCGCCTTCGGCCGTCCATCCTAGCACTTCTTTGGCAGACCTATTCGGCCGCGCCGGCAGAATACTTGCGCAGCCGATCCTGGCCCGATAGGCCGGAAGCTATGCTCACGATCGTCTTCGATCTCGACGGCACGCTGATCGATACGGCTCCCGACCTCATCGACACGCTCAACGTCACCTTGATGCGGGAGGGATTGCCGGAGGTTCCCTACGAGACTGCCCGGCCGCTGATCGGCGGCGGCGCCCGCGGCATGATCGAACGCGCGCTGGCGAGCGAAGGACGCTTCTCGTCTAAAGCAGAGGTTGACCGGCTGTACGCCGCCTTCGTCGCCCATTACGGCGAACACATCGCCGATCGCTCGCGTGCGTTCCCGCAACTCGAAGTGGCGCTTGACGGCCTCTCCGCCGAGGGTCATCGACTGGCAGTGTGCACCAACAAGCTCGAATGGCTGTCGATACGGCTGCTGAACGCGTTGCAGCTTGCCGGCCGTTTCGCTGCCGTCTGTGGCCAGGATACCTTCGGCGTGCAGAAGCCAGACCCGGAGATTTTTCGCCGGACCGTGTTGCGCGCCGGCGGCCAGCCGCAACAAGCGATCATGGTGGGCGATTCCGCAACGGACGTGCGCACGGCCCGGGCCGCCGAAGTGCCGGTCGTCGCCGTCGATTTCGGCTATAGCGACGTGCCGATCGCGACGCTACGGCCGGACCATATCATCAGCTCCTTCGCGCAATTGCCGGCTGTGGTTTCCGAGCTGCGCCGGGCAACGAATGTTGTGGACGATCAGCACTTTATCGGGCACAAAGGTTGATTATATAAACCGCTCGGAGCGAGAGGAAACGCGTGGCCATGGACGGTGGAGCGACGCGAGATTTCCAGGTGGGCGCCCTGGGCGCCCTCGGCGGCGCGCAAGGGCGCGGCCCGCTGATCGATCCGTTCGGCCGCACGATCAGCTATTTGCGCGTGTCGGTGACCGACCGCTGCGATTTCCGCTGCGTCTATTGCATGTCGGAAAACATGACCTTCCTGCCCAAGGCGGATCTGCTGACGCTGGAAGAGCTTGACCGGCTGTGTTCGGCCTTCATCGCGCGCGGGGTGCGAAAACTTCGGCTCACCGGCGGCGAGCCGCTGGTGCGCCGCGGCATCATGACGCTTTTCGCCTCGCTTTCGCGTCACCTCGACACCGGGCACCTCGACGAATTGACGCTGACCACGAACGGCTCGCAGCTCGCCAAATATGCCGATGACCTCAAGGCGCACGGCGTCAAGCGGGTCAATCTCTCGCTCGACACGCTCGATGCGGAAAAATTCCGTGCCATCACGCGCTGGGGATCGCTGCCGCAGATACTGGCGGGGATCGATGCCGCACAGGCCGCCGGACTGAAAATCAAGATCAACGCCGTCGTTCTCAAGGGCGTCAACGAGGACGAGTTGGCGCGGCTCGTCGAATGGGCGCACGGGCGGGGCATGGACGTGACGCTGATCGAGGTGATGCCGCTCGGCGAAATCGGCGCAGGCCGTCTCGAGCAGTATTTGCCACTGTCGCTTGTGCGCGCGCGCCTTTCCGAACGACTTACCCTCGAAGACCTCGACTATCGAACGGGCGGCCCCGCCCGCTACGTGCGCGTTGCGGAGACCGGCGGCCGGCTCGGTTTCATCACGCCGCTGACGCACAATTTCTGCGAATCCTGCAATCGCGTGCGCGTCACCTGCACCGGCACGCTCTATATGTGCCTCGGCCAGGAGGATGCCGCGGACCTGCGCCAGCCGCTGCGCGCCTCGGAAGCCGACGACCTCCTCCACGCCGCCATCGAACAGGCAATCTCGCGCAAGCCCAAGGGCCACGATTTCATCATCGATCGCCGGCATCAGCGGCCGGTACTGGCGCGACATATGAGCGTGACAGGAGGATGACTGCGCCGTTATTGTCTGGCACGGACAGTGCCTACGTTTGCTGCGCGTCGCGCTCGCCAAGCAGCATTGCCGCGAACTGCGAATAGGTCTCTGCGAGCTCTTGTGTCACGCGGCCGCGCAAAACGGCGAGCGTCGCAGCGTCGGGCCCCGGCGTCGGCGGCGGATCAGCGGGTGAATCGTAATCGAAGCCGGTGTTCGCCCGCACCTCGGCAGCGGTGGAGCGGCGATGCAGGCTGCGCAAGACGAAGCGTCCGCGGGTGCGATCAAAAGAAAATAGGGCCCTGTTCGTCAGAAGCGCATAAGGCCCGCCACGACGCACGACTCCTTTGGTCATTCCGGCAGCGCTGACAAAATCGACCTTGTCCACCAAGACACGGCGCGTATGTTCTTCGCGAAACAGAATGACGCGCGGCACCAGGAAATACAAAAACGCTGAACCGAAACAGCCGGGCCAGCGCACATCGTTGCGCGGATATGAACCCGTCCCCAAGAGATTGATATTCGCTTGCCCATCGATCTGCCCGCCGCCGAGAAAAAAGGCATCGATGCGCCCTTGCGCCGCGCAGTCGAATAATTCGACTCCGCCGTTGGTGAAAAAATTGTGTTGCTGCGAGCCGAGGATGGAAATGCGCACGTCATCGCGGCCGTTGGCTTCGTTGCGGGCGCGCAACAGCATGGCGCCGGCGGCGGGAATAGGCGAAGAGGCGCCGACCGCGACGTGACGGACGCCATCGAGAAGATCGGCGATGGTCGCGATCAGGAGCTCGCGGCTCGAATAAGCGGGCGTCATCGACGGTGGCCGCAGCTCACGCGGCCTCGCGCCAGCGGCGCGCGAATGTGTCCATATAGGCCCCAAAACCTTCCGGCGTGCGCGCCATCGCGGCATAGCGCGCGATCTCGGCGTTGTCGGGCGGATATTCGCCCCACAGACCGAGCGGCCAAGCGCCGCGCGCAGCGACGGCGATCCGATCGACGTACAGCGCCGGCAGAACGCCAGCCGCCGAACTCTCGTCGCGCAGAAGCGACGTGTCGCTCAACCGCTCCACGGTGACGAGTGTCGCTTTCGCAGCGTGCGCCATGGTCAGCAGTTCGCGCCGACGGCCCACGCGCACGTTGCCGAAACGATCGGCCTCGGGCGCGTGGAACAAGGCAATGTCCGGATGAATCGCCGGCACGATGACGATCGGATCGTTCTCGGCAAACGGATTGTCGATGATTCTCCAGTCGGTCCGCGTTTCCAGTAGATCGCTGCCGAGGATGCCGCGTATCGGCAGGAACGGCACGCCTTTCTGGGCGGCGATCAGGCCGGAATGTATGGCCGGGCAGGTGGCATCCATGAGGTGGAAGGCGCCCGTGCGCACGCCATCGACGAAGCGCGGAGCGCCGCCGGCCTCCCCCAAGGTCACGGCGCTCGTTTCGAGGGTGCCCACGAGACCTTCGCCGATCAGCATGTCGCCCTGCATGCCGCTGACCGGCACACAGACCAGATGGAGGTTTTCCGGGCGGTGCGCGATAATGGCTGCCGTGGCGGCCATGGCGACGCCGCAATAATCGGCCGGCACCGCGATCTTCATCCCGGAGCGGATTTGGCGGGCAAGCCTTTCCAGCGAAACAACCTCGGTCACGGCGACATTCCACAAATTCCGCCGGTCAACCGGCGACAGCCTACGGCATGATCGTTTACGACGACCGAGCGCGCAAGTGGCTGTGCATCGCCCTCGGCCGCTCGCCCGCCAACATGGGCGCGAGGGCGCAATTGAAGCGTGAGGGTGCTATTGACTAGTCGTTCGCCGTTTGTTCTAATGCGGCTATGTCGTGGCTTCTCAATCGCCTGGAGCAAGAGGACACCACTGAAAATTCAGAGAGGTGGAAAGCCATCGTATCAACGCTGAAAAGATTGCACCGAGTCGACGAGTCGACTAGTCCTTCGTTGCATGAAGCGCGCACTCGAAGGCGAGAGGCCCAAGCAAAGGTCGCGTCGGATCGTAGGCTTCAGCTTATCCCCAGAATTTGCCAGCAAGATCAAGGCGGAGGCCGGCCGCCGCCAAATACGACTGAAAACATTGCTGGAGGAGATGTGGGCTCTCTACGAGAAGCACCCGCCGAAGGAGAAATCATGAACGCCGGGGAGTGGAAGCTCGTCTCCATCGCCTGCGCCTTAATAGACCAGCCATCGATACTGACCGCAGGCGAGCGTAGACTTGCTTCGAAGGCGAGACCGATCGAAAAAAGCATCGTTGCCGAATGCCGCGAACGAATTGCAAAAGGCGAAGACGTTCTCGGCGACGGATTCTGCCGACATCGCTCACCTGAAAAACGCCGCGAGAAGGGAGCCACATATACGCCGCTCCCAATCGTCGATGCCATGGTTTCGTGGGCCAAGAGCGTTGATCCGCGGCCCGATCGCGTCATAGATCCCGGGATCGGTTCAGGCCGCTTCATGTCAGCGGCGGCAAAAGCCTTCCCCGATGCCAGCCTCATTGGCGTCGACATTGACCCGCTGGCTCTTTTGATGGCGCGCGCAAATGCGTGCATTCTGGGTTATTCGCGCCGTCTGCATCTTGAGCTCGCCGACTACCGCGAGGTCGATTTGCCCGCTTGTCCGGGCAATACGCTCTTTATCGGTAACCCTCCATACGTGAGACATCATGAAATTGGCGATCGCTGGAAAAGGTGGTTTGAAGCGACCGCGCGCCGATTCGGCTTTAAGGCGAGCAAGCTGGCTGGCCTGCATATTCATTTTTTCCTGCGGACGCGCGAAATCGCCAACCACGGCGACTATGGCGCTTTTATAACTTCAGCCGAATGGCTCGATGTGAACTACGGTTCCGCGCTTCGGGGTATGTTGGTTGATGGACTGGGCGGCTCTGCCGTGCACGTCATCGACCCCAAAGCCCAACCTTTCGCCGATGCATTCACTACCGGGGCCGTGACATGCTTTCGCGTCGGCGACCGGCCGACGCATTTTAATATGCGTGCGGTCCACAAACTCGAAGAGTTGGCGCCTTTGGACAAGGGTCATGCCATTGAATGGGACCAGATCGCAAAATCTCACAAGTGGTCCGTCTTCTTGCGTGAGCATAAGCCGACTCCGAACGGGTTTATTGAACTTGGTGAACTTTTTCGCGCCCACCGAGGGCAAGTTACGGGTGCCAATGCCGCATGGATTGCCGGTGACATGGCCCGGTTGATTCCGCGGCGCTTTTTACGTCCGACGGTGACCAAAGGTCGCGAGCTCCTTGCTGCCGGAGCCGAGCTTGTTTCCGCAAATGGCCTGAGGCGGGTCGTGGACTTACCCATTTCATTGGATGAATTGCTCCCCGATGAGCTTAAGGATGTGCGAAAGTACTTGGCTTGGGCAAAAACGCTTGGCGCCGAGGACAGTTATGTCGCTCAGCAACGTCGAGCTTGGTGGGCAATAGAACTGCGGTCGCCTGCGACAATGCTGGTCACTTACATGGCTCGTCAGCCGCCGGCCTTTGTTCTGAATTCCGCCAAGGCCAGGCACCTCAATATCGCGCACGGCCTCTACCCCCGCCAATCCATCAATATACCGGACTTGAGGGCCATCTTGAGTTATCTCAGGAGCCATACCAGCACCTGCGGCGGCCGTGTCTATGCCGGCGGTCTTGTGAAGTTCGAGCCAAAGGAACTTGAGCGACTCCGGGTCCCGCGCTTAGAAGATATTCATGGCTATCTCGCCGAAGAAAAAGGCATCGCCCAAGCAGTGGCCGCTCGCCGAACTGCAAGCGGACGTTCGCACGGCGACGCGCGCGTTTCGCAATGAGCGCATCAACGAGCCACTTGACCTGTATAATCGGTTTTTCGATCAGTTCGCCGCGATCTTTGGCAAGCTGGTCGAAAGACTTCCCGATATTGCCAAAGACCCGGTTGACTCCGCACTGATCGCTGATCTTGTGGAAGGCAGGAACGAGCAGAAGGCCTTTCGCTATCTCACCGCCCCTCCCATTTCGGCTGATGATCTCATGACCGTCGCCGATGCGACCCTCACGCCGTCACGCCTTCGCGTCGAACCGGGTGACGCAACGCGCATCCGTGATACCGTGCTCGCTATTGTTGATCCTCATCGCTTCCCGTGGGTGGCTCACGATCGCCAACCCACAAAGGAAGAACGCGATACCGCAGTCGTCGCCTCCGCCGCCTTGGCCGCGGCGCGCGAAGTCGAGACCCATCGTCGGAGCGCATCTCAGGAAGCTCAGGAACAAGCCGTCAAAGACCTGCTCAAGAACGCGGGGTTCATCGAAGTTGCCGTGCGTGAAATACCGATGCTGACAGCGGCGCCGAATCCAGGTGAATTTTGCGGTGAAACGCGTCTTGCCGGCACCCGCGCCGATGTCGTTGTGAGGTTGCGCGACAGTCGCGTGATGCCGATCGAATGCAAAGTCTCCAATTCCGCTGTCAATTCATATAAGCGCCTCGTACACGACACCGGCGGCAAGGCGGAGACCTGGTATCGCCAACTCGGGGCAGCACAGGTCATTCCCGCCGCCGTCTTAAGCGGAGTTTTCAGCCCAGCAAATTGCGAGGACGTGCAGAATAACAAGCGCGTCGCCCTATTCTGGCAGCACCGGCTCGAAGACCTCGCCGACTTCGTAAGGCGAGCCAAATAGCCGGCATATTGCAGTGAACGCGGATTACGCCGTGATCATCCGCCTAGCGTCCGCAGCACCGCCGCGGCCGCTTCAAACTCCGCAAGACGGAAGGCGTGGCGCTCGATCGCGATCTCGTCGCGGCCCCATTGTTCCATGTTCCAATTCTCGTCGACATGGGCGGCCTGCCACGCGTCATCGGCGGACAGGAACCCGCGCGCCAGCGCGAGCGCAATGAGCGCCGAGCCGGTGAGCGTCGTCGCCGCATGCACGGCGCCGAGGCACCACGGATCGGCGGGGATGGCGGCGCGAGCGGCGGCGAGCGCGGCGTCCGGCTGGGCGACGTGAACCACGCCCTCGGCCAGGTTCAGGCGCGCGCCAAGCGCCTCGCGCGCCCAGGCGAGGATCGGATCCCAGTGTCGCGATTGGCGCTCGACCAGGCCCTGGGGAGTACCAGCCCGGTAGCACACGAGGTCCGACGCGAAATAGCTTTCCACCTCTGCCGCGACTGCACCGGATCGATCGGCGACGCCGTCGATGGCGGCATTGGCGAGCCGCGTCAGCGGCATCTTGCCCGGATCGATCGTCTCGCGTTGCGCCTCCCATTCGGCGGCGAGCGCCAGCGCCAAGGCACGAGCGGGTGCGGCAAGAACGCGGCGCGCCGGCGTGCGCGCCAACTTGCCGTCGAGGAAAACGGCGTAGCCTTGATCGACGGCGGCGATAGTGGCCTTGGCATAAAAGCGCCGCCGCAGCACCGGGCGCATCGCGCGACGCGCCGCTTCCATCGGGCTCTCCAAGGGAGCATTCCTGCTCAACAGATCACGCATCATACTTTGGCGGTAGACGAGATCACAATTGCTGACAGAGCATGCGGCGCGGCGTCGCGTTATCATCGCAATTATTGCATCGCAATTAATGGCCGGCCACAAAATTGTCAACATATTCAGTCTCTTACGTTCTCGGGGTTGGCCTGTCATCACTCGCCTTTCGCAACCGCAACAGCCCAGCGGTAAAACGGCGCAAACGACAAAGACTTATTATAACAAGGACAAGCGGTAGCCATCGATGCCCCGCTCGACTACTATCCGCGTCCGGATTCGGCGCCAGCGCGAAGCCGCAAGGAAGAAGCTGCAGGAAAAAGCCGATCCGCGCAGCAGTGTGACGTACCGCCGGAGAAAAGGCGGAGTGCTGCGTGCAAGAGGAATGGAATGAAACCTACCGACATTGCGGCTCCTGACTATTTCCACAAGGTCGTGGACTGCCAGTGGGCCTGCCCTGCACATACGCCGGTTCCCGAATACATCCGCCTGATCGCAGCCGGCCGTTACAGCGACGCCTATCTGATCAATTGGGGATCGAACGTGTTCCCTGGTGTCCTTGGCCGCACCTGCGATCGGCCGTGCGAGCCGGCCTGCCGGCGTGGCCGCGTCGAGAAGGAACCAGTCGCGATCTGCCGGCTCAAACGCGTCGCCGCTGATTTCAAGGACGACATCCGCACCCGCCTGCCCAAGCCGGCGGAGAAAAAGAACGGCAAACGTATCGCCCTCGTCGGCGGCGGTCCTGCTTCGCTTACCGTAGCGCGCGACCTGGCGCCCATCGGCTACGACTGCGTGGTGTTCGACCAGGACCCGCTGTCCGGCGGCATGATGCGCACGCAAATTCCGAAATTCCGCCTGCCGGAACAGGTGCTGGACGAGGAATGCGGCTATATCCTCGATCTCGGCGTCACCTTCATCGGCGGCAAGCGCATCGACAGCATGAAGGCGCTGCTGGCGGAGGATTTCGACGCCATCTTCGTCGGCTGCGGCGCGCCGCGCGGGCGCGACCTCGACATTCCGGGCCGCAAGGAGGCGGCGAAGAATATCCACATCGGCATCGACTGGCTCGCCAGCGTTTCCTTCGGCCACATCGACAGCATCGGCAAGCGTGTTGTCGTGCTCGGCGGCGGCAATACCGCCATGGATTGCTGCCGCTCCTCGCGCCGGCTCGGCGGCGAGGACGTCAAAGTCGTGGTGCGCTCCGGCTTCGAGGAGATGAAGGCGTCCCCTTGGGAGAAGGAGGACGCCATGCGCGAGGACATCCCGATTTTCAATTATCTGGTGCCGAAGGAATTCACCCACGACAATGGCCGGCTCACCGGCGTCACATTCGTCAAGGTTAAGGCGGCGCGCGACTCCAATGGCCGCCGCGAACTCATTCCCACCGGCGAGCCGGATCAGCATTTCCCATGCGACGATGTTTTGGTCGCGGTCGGCCAGGAGAACGCATTCCCCTGGATCGAGCGCGATTGCGGCATCGAATTCGACAAATGGAACATGCCCAAGGTCGACACCAAGACCATGGCGTCCACCCATCCAAAGGTGTTCTTCGGCGGAGACGCCGCTTTCGGCCCGAAGAACATCATCTGGGCGGTGGCGCACGGCCACGACGCCGCGGTTTCGATCGACAGGTATTGCCGCGGCGAGGATATCAATGTCCGTCCGCCGCCGCAGATGACGGTCATCCATCAGAAGATGGGCATCCACGAATGGAGCTATGACAACGAGATCACGCTCGACAAGCGTTTTCTGGTGCCGCATCGCGACAAGGCCGTGGCGCTGCGCGACATCAGGGCCGAAGTCGAACTCGGTTATGACTTGGATCTCGCGCTCAAGGAGGCCGAGCGCTGCCTGAACTGCGACGTGCAGACGGTCTTCACCGGGCAACTGTGCATCGAATGCGACGCCTGTGTCGACATCTGCCCGATGGACTGCATCACCTTTACCGCAGACGGCGCGGAGGCCGAGCTGCGCGCGCGGCTCAACGCGCCGGCAAAGAACCTCGGCCAGGACCTCTACATCGGCAACAGCCTCAAGACCGGTCGCATCATGGTCAAGGACGAGGACGTCTGCCTGCACTGCGGTCTGTGCGCCGAACGCTGCCCCACCGGAGCGTGGGACATGCAAAAATATCTCATCGATATCACTCACGCGGAACAAGCATGCCAATCCAACGCGTAAACGATTTCGTCGTCCGCTTCGCCAACGTCAACGGCTCGGGATCCGCGAGCGCGAACGAACTGTTCGCGCGCGCGGTGCTGCGCATGGGCATCCCGGCCGCCCCGCGCAACATCTTCCCCTCCAACATCCAGGGTCTGCCGACATGGTATGAAGTGCGCGTCTCGCAGGCCGGCCATCTCGGCGCCCGCGGCGGCACCGACCTCTTGATCGCCATGAATCCGCAGACCTTCAGCGAGGACGTGGCAAGCATCGAGCCCGGCGGCTACCTCTTCTACGATTCGACCAAGCCGCTGCCGCATTCGAAGCTGCGCGGCGACATCACCGTCATCGGCGTGCCGCTCACCGCCATCTGCAATCGCGAATACAGCGAGCCGCGCCAACGCCAGCTGTTCAAGAACATCGTCTATGTCGGCGCGCTCTCGGCGCTGCTCGACGTGGACATAGCCGAAATGGAGAAGCTGATCGCCGAGCAATATAAGGGCAAGGAGAAGCTGTTCGATGCCAACAAGCATGCGCTCCACCTTGGCCGCGACTGGGTGATGACGAATCTCACCCACCCGATCGGCCTGCGGCTCAAGCGCGCCGATGCGGTAGGCGACCGCATCTTCATAGAAGGCAATTCCGCCGCAGCGCTCGGCGCCGTCTACGGCGGCGCCTCGGTCTGCGCCTGGTATCCGATCACGCCGTCCTCCTCGCTCGCCGAGGCGTTTACGCGCCACTGCCGCCGCCTGCGCGTCGACGCGCAAACGCAGAAGAACAAATTCGCCATCGTTCAGGCGGAAGATGAGCTTGCTTCCATCGGCATGGTGATCGGCGCCGCCTGGAACGGCGCCCGCGCCTTCACCGCCACCTCCGGCCCCGGCATCTCGCTGATGCAGGAATTTCTCGGGCTCGCCTATTTTGCCGAGATTCCCGCCGTGATCTTCGACGTGCAACGGGCGGGACCATCGACCGGCATGCCGACCCGCACGCAGCAGGCCGATATCCTCTCCTGCGCCTACGCCTCCCACGGCGACACCAAACACGTGCTGCTGTTCCCCGAGGATCCTGCGGAATGCTTCGATTTCGGCGCCGCCGCCTTCGACCTCGCCGACCGACTGCAGACGCCGGTGTTCGTGATGATGGACCTCGATATCGGCATGAACCATCGCCTTGCCCGGCCGCTTGCCTGGGACGACGGCCGCAAGTACGACCGCGGCAAGGTGATGACTTCAGCCGCGCTCGAAGCCAGCCGGGAATTCGGCCGCTATCTCGATGTCGACGGCGACGGCATCCCTTATCGCACCTTTCCGGGCACGCATCCGACCAAGGGGTCGTTCTTCACCCGCGGCACCTCGCGCGACCGTTACGCGCGCTATACCGAAGAAGGCGCCGCCTATGCCGACAACATGCAGCGGCTCCTGCGCAAATTCGAGACCGCCAAGGATCTGGTGCCGCGTCCGCTGCAAGCCAACGCG
>JAKAPE010000310.1 GCA_021811945.1 Pseudomonadota bacterium | reverse complement strand
ATCGAGGACCTGAAGAGTGTTGCCGAAAAGGCAGGCGAGTTCATCAAGGAAGCGCCGGAGGAAAGCGATAACCTCCCAGAGCACATTCATGCGTTCCGCAAGGAGTTCAAGGAGCTGCTCGATGCAGCCGATATCGACCAACTCGTCGTCATCGTCGACGATCTCGACCGCTGTTTGCCGAAAACAGCGATCGCGACGCTAGAGGCGATTCGCCTGTTTCTGTTCGTCGAGCGCACGGCCTTCGTCATCGGCGCCGATGAGCTGATGATCGAGTATGCCGTGCGTGAGCACTTCCCCGACCTGCCGCCTAGCTCTGGACCGGTCAGCTATGCGCGCAATTATCTGGAAAAGCTGATTCAGGTCCCGTTCCGCATTCCTGCGCTCGGCGTCGCCGAGACACGTGTGTACGTGACCCTTCTGCTCGCGGAGAACGCGCTCGGCTCGGACGACCCACGGTTCCTCAGTCTGCTCACATCAGCTCGTGAAGATATGAGACGGCCGTGGAAGAGCCGTGGCCTGGACCGAAGGACTGTTGAGCAGGCCATGGCGGGCAAGATGCCGCCCGAAGTTGACCAGGCGCTTGTGATCAGCGCCCACGTGACGAAGATTCTAAGCGAGGGCACCCGCGGCAATCCGCGTCAGATCAAACGCTTCCTCAATTCCATGATGTTGCGGCATGCCATTGCCGAGGCGCGTGGTTTCGGTGCCGACATTCAACGCCCGGTGTTGGCCAAAATCATGCTCGCCGAGCGGTTCTATCCAGACTTTTACGAACAGATCGCACGTCTCGCAGCCAATCACCCCGACGGTCAACCTGAGGCGGTCCGTCGATTCGAGGAGCATGTCCGCTCGCCCGCTCCGGAGGAGGATGACGATGAAAGGCCCACCGGCAAGGGCGGGCGTAGGGCTCCGCGCTCCGCTCCCGAGCCGCTCCCCGCCGAAGCCGTAGAATGGGAGAAGAACGAATGGGCGAAGGGCTGGGCGGCGATCGACCCGGCGCTGAAAGGGGTCGACCTGCGGCCATATGTGTTCGTCACACGCGATAAGCGTAGCTCGTTGGGCGGGCTGGCCGCAGCAAGTCACCTAGAGGGCCTCGTAGAGAAGCTGATGGGCCCGACGATGATGGTCCGCGGCGCCGCCGCCGAGATTGCAAAGCTCACGGGGCCAGAGCCCGAGGAAGTATTTGAGGCAATCCGTGGCCGAATTCTCCAGGACGATAACTTCACGGCGAAGCCCAAAGGGGCGGACGGTCTCGTTCGATTGGTTGAGGCGCATCCGACGCTACAACGCCGGCTCTTGGAGTTCATCCGCGAGTTGCCCGCGGCCAAGGTCGGAAGCTGGGCGGCCTCCAGTTGGGGAGCGTGCTTTACGGATACCGGCATCGCGGCCGAGTACCAGACGACGCTGCGATCTTGGGCCGAGCAGACGGAAAATTCGATTCTACAAAAGGCCGCACAGGGCATCAGCAGATTGCGGCGGAGTTGATCGGATGGGCACGTCAAAGAGCTATGGCGGACCCACCAGCGGCCTCGTTCCGTCCTTCGTCGACGACCCGACGCCGCCGACCCAGCCTCGACCTCCGGCAACGGCGCCCGCGCCTCCGAATGCACCAGCAGCGCCGGGCGGACCGTCAGCGCCGCAACCGACGCAGCCCTTAGCGCCCGCTGCTCCGACCGTTCCGCGCACGCCGCCGCGTCCGGATACACAAGGCACCGGTAGTCTGGGTGGCGCGCGGGGAAATTTCACGCGCTTTGCAAGGACCGGCAGCCGTAGCTCGCTCGGCAGCGCACTGTCCGGCTATGTGCGTAGTGGCACCGGCGGCGCCCGCAGGGCCGCGCGACGCATGGGTTCGTCGCGCGCGGCGGCCAGCGGTTTGCTTGGTGTCGTCCGCGACTTCCAGCGGCTTGGGCCAACTGAAACGCTACGGCAGCTAAACCTGGCGGGGCTGGCCGCACAGCCTGCAGCCGATGTCTTCGTTGCCATTCTGGAATTCATCTGCCCGCCCGGCGGTGCGGTCGACGACGCGATTGCGCGCCAAGCCATGCTAGAAACGATCGGCGACCTGGCGGAATCCGGCGTTGGCAGCTTCGACACTCTTACACCGCAGCAGCTTCAGGACGTCTTCCTGGACTTCATTTCCCGATCAATCGAGGGGCGGGTTATGGCCGACCTCGGCGGACGAGGCATCACCCTGCCTGATGACATAGCTGCTGTGGAAAGCGCACAGGCGCAACTTCACGATTTTGTCGAGGGCGCAACGCGTGGACAGCTCGCGGGAAGGCTCGAAGGCCTGGAGCGTTTGTCCGACCGCGATATCGAGAGCGTCGTCAATCAGATCTACGAGACCGCCTTCGAACTCGTTGCCGTCGCCGGGGAGGCCGCAGCATGACACATCACTCGATCATCGGCCGGCTCGGGCCGGGAGACACAGTGAAAGTGTCCGCTAGTCGGGCGGACACACACGAAACGGAGATTAACTTCGTTGATGGCGAATTCCGACCAGGCTACGGGTTGGGCCAGGCTCTGGATCAGCTTTGCGAGCTCGGCCTCCGCCCCTCCGAAACGGCAGTCGACTTGGCTCTATTGGCTGCGGCAATCACGGCCGCCGACACACGCATCTCGCGTGCCGCGGACGCGCAGGACGCCTGGACCCGCGAGATCGACTTACATTTGCCGGTGCATGACGTTGCGCGCTGGAGTGGGCTGGCCTCACTGATCGTGACGACATTGAACTTCCTGACCGGCGACCGCTGGGGTGTTCACTTCCGCCCTCGCGCCGCGGGCACCCGAGATCTCGCACCGAAACCGACCCGGCTGCGCACCACAAATCCAACGACGGTCTGTCTGTTCTCCGGCGGGCTAGATAGTTTCATTGGCACGATTGACCTGCTGACGCGCGGCGAAGTGCCGATGTTGGTGAGCCACTATTGGGATGGCATCACCAGCACCCACCAAACCTATTGCGCAGAAAGGCTGAACCGCCGGTTCACTGGAACAACCATTCACCACATTAGGGCGAGGGTTGGGTTCCCGACCGATACGGTGGAGCACTCCACGGTCGAAGACACGCTGAGGGGGCGCTCGTTTCTATTCTTCGCGCTGGCGGTTATGGCGGCAGACGCGATCGGCGGCAACATGGTCGTGCAGGTACCCGAGAATGGCCTGATCTCGCTGAACGTGCCCCTCGACCCTCTCCGGATTGGTGCGCTCAGCACGCGCACGACCCATCCATTCTACATGGCGCGATTTGGGGATCTGCTGAACGGTCTCGGCCTCAGCGTCAGGTTGGAAAATCCATACGCCTTTATGACGAAGGGGCAGATGGCAAAGGGATGCGCCGACGTCTCATTCCTCCGGAAGGAGGCAAAGCACACGATGTCGTGCTCATCGCCGGGAAGTCGTCGCTACGATCCGGATCCGAATGAGAGAACGCCCAAACATTGCGGACGGTGTGTGCCGTGTCTCATCCGTCGCGCTGCGATCTTGGAGGGTCTTGGCGCGGACGACACGCCCTATCGTGTCGCCGATCTTCGGGCACAAGTCCTCGACACCAACAAGGCAGAGGGCGAGCACGTGCGATCCTTCCAACTCGCGCTCTCGCGGCTAGCGCGGAAACCTGGGCGTGCCAGATTCGATATTCACCGACCTGGACCATTAATCGACCATCCGTCCAGGCTCTCGGACTATGAGGCCGTCTACGTCGCAGGCCTTCAGGAGGTCGGCCGGCTGTTGCAGGGCGTCCGAGCTCGTCCCCTATGACGGAAACCCATAACCAATCGCCGCCGCGTTGGGTCGACTTCCACTGTCATGTCGATCTCTACGAAGACCATGCGGCTGTTATTGCAGAGTGCGATCGGGAGCGCGTGGCGACGCTCGCGGTCACGACCACGCCGAAGGCCTGGCCCCGCAACCGGGAGTTAGCGGCGAAGTCCGCCCGTGTTCGTATCGCACTCGGCCTTCACCCACAGCTCGTCGCCGAGCGCGAAAACGAATTGCCCATTTTCGAACGCTACCTCGCGGATGCGCGCTATGTCGGCGAGGTCGGTCTGGATGCCGGCCCCCGCTTCTACCGCAGCTTCCCGGCACAAGAGCGAGTGTTTGAACGCGTCCTGCGCGCTTGCGCTGAACAGGGCGGAAAAATATTGACCGTTCACAGCATCCGCACGGCGAGCAAAGTGCTCAACCATATCGAACGTGCGCTGCCGCAGGACCGTGGTCGCGTTGTCCTGCACTGGTTTACGGGCACGGCGGCAGAAGCAAGCCGCGCAGTCGCTCTCGGCTGCTATTTCTCCATCAACGGTGAGATGCTGCGATCGCCGAAGCACCGGAACTTAGTTGGAAGCCTTCCACTCGACCGTCTGGTCACCGAAACCGACGGCCCGTTCGTGGAACGGGACGGACGGCCGCTCCGGCCGCGCGACGTTCGGCATACAGTCGGCGAATTGGCGATCGTGCGGAATCTGTCGCCGGAGGCTACCGAGGGCGCGATCCTCCAGAATCTAAAGCGGCTTGTGAGCATGTGAGCTTGCAGTGGCGAACTGAGTGAGTAATTCGCGAGGCTCGCAGTGAGCGCTAGTCCGGCTGGCGATAGCCGGCAATCGAGGTCTTGGGCGGCCGCTTAAAGCGCAGGCGGATAAAGGTGGGTGATCCAAAACGCGCAAGCCTCCACTATCTCCAACGCCATCCCGGGTGAATGGATGTCCGAGGTGCCGTGGGAAAGACCATTGCGCAGGGCGATGAGCGCTTCGATCGGATCGGAAAGGGCATTGGCCCCCGGCGTGAGCGCAGGAAGCAAGCCGCCTTTCCTAGCCCTGTCCACGAGATTGCGCAGCGTGCCCCGCGAGGCGCCGCCATGGCCGTTGAGGAGGTGTTTCAGCGCCAGCTCGAACGC